>DUAO01000127.1 GCA_012960805.1 Flavobacteriales bacterium | reverse complement strand
CAACATTGTGTTTTTGTGCAAATAATACCGCAAGTGACATACCGACATACCCAGCACCAACAACCGTTATTTTTACTTTATCAATCATCTATTTTATTACTCATAAATAATATGGTTTACCCCTACCTTAAATCTATGACTGGGAAATTACTATCAGATAGTACCGAGAGAAAATGTGTCAGTTTCTTTTCACTATTAGTGATTACCAGACCAAGGTCACCACCGCCAGCTCCAGAAGGTTTATAAAAAATATCTGCACTTCTAGCAAGCTCTATAAGCCGTTTATGCTCATCTGAGAAAATTCCTAAATTAAATTTTTCATTAAGTTGCTTAACAAAAGTATTGTATTCCTGCATTAATTCTATGAT
Source organism: Flavobacteriales bacterium (assembly GCA_012960805.1). Taxonomy (GTDB): domain Bacteria; phylum Bacteroidota; class Bacteroidia; order Flavobacteriales; family BACL11; genus UWMA-0277. Next base: position 1,197 of record DUAO01000127.1, on the reverse strand, counting down.
CTTTGCTGAGTTTTGTGTATCCCATGCTGTTGAAATTTGGTTTAGTAAATGATTTATCTCTGAATACAATTTATTGAAAAAGATCTGGTTAGAGTCTTTACCACGATTATATTTCTCAATCATCATCTTTGTTGAGCTTTGATCGCTTGTAATCACTCCTTTTATATATAGGTCTGATGGCCATTTGAGACTCCTCCATTTATGCTCATTCGCCATTTTAAGATTGCACTCAACTACACCACTATCGGCACAAGATGCAATAACATCCAATCCACTACCAAAATTATCTTGGCTAAGAGCATGAATATTGACAGCTTTTTGTATTTTTGCTGATTCAGATAATTGCAAATTAAAATACTCATCTAGAACATTAATTATTGCAGAAGCAATCGAAGCACTTGAGCCTAAGCCAATTTTCTTACCGCTTGAATAAAATTCGTTTGTGTCGATTGAAATTAATGCTTTAGAAGGTTTAATTTTCAATTCACAAATCGCCAAAGAGATAAATAAACCAAAACTTTGTGGGTCGTTTTCAACCCAATCAACCTCAAAATTATCATTAACACTAAATTCAAAATATTGGTCTAGGGCGGAGGAATAAAATAGATTATAAGGCTTTTTATGATCTTCTATGGAGACCCTGGATCTTTGTTTTGTTGAAAGAATAATTGCCGACCCCCCCTCGAGAGCTAAATATTCTCCAGATAGAAAAACCTTGCCAGGTGCAGTTCTTTTAACCCTCATTAATTACCCTAGCTCCATAACCAATATTTGCGATAAGTGTTTGCCTAACACTAGGCAAGCTAGATACTCTCTCTTGGATCAAACCATTATCTTCTGTTTTGCAAATAATCTTCACTTGTGGTCCAGCATCCACTGTATAAAAAAGATCAAAACCTGAGTTTCTAATACTTTCTATTGCATTAATACAGTCAATTGTTTTATTTGTCATATAATTAATTGAAGGGTTAGATGTCCTCATAACTTCATGCATTTGCTTACAGTTTTCCTCAGCCACCAGTCCCAATGCCCTAAGATTTCTTTCATTAATAGCTTTTTTAGCTCGCTTAATATGACTTGCATTAACTTTCAACCAAGATTCATAAAGTGGTGAAGTCTTCCTAGAAATTTCCATACCTTCTCTGGAGCTCATTGTTTTTCTTTGATCATCTGTTATACAAACAATCACACTCAGAG
>DUAO01000126.1 GCA_012960805.1 Flavobacteriales bacterium | reverse complement strand
CGGGGTAGCAGGATTCGAACCTGCGACCTCCTGCTCCCAAAGCAGGCGCGATAACCGGGCTACGCTATACCCCGAAAAAATTGGACTGCAAAAGTAAAAAACTTTTACAACCACAAACAAAAAGCAAAACTTTTTATTTTGCGGAGAGGAAGGGATTCGAACCCCCGGTACCCGTAAAGGCACAACTCCTTAGCAGGGAGCCCCGATCGACCACTCTGGCACCTCTCCAGTTTTTCTGAACCAATAGATATGAACTAATTTTGGGATTGCAAATGTATACTAATCTATACTTATAGCACATATTACGTAGAGAATATTTTAATCGCTATTTCTCTTATTATTTTATCCAAATGTTATATTTGCAGACACATAAACCCTATTATGATTAAAAAAATATTTTTAACCCTCTTTGCATCAACAATACTAATCTCTTGTGTTAAAGAAAGAGACCTTTCCCAGAATACAGTAATTGCACATATAACTATTCAACCTGACGGATTACACCCTTTTAATGACAACTCTACTATCAGAAGTTATATATTTAACTACACCCAAAAAACACTCATCAAATTAGATATTGAGAGCCTAGAGTACATTCCTTCGCTAGTTAAAAATATGCCTGCTGCTTCTGCGGATAATTTATCCTTTGAATATGAAATTAAACAAGGGGTGTTATGGGATGATGGAACAGAGCTAAATGCTGAAGATGTTGCGTTCTCAGTAAAATTAATGCTTTGTCCACTTACTAATAATGCACAAATAAGAAGTAACTATTCTACTGTGATTAAAAGTATAGAACTTGATCCAAGCAATCCTATGAAATTCACAATGCATGCACAAAATGTTCATTGGGATAATAAATTTATTTTTTCAGAACTTTACATGGTGCAAAAGAGTTTATGGGACCCAAATGGAATACTTGACAATGTAACTTTTTCAGATTTATTATCAGAAAACTTTAAAGAAACTGAAATTTTATCTGATTTTTTTAATAGTTATAATAATGCAGACAATAGTTACAAGCCAAATCTTTTAGTTGGGCTTGGCGCATATCAAGTTACTCAGTGGGAGGCTAGCCAGTATATCACTATAGAAAAGAAAGAAAATTGGTGGGGAGCTGAAGGCGTCTCAGTGTATAACAAAGCTTATCCTGACAAAATAATTTTTAAAATTATTACGGAAGATGCGTCCTCTTATCTTGCCTTAAAGAATCAGGAAATTGATGTAACAACTAGAATTGGAACTGTTAAGCTAATGAAATTACAAGAACGCGAGTATTTTAATAATAATTATGATTCTGATTTTTTAGATCAATATTCATTTAGCTATATGGGATTAAATATGAAACCAGATGGAATAAAACAAAAGCCATTTTTTGTTGATCAAAAAGTAAGAAGAGCTATGGCTTACCTTATTCCTGTTGATGAAATTATTGAAGTAATGATGCATGGGAAAGGAAGCAGACAAGCTTCATTAATTTCTCCACTTAAAAGCACCTATAATGATACTTTAAAATTAATTCCTTTAGATATTGAGAAAGCAAAAGAACTATTAACTCAGGCAGGTTGGGTAGATACTGATGAAGATAATATCAGAGATAAAATGATTAATGGCGTTAAAATCCCATTCTCTTTTAAATTAAGCTATATGAGTTCGCCAATATCAAAAGAAATTGTATTGATGATAAAAGAAAGTTTGTATAAGGCCGGGATTGTTGCTGAACCTACTCCTATGGATTTCACACTGTTTTATAAAAATGCTATGGATCATAACTTTGATGGTATGATGGGAGGTTGGGGAGGTAGTGCTTCTTATTCCAACCCTATGCAGTTGTGGCACACTTCTTCTTGGGTTACTAAAGGATCTAATTTCTGTGGTTTCGGTGATGCTGAGAGTGATGCCTTAATTGAAGCGGCAAACCTTACTTTAGACCCTGAAGTACATAATAATGCAATCTTAAAACTTCAAGCAAAAGTATATGAAGATCAACCTTATGTTTTCCTATACGCTACAAAAAGAAAATTTGCAATACATAAACGATTCAACAATAGAGGAATGTATAATGAAAGACCGGGTGTTATGCTTCAAAATCTTCATTTGAAACCAGAATTCTCTTCAAAAAACTTAGCGCCAACTAACGGACAATAAAAACAGATAATATTTATGTTTAAATACGCACTCAAAAGAATCTTAACCTTTATCCCTATGCTGATAGCTATTTCGCTATTATCATTCGTGATTAGCATTAATGCTCCAGGTGATCCTGTTGAACGTTTGTCCAAAGCAGCTGGAAATGAAGGTTCGGCCGAACAGCAATCAGGAGCATCCAAAAAGATAAAACAAGAACTAAGAAAAAAATTAGGATTAGATCTGCCTATCTTTTACTTAAGTATTACTGATCTAGCGGCTTCTGACACACTTTATAAAGTGCAAGACAAATACCATAAAGCAAATCTTGAAGCGCTTACACATCAGAGTGGAAACTGGCAAGCCGTTTCAGACTACTACTCTAGTTTATTGACTTTACAGAAAGCACATCAGCAAGTTGACGCAAAAGTAATTGTAGCTAATAATCCTTCCTTGTCCTTAAATTCAGTGAATGAGTCAGCAAACCAATTTGGTTTTGAAATTGGAAGCTTACTTGAAACATCTGATAAAAATATTGTAGCATTGAAGTTTGAAAAAATGAATAGTTTACTAGAGGAAAATATTTTCTTATCAGATTTGGAAACTTCATTAGCTAAGGTTAAGCAAACAAGAGAAGGCCTATTTGTAAATGCAACAAAATGGAAAACTTATATTCCTGCTATTAGTTGGTATGGGAGTAAAAATCAGTACCACTTATGGCTTCTTGGAAATGGAAAAGATAGAAAAGGATTATTAAGAGGTGATTTTGGAATCTCATACATTGATAGCCAGCCTATTCAAGATAAAATCTGGCAAAAGGTAGGTATCTCATTCTCATTGTCATTAATCTCAATTTTCTTAGCTTACTTAATTAGTATACCTATTGGAATTTATTCAGCTTACAAAAAAGATTCCGTAGCAGATAAAGGAATGTCATTAGTCTTATTTATATTGTATTCTATGCCTTCTTTCTTTGTTGGTACGCTTTTATTATTACAATTTGCTAATCCTGATAACTTGAGCTGGTTCCCAGTTTCTGGAATTCAAGACCCTACAATTTTTGACCCTAATTGGAGCTTATGGATGAAACTAAAACACAGAATTCCATTTTTAATTTTACCTATCATTACTTATACTTACGGCTCATTTGCTTTTTTAAGTAGAATTATGCGAATAGGAATGATTGATGTTGTATCGCAAGATTATATACGTACCGCTCGTGCTAAAGGATTAGGAGAAGGTAAGGTGATACTTAAACACGCACTCAGAAACTCATTATTACCTATAATTACTGTCTTTGCCGCAATCTTCCCAATGGCAATAGGAGGTAGTATTATTATTGAAGTAATTTTCTCTATCCCAGGTATGGGGGTTGAAGTTTTTAATTCCATACTTAATTACGATTATCCAATGATTATTACAGTATTTACTTTGTCAGGATTTTTAACAATGATTGGTTACTTAGTTGCTGATATACTATATGCAGTAGTTGACCCAAGAATTTCATATAAATAGAATTATGCAAAATACAAACGAAAATTTTTCATTTAAAAAATATGCCTGGGCTCAGTTCAAGAAGAATAAAATTGCATTAGTAAGTTTATACTTATTATTTGCTTTAATATTCATTGCACTCTTTGCCCCTTATATTGCTAATGATAGACCGCTTTATGCTAAGTATGAAGGCAATATACTTTATCCAGCATTCGCTAGTGAAACCAGAACTGATTCTATTTATAATGCAAAAGGTGATTTTGTACAAGTATTACAATACGATATTACAGATTGGCGACAACTTAATTTAACATCAGTAGTATGGGCTCCTATACCTTACTCTGCTGGGAGTATGGATAGGTATAATAGAGATTATGCTGCACCAAGTGGTGAGCAAAGATTTAAGAACTCTGAAGGAGAAATCATAGATATTCCTTCAAAATTTAGGCACAAGCTAGGTACTGATGGTATTGGTCGTGATCTAGCTTCTGGCTTAATTCATGGAACTAGAATTTCATTAATGGTTGGCTTAGTTTCTATGGGAATTGCTTCACTTATAGGCATTATTTTAGGGGCATTAGCTGGTTTTTTTGGTGACACTAAACTTAAAATGCCAAGGATTAAGTACCACTTTACCTTATTTGGAATCTTTATGGGATTATTCTATGGTTTTGGACAAAGAAAATATGTTCTGTCACAAGCTTTTTCTGAAGGAATTGGAGATGGAATGATTGCTATGCTCATTAGTGTTGGAGTGGTAATTGGAATTACTATGCTTTTTAGGCTACTTAGTAAGGCCATACAAGTTGAATGGCTAAACAAAGAAGTCAGTGTCCCAATGGATACTTTTGTTTCTAGAGGGATTGAACTACTAAATTCTATCCCAAGATTATTATTAATCATTACTATTACTGCTGTGGTGGAAAGAAGTATTTGGATTGTTATGATTATCATTGGGATTACGGGTTGGACCGGAATTGCTCGTTTTACTAGGGCTGAATTCTTACGTATCCGTTCTTTGGAGTTTGTGCAAGCTGCTGAATCCCTTGGTTATTCTTCCATAAGAACCATCTTTAAACATGCATTGCCAAATTCCTTGGCTCCAGTATTTGTAAGTATTGCCTTTGGTATTGCTTCTGCAATTTTAATTGAGAGTGGTTTATCCTTTTTAGGTATTGGAGTGCCTGATGACATAGTAACCTGGGGATCATTACTTAATTTAGGAAGACAAAACCTAGAAGCTTGGTGGTTAATTATTTATCCTGGTATGGCAATTTTTATTACCATTACTATTTATAATATGATTGCTGAAGCCTCTCGTGATGCTTTGGATCCTAAACTAAAGAGCTAGTTTAACATTCTTTAAACTTTCCGTTATTAAAGATTGCTAAAGCTTTGCCTTTTAGTTGTTCCCCAATAAATGGAGTATTTAGTGATTTTGACTTAATATCTTCAGCTCTAAATTCCCATTCCAAATCAGGGTTAAATAAAGTGATGTTTGCTATATTTCCTTCTGATAATGTAGCTTGATTTATCCCTAGAATTTTTCTTGGGTTTATAGCAATATTTTCAATTAGCTTACTTAATTCAAGGTAAGGTAATAGATGTTTTCCTAAAAGACCAAATGCAGATTCTAATCCTATGATGCCATCTGCGGCATTATCAAATTCTATTTTTTTATGTTCTTCATCTTGTGGACTGTGGTCAGTAGTTATTACATCTATTGTTCCGTCTTTTAGTGCTTTAATTAATGCTTTATTATCTTTTGTAGTTCTTAGCGGGGGCATTACTTTGTACCTAGTATCAAAGTTGTTTATTGCTTCATCCGTTAGAAAAAGGTTATGAAGAGCAACATCTGCAGTAATATTTAATCCCTTAGCTTTCGCATTTTTTACTTTATTAGCACTGTTCTTTGTGCTTAAGTAGCTAAGATGAAAACGGCTATTAGTGTATTCGCAAATACTAATATCTCTGTCTACCATTATCTCTTCTGCTAAAGCAGGAATTCCTTTTAATCCTAATCTTGTACTGATATCTCCTTCATGCATATAACCGTTATTAGCTACACTCTTTTCGTTAGGGTAATTCATGATTAAGGCATTACAATCCTTTGAATATAACATAGCAATTTTTAGCACTTCATTTCTTTTGATTGAATGCTTATCATCTGTAAAAGCAAAGCAACCGGCTTTGTGCATATCATGCATTTCAACTATATCATTCCCTTGTTGATTTATTGTTAAATTCCCAGCAGGAAATATATCAACTATATTCCCTTTTGTTGCATTCAGGACATATTGTATCATTCCTTTATTATCAAGACTTGGAGTAGTATTCGGCATTATCATTACTCCAGTGAATCCTCCTTTTGCTGCTGCATTACTACCGCTTTCGAGCGTTTCTTTTTGCTCATTTCCTGGCTCGGAAAAGTTGGCATGCAAATCGAACCATCCTGGAGAGAGGTGTAAATTTGGCGCAGAAAATTTTATTTCTTTTCCAGTAGCTACTGATTTCTTAGATGATGTAATTGATTTTGCGATTTTCTCAATTTTTCCATTTTTGATAAATACATCCATTATCTTGTTATGATACTTTGAATTGATATCAATTATTTTTGCAGACTTAATGAGTAAATTCATGATTTTATCAGTTTTATAAGTAATATTTCAGTTGCAAAAAATAGCAATGCTAAAATGAGAGCTATTTTCCAAAATTCTTTTCCTTTTTGCGTTTTAGTTATTGTAGCTATTAGGTCGGCGGTGTTTCCATTAATTATTAGTATATTTTCTAATCCAATACTGCTTTTCCATTTTTCTAATTCCCTAATACTAAGCGTGTTAGTTGCGCTTTCTACTGTTGCATAATTATAAGCAATAGCATCTATCTTTTTTTCATCCACTTCAATAGAATAGATGCCATTTTCAGTAATCTGATTGTGAGTGAAAAATATTTGTTTTCCTAAATGTGTTTTTTGAGTGGGAATTATATCAATCTTTTCATTTTTTAAATGTACAATTCCAGTATTATTTTGAATTTCTGAACTACTAAAATAATCCTCAGAACTAATGGTGTTGTAAATAGACTCAACTCTTACGGATGAAGTTGCCATGTTCAATAGCGTAGGTACAAAAAGAGCATGCTTGCTGAAGTTATTATAAGTACTTTCTAATGGACTGTTAAAAAGATAGATAAGCCCTTTTTCTTTTGAGAAAACTTCCAGAAATACATCCTTATTTTCTTGAGTAAGTAAAGCAATACTATTGCTTTTATTTGTAGTTATAATTTGATGATACTGATTTACTTGAGGGTAATTAATTTTTGCTAACTTTCCTTCAAATACATATTTATAAATAGGATGGTTTATATTTATTTTATCAATTGCACTTTTGCTGATGTTTAGTTCTGATAATGTAGAAATTTGCAACTGCTTTAAGGTCTTGTTGTAAATACTTAAATTAGCATTCATTGGGGGGAAAAGAGCTATGCTTCCCCCATTTTTAACAAAGACATTCAAGCTGTTAATTAATCCAGAACTAAGATCTTCTAATTCATTTATAATGATAAAATTTTGTTGTTTTATAGCATTAAAATTGATATTATTTGAAGTATTTTTGAAATTAAAAAGCAAAGTGTCTTCAGCAAATAAGGCAGTGATTGCAGTGTTATGATCTATCTTGTTAACACAAAGAATATTTACCTTTTTAGTATTTTTTAGTGTGAAATAGCAGTTGTTGTCAAAAGTAATAGGGTGGTCGTTTATTTTTATTACTCCTACTTGCATTGTACTGTTATCTGTCAAAAATGTAAAACTAAATGTTTTATGCTCTTTTGCTTTTAGGCTGATGTATTGTTGTGATTTTTGCTTTCCGTTTAGTTCCAGAAATACAGCTTGGTCATTTATGTTTTTATCTGAATGGTTATTGATGCTTGCAAAAAGCGTGACTTCTTTTTCAGTACTAAATACAGGACTATTTACCCAGCAACTATCAATACTAAGGTTTTTGTTCTTATTAGCTGTAAGTGGGACTAGAAATAGGGTGGTAGTACTATCTATAATGTTTAAGCTTTCTACTTGCAAACTACTATTTTGCATGTCTGAAATTATGTAAAGATGACTGTTTTTAGTATTTGCACTAGTTTGTCTGTTTACAATTTGAGTTAAATTTTTACTATAAACTGTTGCTGAAATTTCATCAATATAGTTTTCGATTGCATTTGCATTTACACTTTTGTTATATTTTGCTAAAAAGTCATTTGTTATGAGCCAAAAGTTGCTTTCAGTAGGGTAGGATTTACATATACTTCTGGCTTTTTCTTTAGCCTGTGCTAATAAGTTGCCATTCTCATTTTCAGCATCCATACTAAAGGAGTTGTCAACATAAATAAAAATATTTTTTGTAGGTTTATGTTCTTTATTAAGTGGGATAAATGGTTTGGCAAATACCATAACTAAAAAGAAAATTGCTAAAATTCTGCTTAGTAAAATAAGTAAGTTTTTTAGATTGGATCGCTTGCGTTTATCTTCTTTTATTTCCTTTAAAAAACGGATACTACTAAAGTAGATGGTTTTGTGTTTACGAAAATTAAAAAGGTGAATGAGAATCGGAATTGCTATTGCAAATAGGAAATAAAGCAGTTGTGGGTTTTGATATCTCATCAAAGTGCAAAAATAAACTATTCTATAAACCTAGCGCCTATTTTGGTTTAAATTATTCTTCCATCCTTCATTTCAAGTGTTCTGCTTCCCGAATTTGCTAATGCTTTGTTATGAGTTATTATTACAAAGGTTTGGCCTAAATCCTTATTTAATTTGAGAAATAAGTTATGTAATTCATTTGCATTTTTGGAATCCAGATTTCCTGAAGGCTCATCTGCTAAAATAATAGAAGGGGAGTTGATTAATGCTCTGGCAACCGCAACTCTTTGCTGTTCTCCTCCTGATAGCTCATCAGGTTTATGATTAGCTCTATCACTTAACCCAAGTAATTCTAAAAGCGCTAAGCCTTTTTCTTCAGCTGTTTTTCTGTCAGTTCCTGCAATAAAAGCGGGAAGACAAACATTTTCCAAAGCCGTGAATTCAACTAGTAGATTATGAAATTGAAATACAAATCCTATCTCTTTATTCCTGAATTTTGCTAACTCTTTTTGGCTTAGTTTATTTACTTCTTTGTTATTTATTATTAGCGAACCGGCTTGCACATCATCAAGTGTGCCTAATAATTGAAGTAAAGTAGTTTTTCCTGCTCCTGAAGCGCCTACTATACTTACAAATTCCCCTTTTTTAATGTGAAGATCAACTCCCTTTAAAACCTCAAGGTTTCCGTAAGCATATTGTATGTTATTGGCTTTTATCATTTTCTAAGGTAAAGATAATCTAAATAATAAATAACTTTTAAGGATAAACTATTTTGTTGAGCTAAGTTAAATGATTCTTCAACATTATCAACCCAATGATTTATTAGGATGTTATCTTCATTATCAATAGCATTTTTCCAAACTAGACTCATTTGACTTCCTGGAGCAAACCACCAGTTAAATGCTATGTCAGATGTCCAAGTGGTATAATTTATATTATA
>DUAO01000125.1:597-1609 GCA_012960805.1 Flavobacteriales bacterium | reverse complement strand
CAATAATTAGGATCTCTATATTCAAATCCTACCGAATAAGCTCTTTGAGGTCCTCCAGCCAATTTATAGTTCTTCAAATTTGAGCTACCAATAGGAACAGTATTATTGTCAGCCCCTAAATATAAATATGGATTATTATCATACGTATACTGCCCTACTGAAGCAGCTCCTTTTAGTTTAACACTAGAGATAATTTGAGCTTCAATTCCTAATTCAAGGCCAAAATATTTTTTATCAATTCCTTGAAGTATTTCTTGAATAAATTCATTTGTATCCTGAAATCCAATTACTCCATCAGCATAATAAAATGATATTTCATTTGCGTCTTTTATAGTTGTATAAAATCCCGTTAGTCTACCATTAATTATAGAAGATCTAAATATATAATTTGCATCAAATGCCATTATCTTCTCCTCACTTATAGGATTATTATTTATTAATCCATTAGCATCACTTCCAACAACATTATGATTAGATCTAGAGTTAGTAAAAGTATTCCTAATTGATGGTGCTTTTTGAAGGTATGCAGAGTTAAATTCAAAAATGTGCTTTCCAGACATCTTGTATGTTAGCCCCGTTTTTAATCCATATCCTGTAAAGCTTATTTTATCTCCCATACCAAGTGAATTCCCAGTATTTGCTTCATTGTCAAATAGTCCTTCTCTTTGATATTGAGTATTGGTATAACTTCCTGCTATAAAAAAATCTAATTTATCATATTTAAATAATGCTTTACTATAAGCAGTCAATTCATCGGCATGTATAGTATAGTTGTATTTAAATATATCTCCATTTGCCACTACTAAATTTGGATGTTGTAGATCATATTGGAGATTATCAAATGAATCTACATTTAAATAGCCTGTATAACTTCCAAGCATATCAGTGATCTCTGCAAAATTATCTGAAATTAATTTTCTATAATTTAATGATGAGCTAAAAGAAATATTTTCATTAAAGTCATTTGTATATATTGAGTTTATAGTAATTTGTGTATCATCACTTCTATCTT
>DUAO01000125.1:0-398 GCA_012960805.1 Flavobacteriales bacterium | reverse complement strand
CACCTCCTCCATAATCTAAGCGACTATTTCCCAATTCTCCAAATTGCAAACCAAGATTAGTTTGCAATGATGATTTGTTATCAATTGTCCAATAATGATTAAAAATTAAAATAGGTTCTACAACTCTTTTAACACGAGAGTTTCTTTTTTCACCATCATGCCATCCCCAATATTCATTATATTTTGTATCCCGCAGATCATAAATTTCCTGTGTATTAGGAGATGATTTTCCTCTTCTATTTGGAGCATATATCCCTGCAAAATTAAAACTATGCTTATTATTTAATTTTTTTTCTACAGAAACAAACAATGAATTTGCATCATAAAATGATGCATCTTTATATCCCTCATTTCCCCATCTTCTACCCATTGAAATTGAATATGCCCATCCTTTATTG
>DUAO01000124.1:938-1620 GCA_012960805.1 Flavobacteriales bacterium | reverse complement strand
CGATTATCATAATACTTCATCGCAAAATGTAAATAATTTTTTTCATTTAAATCATCAAATAAATTCATATTCACTATTTAATTATGTACTTGTAACTGCATTTCCAATCAATGATGTTACAATCCATTTAGCCCCTGTCCATACTAAGGTAGCATTAGAACCAACTGATGGGATACTAATTTTAGTATTTGATCCTCCAGTATGATCTAAAAAATTTGCCGGAGTTACTTTAAAACTTGTAGGTACAGTTGCAATTAAAGCAATAGTAATTGTTTGCCCAGTAAAATCTCCAGCTGTCATTGTCGCAACACAAGCTGCAGAACTTGTTCCTGTACAAAGAAAAAGTCGTTTTCCATCTAACGCTTGAGTTGAAGTAGAAACTGTTACACTCCCCACTGCGGTACTAGACATAGGAATTGTATTGAAAAAATTCTCAATGGTGATTTTTTTAGTTTCGGATGCCGAAGTATCAGAAACCAAAATAGCATCATCTGTCGCTGTAGTAGTCAGAGCGTTTAAATCACTTATTCTTTTGTCCGCCATCTTTTTCTTTATCTAGATCGTTGACAACCACTTCTTTTTCTGGAAAAAGTGGTTTGGGTTCTGGTTTTTCTTCTTCTTCAATAAATTCATTAGAAAGAAGAATTGCACCTCTCATCGTAAGAATGTCTGTATTAGTTAC
>DUAO01000124.1:0-846 GCA_012960805.1 Flavobacteriales bacterium | reverse complement strand
TCAATTCTTCACGTTTCTTTTTAATCTTTTCAAGTTCCATATTGTTTCGCTTTTAATTATGTTTCAAAAAATTGGGGGAATTTGGTTCCCCCAAAAATAACTACCAATTACTGATTATCAGTCAGCAAATGTAGGTGCGGAAGCAGAAAAAACCCAACCCGACACCATCCAAACTGTAGTTGAAACTGCAACTAGGTTGATTTCAAATCCGCCTGGTGTAATTATATTTAATAATTCATTTGAATTACCATCAGAAAATACCATTACAGGCGTGCCTGTAACGTGACAAACTGCGCCATCAAAATAAAGTGTATTTCCTGTACCAGCAGAGATGGCAATATCATAGGTTCCACTAGCGGCGGTGTGCCCATAGACAAATTTAAAAGTCATACCTGCTATTGGAGTAGGTAATGTCAATATTTTATCAGAGGAAGCTATAGTTGGAATTATAAGCGTGCGACCAGCATGAGTTGCTTCGGTAAGGTCAGCAGTAGCATCAGCAATTGCTACAGGTACATTGAGAGCATTTGCATACTCACCAATTGTTACTTTTTTGTTTGTCGGCGTTCCTGCAACATCATCAATAAGATGAAGTAAGTCTGCTCTTGCTGTTGCTGTTCCTATTGAGGTTAATGCCGTTATTTTCTTGTCTGCCATTTCTTTTCTCCTAGGCTAAAGTGCTGGGACTCAGCACCTGAGATTTCGTCTGTGCTAAAGATCGGGGAGGAACACCCTCCCCAAAGGTTTTTCTTTAGACACTCAACTTATTATATTTATACTACAATTATGCTGCAGTAGTTGTTTGAGTTTGTGCAGTCAACGCTGTCAACACCAAAAGTGCAGCTG
>DUAO01000123.1 GCA_012960805.1 Flavobacteriales bacterium | reverse complement strand
CATCTAAAGATGTGTTTAGTGTAACATTCACATCAGAAGAAGTTCAAGACTTAAAAGTTAGAGTAATCAATGTAGTTGGTGAGGTTGTATACACTGAAAACTTAGAGCAGTTTGTTGGTGAGTACACTAAACAGATTGATTTAACCAATAACGCTAAAGGCATTTACTTTTTAGAAATTGTAACCAATGATAGGGTAATTAATAAGAAGTTGATTTTACAATAAATTATTAATGAGCAGGTTTTAAAGTCTGCTCTTTTCTATTATATACTAAAAAGAATATGCCATTTAAGAAAGGAACAATAGGAAACTCTATCGGAAGACCTTATTTTAAAAATGAGGTTTTTTAATTAAAATATAATTTTATCTTAAATTTGTAAAAAATATATAAATGAAAAAATTATTATTTCTACTACTTATTCCACAATTCTTATTCGCTCAAAATTGGATTGATAAAATGCAAGATCCAAGTCATAATTTTTATGATACTCAGAAGGAATTTAACGACTATTGGGAAAATAAAACAATAGAAAAAGGAAAAGGCTGGAAGCAATTTAAAAGATGGGAAAATTTTATAGAGCAAAGGGTTTTCCCTGATGGCATACAGCATCCGGAGTTGTTATTAGAAGAATATAATAGTCTTCAGCAGTCAAATAATCAATTTAAAATGCTACCGCCAAATATTTGGAGTCAAGTAGGACCAAATAATGTCCCTTTAGAATCAAGTGGAAGAAAAAGAGGAATAGGAAGAGTAAATACAATTGCTTTTCACCCAGCAGATGCTAATATTATTTATGTAGGTGCGCCTGCTGGAGGTTTTTGGAAGTCAGTAAATGGAGGGCAAACTTGGCAAACTAGCACTGATTTTTTAGCAAATTTAGGGGTATCTGATATTGCAATACACCCTACAAATCCTGACACTATTTATATAATTACAGGTGATCGAGATGGTGGAGATACTTATGCTTATGGTTTATTAAAATCCTATGACGGAGGCACAACTTGGCAAACTACAGGCTTATCTTTTAACGTAACTCAATATTATAAAGGAAATAGAGTGTTGATTGATCCTAATAATCCTAATGTATTGATAGTTGCTACAAGTAATGGTATTTACCGTTCAGTGGATGGAGGGAATACTTTTGCCAATACTTTTTCTATTAGTATAACAAGTATGGAATTTCATACTACTAATTCCAATGTAATTTATGGGGGATCTAAAGGTTCAACTTCAATTTATAAATCTTCTGATAATGGAATTACATGGGCTCAAGCCGGAACAGGATTGCCATCAACAAATTCTGTAGTAAGAGCATGCGTTGGAGTTACTATAGATAATCCTTCAGTAGTATATGCTTTGTTTGGTGGAAATAATAATGGGTTTTATGGGGTATATAAATCAAATGATGAAGGGCAAACCTGGACGCAACAAGCCAATAGCCCTAATTTATTAGGTTGGTCAACTACAGGCTCTGACTCTGATGGACAAGCTTGGTATGATTTAGCTTTTGAAGTTTCTCCTACTGATCAAAATACTCTTTTTGTTGGTGGTGTAAATTGCTGGAAGTCAACTGACGGTGGAATTAATTGGAATATTAATACTCATTGGTATGGTGGCGGTGGAGCAACTTATATGCATGCTGATGAGCATATACTGAAATACAACCCGCTTAATAATTACGTGTATTCAGGAAATGACGGAGGTCTTTATTTTTCAGCTGATAATGGTAATAATTGGACTGATATATCTGATGGATTACAAATTACACAGTTTTATAGCTTAGGGGTTTCGCAAACCGTACAGGATAAAGTAATTACTGGATCACAGGATAATGGTACTTTTTTAAAAACAGCTGCTAATTGGGATGCTGTAATTGGAGGGGATGGCATGGAATGTATCATTGATTACACTAATGCTAATATCATGTATGGTGAAGTGTATTATGGAGCTGTTAGAAAATCTACTAATGGAGGAAATAGTTTTTCAAGTATTGCTCCTGCTAATAATGGTGCTTGGGAAACTCCTTATGAATTGGATAGAAATGATCCGCAAATCATGTATATAGGATATGATGAATTATATAAAACCACTGATGGTGGAAGTAATTGGAATATTATTACTAATAACGAAACTAATGGAGGGAAGATTGATGAAATAGGAATGTCAAAATCTAATAGTAATGTTATCTATTTTTCGGATGGAGCAAATATATTTGCCACTATAAATGGAGGTTCAAATTGGAATAATATAACTAATAATTTACCTTATAAAACTATAAGTTATATTATTGTCCATCCTACTGATGCTAATAAGGTTTGGGTAACTTTATCAGGCTATACTTCTGGCGAAAAAGTATATAAAACAATTGACGGAGGAAATACATGGGTAAATATTTCAGGAACTTTACCAAATATACCTGTTAATTGTATTGTTTTAGACGAAAGTAATAATCTGGAGAGTCTCTATATTGGTACCGATTTGGGAGTTTTTACAACTGATTCTACAATTACT
Source organism: Flavobacteriales bacterium (assembly GCA_012960805.1). GTDB lineage: Bacteria > Bacteroidota > Bacteroidia > Flavobacteriales > BACL11 > UWMA-0277. Next base: position 6,973 of record DUAO01000123.1, on the reverse strand, counting down.
GATTGGAATATGTTTAACAACAATAGTCTACCTAATGTTATTGTTAGCGAATTAGAAATACAATATCAATCCAATAAATTAATTGCCGCTACTTTTGGTAGAGGTTTGTGGAATATTGATTTGCAAATTACATCACCTCCAATTGCGGATTTTTCTTATAGTGATTCTATATTTTGTAATGTTCCATCTGATGTAAGTTTTTTTAATAATTCATATTATTCTAATGCTTATGTTTGGGATTTTGGTGATGGAAACACAAGTACCTCAACAAATCCAACACATACGTATTTAAATTATGGTACTTATACGGTTTCATTAATTGCAAGTGGTCCTTTAGGTGTAGACAGTATTATATATCAATCAATTATTAGTATTGATCCAAATAATCCTTGTATTATTACTTTGCCACCATCAGGTGCTGGTATAACACAAACGGGCTGTAATGGGATATTGTATGATGTAGGAGGGCCTAGCGGAAACTATTATGACAACAATAACAGTTGGATAACAATAGCCCCTCAAGGTAGTAGTCAAATTACTTTAAATTTTACTAGTTTTGATATTGAAGCCCCATCTTCATCAACAAATTGTAATTGGGATTATTTAGAAATTTTTGACGGAGCTGATACTTCAGCAAATTCATTAGGGCAGTATTGCAATACGCTTACTGGTAGTCCCGGCACTTTAGTTTCAAGTGGAGGATCTTTAACGGTTTATTTGCATGCCGATCAAGCGGTGAATGGAAGTGGTTTTGAAGCAAATTGGACATGCATATTTCCTGCAACACCACCTGTTACTGCTTTTAGTTTGAGCGATACGGTAAGTTGTAATACAACTATTAATTTTACTGATTTATCATCAAACGGTCCTAGTGCATGGTTTTGGGATTTTGGGGATGGAAATACCTCAATATTACAAAACCCTACGCATACTTATCAGAATAGCGGTATTTATACGATAAAGTTAATCGCTACAAATCAATATGGAAGTGATTCTTTAATATTGATAAATTATCTAAACATTATTGATTTAAATTTACAAACAGTGGGGGCGACTGCTTGTGGTAGTAGCTCACTTACCCTTACTGCTTTAGTAAACAATACTAATGTTAATTGGTATTCAGATGTAGCTGCTACTAATTTATTAGCAACAGGAAATTCTTTTGTTACGCCAATATTAAATACCACTACATCCTACTATGCGCAATCATCTTATGATTTTCCGATATTAAATGTAGGTCCTACTGATAATAACTTTGGTTCAGGAGGTTATTTTCAAGGGGACAGACATTTAATCTTTGATAATTATAAATCATCAATCTTAAAATCAGTGCTAGTGTATGCTGATTCTGACGGATACAGAACCATAGAGCTGAGAAATAGTAGTAATGCTGTACTGAATGACACTTCAGTATTTATACCAACTTCTCCTAATGGATTTAGGGTAAATCTTAATTTTAGTTTGCCAGTACAGAATAATATGCAATTAGGCATAAGTGCTCCAAATTCTGATTTATATAGAAATGATGCTAATGCAGTATTCCCGTATATTATCTCTGATATTATTTCAATAACAGGTACTAATGCTTCAGCAGGATACTATTATTTCTTTTATGACTGGGAGGTTCAGCAAGATCCCTGTATTTCAGCAATTGCTACAGTTGATGCTATAATAAATAATAGTACAACCTCTACATTGAATGTAACAGAATGTGATTTCTATACATGGAATGGACAAGTTTATATTACTTCTGTAATAGATTCTGCAGTGTTTACTAATGCAAATAATTGTGATAGTACAGTAATACTTAATTTAACAATTAGTAGTTCTACATCTTCTACGTCAAATGTAACAGATTGTAATACATATTCTTGGAATGGCATAGCTTATAGTTCAAGCGGAGTGTATACTTATTTAACTACCAATGCAAATGGATGTGATAGTACAGCTACATTAAGCTTAACGATTAATAATAGTACAACTTCTACAGCTAATGTAGTGGCCTGTGATATATATTCTTGGAATGGTACAGCTTATAGTTCAAGCGGAGCGTATACTTATTTAACTACCAATGCAAATGGATGTGATAGTACAGCTACATTAAGCTTAACGATTAATAATAGTGCAACTTCTACAGCTAATATAGTGGCCTGTGATACATATTCTTGGAATGGAACTACCTATACATCAGATGGAGCGTATACTTATTCAACCACTAATTCAAATGGATGTGATAGTACGGCAACACTTGATCTGACAATTACCCCTTTCGTTACTTCTACTACAACTATTAATTCATGCGTTTCTTATACTTGGAACGGAACGACTTATACTCAAAGTGGAATATATTCTTATAGCGGCCCTTCTATTTTTTCACAATTAGGACAAGATATAGATGGAGAAGCAGTTGGTGATGTCAGTGGAAGATCCGTATCTTTAAGTGATGATGGCAATACAGTAGCTATTGGAGCTTCTGAAAATGATGGAAACGGCTCAAATTCTGGCCATGTTAGAATCTACAACTACAATGGAGTTTCTTGGAATCAGTTAGGTAATGATATAGAAGGAGAAGCAGCTAATGATTACAGCGGTCATTCCATATCTCTTAGTAGTGATGGAAGTATAGTAGCTATTGGAGCTCATTACAATGATGGAAACGGCTCAAATTCTGGTCATGTTAGAATCTACAACTACAATGGAGTTTCTTGGAATCAGTTAGGTAATGATATAGATGGAGAAGCAGCTAATGATTACAGTGGTCATTCCATATCTCTTAGTAGTGATGGAAGTATATTAGTTATTGGAGCTTCTGAAAATGATGGAAACGGCTCAAATTCTGGCCATGTTAGAATCTACAACTACAATGGGGTTTCTTGGAATCAGTTAGGTAATGATATAGATGGAGAAGCAAGTGATGATTACAGTGGCTCCTCTGTATCTTTAAGTGATGATGGCAATACAGTAGCTATTGGAGCTCATTACAATGATGGAAATGGCTCAAATTCGGGTCATGTAAGAATTTATAATTTACCAAAATTAACTAATTCAAATGGATGCGATAGTATAGCCACCTTAAACCTAACTATTAAATCAGTTACAACATCTACCTCTAATGTAACAGCTTGCGATACATATTCTTGGAATGGAACTACCTATACATCAGATGGAGCGTATACTTATTCAACCGCTAATTCAAATGGATGTGATAGTACAGCAACTCTTAATTTAATTATTAGTAATTCTACTTCTAATACAGCAACACTCGTTATTTGTGATAGTTATATATGGTTAGTAAATGGCACTACCTATACCGCTAGTGGAATCTACACAGACGTGAGTACTAATGCATCAGGTTGTACGCATGCTGAGATATTAAATTTAACGATTAATCCATCTACAACATCCACAACATTCTCTACAGAGTGTGATACATATTCTTGGAATGGAACTACCTATACATCAGATGGAGCGTATACTTATTCAACCGCTAATTCAAATGGATGTGATAGTACAGCAACTCTTAATTTAACAATTCATCCATTTACAACAAGTTCATCTACGATAACGGAATGTGATTCTTATACTTGGAATAACACTACCTATACAGCATCAGGAATACAGACTTGGCTAGGAATAAATGCTAATGGATGTGATTCTACAACAACCCTTAACTTAACGATTAATCCATCTGCTACATCTAGCAATATTAGTGGAGCTTCTCAGGTATTTCAAGGAGCAACAGAATCTTATGTTCCATTTCCTTCTAATTCAACTTCAGTTTATTTATGGGGAAGTACATTAAATAGTATTAATTATACAAGTCCTTCCGGGGATTCTATTGTAATTAATTTTATAACATCAACTAATGAATTAATATATTTTATAGAAACAACATCTGATGGATGTATTGGAGATACAGTGTGGATGCAAATAATAGTTGAATTTCATACAAGTATTAATCAAACACAAATTGATGATATTAATATTTATCCTAATCCAAGTTTGGATATTTTTAATGTTGAATTTATTAGTTTAATCACTCAAAATTTACAAGTAAAAATAATTAATTCTATTGGTGATGTTGTGTTTATGGACAGCTCAAAAAATTATATTGGAGAATATAAAAAGCAGATAAATTTAGGAGAATATTCAAATGCAATATACTTTTTGGAAATACAGACAGATAATGGAGTTATTAATCAGAAATTGATATTGCAATAATTATATAAAAAATTAGTTAAAATTACGGATGTACTAGGACGTGAAAGTATGCCACAACCTAATATTCCTCTTTTTTATAGGTATGATGATTTGAAGGCAGAAAAGAGGATAATTATTGAATAAAAAAGCCTAAGCTTTCGCATAGGATGATTTACGTTTACGGATAAAAAACAGAAAGGTTACATTTTTTATCTTTTTTCTTAAGACTATTAAAACTCCCCACTTCCTTCTTGCTGAACATCATCATTCTTAATATTTGTTTTCTTATTGGAGTCTTTAAAATTTAGTTTACCAATAGTATATTTAAAACTTATAGCGAATGAACGAAATGGAATAGTTCTAACTGATGACTGACTGAAAGAATCTCCCTCTAAATTAGACTTGAATTCTTTGTCTTTTTGGAATGGTTCAATAATTCGTAATCCAATAGAACCTCTTTTATTTTTAAATGTTTTTTTGACACCACAACTTATCATTGACCATGAGGTGGTAGAACCTTGGATTGTTTGATTGGGGGAGCGGAAATGCCCAAAAGTTTCTATTTTCCAATTTTTTCCTAGATCATAACTCCCTCCCATAAAATAACTATAAAGCAGAACGGGTGTTGTCCATTTTTCATAACCTAAACTTGCGTCACGTCCGCTATAATTATAGATGTCAAATGAACCTCTGAAACTAAGTTTGTTTAAGTTAATTGAACCAAAGAAACTTCCTCCTATTTGTTTGGTTTCTCCAATATTCTTATAGGTAGAGATTGAGGTGTCTCCATTAATTTCATCAAGAAATGACTCTATAACATTAAAGGAGTGCTTGTAGTATAATTGAGTACTTCCTTGTACTATTTTACCAAAGCTATTAATTCCTAGTTCGTATTGTTCGGTAATAGTTGGCTCCAAATTAGGATTACCAATAGTATAATTTCTAGGGTCTGATTTGTTTTCATTTGTATTAATATGCTGTACGCTTGGGCGCCTAATCCTTTGGTTATAACTAACCTTAATGGAGCGCATTGGACTAAATGATTTTGAAAAAACAAAATTAGGCAGTATGTCTTCATAACCTTTTTCAAAATAATCATTTGGTTTGGTAAGCCAATCTCCAGAAGTTTGTGTGTTTTCGTACCTAACGCCAGTTTTTAACCCGAAACCATGAGGTAAGCTAAATTCTGTTGAGAGGTATGAGGATGTAACTAATTGATTGTAATTAAATTCTTCAGCGCTTCTAAATGAGTTATTAATTTGATCTGAGTAAACTATTTCTCTATCTCTATTAATTATTTTTCCGCCAATCTCAATTTTATTTGTATTTGATGTACTTCCACCACCCCTTTTTCCTCCTCTACCATGTCCTTGGCTCTCTCCACGATCTCTTTTATTTGAACTGCTTTTTTTGTCTTTAGCAGATGAGCCAAAAGGGTGGGTATAATCTATTTGGAAAGTCTCTTCTATTACTTTTTCATCATTTTGATTGAATAAATATCTTCCTTCTTCATCAATATCCGTATTACCATCATTTATATCACCTCCTAGTTGAAAGGCTAATGTTAATTCTCTATTTTCATTATCCGCAAACTGTTTGGTGTAATCAGTTGTCCATTCCATATTTAGCGTCCTGTTTGTCTTTATTGATGTGTATTCACTAGTATCCGATAAAGCCGGGTTAGTGCCATGAGTGTAAACGATGTCGTTATAATTTTCAGTAGGCCTTGTCCTTCCTCCAAATTTAAATGATGAATTAAATGAACTGTATGCATTTACATCATAAAATGCATTTAAAGAACCTCTGTAGCCTTGATAATAATTCTCAGATTCTCCATTCTGAGTAAGTATATTGGGGTTGATAGGATTTCCATCAACACCTACACTATCCCAATCCAATCTTGTATAAGTGTCAGTCCCAATTATTCCTGGCCAGCTACCATACATGTTAGCTCTTGCGGATAATCCAAACCTTCCCTTTCCAAAATTTAAGCTCAAACTAGAACGGGTTACCTTTGTGCCCATCATTGTACTGATGGTTGCATTATAACCATCAATTATTGCTTTTTTAGTTATGATATTTACAATACCCGCATCTCCTTCGCCATCATATTTTGCTCCAGGACTAGTAATTACCTCAACAGTCTTTATTTGATTGGCAGGAATCATTTGCAAGGCAGTAGCAACATCAGAAGAGAAAAAAGAAGAAGCTTTGCCATTTACCAAGAATTTAATATTTCTTGACCCTCTTAAGCTTACATTCCCATCTAAGTCAACAGATAGGAGAGGAGCTTTCCTTAATACATCAGTTGCATCATTTTCCGAATCATTTAAATCGTGTTCAGCATTATAAACTATTTTATCAATTCTTGTCTCATAGATTACTTTCTCTGCCTCAATGTTAACTTCAGACAGCATTTCAGCATTAGTAGCCAGCAGTATATTATCTAGCTTTATATCTGGTTTCTTTTTGGTGAGTTCAAAGTCAATATTTTGAATATCATACCCTAAGTAACTTACACTTATTTGGTATTTTCCAGAGCGAATTTTATTCATGTAAAATCGCCCTTTTGCATCAGTAATTGTTCCTTCAATTATTTTTCCCCAACTGGTATTTGTCAGACTAATACTTGCGTATTCAAGTGGGTTGCCAGTTTTACTGTCAATAATTTTTCCGCTAATACTCCCTTTAATATAATCTTTAGAATTATCTTTTCCGAAACCTTTGTAATTACCATCACCACCTCCACGGCCTCTTTCTTGTGAATAAATAA
>DUAO01000122.1 GCA_012960805.1 Flavobacteriales bacterium | reverse complement strand
CACTTATAAGTCAAAAATATTTACTGTTGAAACCGGAATAGATAACCATCCGGCTATAAAATTATATAAAAGTTTTGGGTTTCAAGAGCAAAAGCAATGGGATACAAATCACGGGGTAAGGAAAGTTAGATTTGAGAAGAGAATATAATCCTGCTACCCCGACTTTTTTCTCTTCAAATTTCCCATAAATTTTCTGTAAGTTTGTGGTATGAAAAAACTATTACTACTTTTAATTACGATAACAACATTTACAAATGTAAGTTATGCTTCTTTTCCAGTTATGGAAAGTATCCAATCTGAGAAATCAACTATAATTGATTGTGAAGACCCAAAATTATTTGGTATAGAATTTGGTACTGCTCGTACTCCTCCATTGCTGCTTTTTATTTTACCTTGGCTAATACCACTTCTACTTTTTCTATTAATAAGAGGGTATAGAAGAGATGTTGCTTGGATTAAAAACTTAATACGTTGGAAAAATATTTGGTGGTTTCTTTTAGGAATACTAATTGTAATCCCTGTTTTGTTTTTAGTTTTATTTAATGCTAGTGGTATGGGGGGGTAAATATCTTGTTACAATAAAAAATCAAAAAACATATACGACACCACAAAAGTTAATAATCGTATAAAATTATTTTTAAAAGTTTTTTCTAATCAGAAAATCCAATTAATTTTTTAAGTTTGTATTAGTAGATTGATTAGCGGTGCAAAAAGCAATCCCCTCATTACTGTTTTCTTTTTTCATAATCCCGTATCAATAAGTAATACATAAACACCCCAAAAGCATACAAAGCAGCTGTTATGTAAAAGACATAAGCATACGGCAAGCCTTCTGCTATTAAGTATCGGAATATTTGTGAACTGAAAAACCAACTACCACTCCAGATTGCTGCCATAATAGCACTCAGCATCTCTTGGTTTTTCTTTCCTACATAATTCATAGTAAGCTCAGAGGTCATAGGGGCAGCCATATTCATAAGTGGGGTCCTTATCCAAAAACACAAAACAGCAACTGGCAAAGCCCACCAATAGTCTGCAAAAAACTCAGTTGTAGCCAAGGCTACCAAAGCAATAACTGCAATAGTTTGGGTGTAAGTAATTCCTTTTTTAAATCCTAATTTGTTTTTTATATTAGGCACCAACAAAGCCAAAACAGCAACAAATACACTAGAAATACCGCCAATAACAGCAAAACCTGATGAGTCCACTTGAAAATTATGATAAAAGAATAAATTGATAAACGGAATAGTTAAACCTGCCCCAACAGCAATAATAAAAGTGGGGATAATTGCTTTTATCAATAAAGCCCAATCATAGGATTTCCACTGCAATCCTTTTTTAACGGGCACTACCATATCAACCTTTAGTTTTAATAAATAGTAAACTCCTATAAAACCCATAATAGAAATAAACAGCAATATCTTTCCTTCATCTATCCCTTTTATAAACTGTCCGGAACCAAAGATAATTATCCCGCTAAGTATAGTGCCAAAACTATGGGTTGCATAGTTTAGTGAAATAGCATGTGATTGATTTTCAGCAACGGTATTGCGCATAATATACGGCAATGCACTTACCTGAAACAAAGTAAAAACTACCCCCCATAAAATAAATAAAAGTGGCAAGAAAGAATGATACCCGTATTGGATAAACAATACAAGTGAGATAGCAACCAAAGGAACCCCTAAACTACCAATCATAAAAAAAGGTTTAAGGGGTTTCCCTTTTATATAAAAACCCAAGGGAAACGCCAATAACATTACTGCCAAAAAACGATAGGAAATGAAATTGGCTATCTCAGGATCAGAAAAATCTTGCTTTGATAAATGTATATTTAAAATTAAGAAAAAAGCAGCCCCAATCAGTTGTATAAAAAATTCTGCCTTTATCATTAAAAGAACATGTTCTTCTAATTGCAGATACTGCTTAATAATTTTCTTCAAAATAAAAAATGTGTCTTTTAAAATTCCTCTATCACCTCCATGATAGTGCGAAAAGCAACTGCTTTATCGCCATAACGCGCTAGATGTTTTTCTTGCAATTCAGCAGCAAAATTAATTTGATATTGATGTAAATCCTTCATGCTTGGGCAAGTGTAAGCAATAGCAAAAGTATGATTGCTATCCCCTTGAACAATCACTCTATTTATTTGTGCTTTGGTAAATACTGCTGCTGCCATCACTTCAGGAATATGTTCGGTTTTCATCCAATTTAACCAATCGGTTTTTATACTTTCTTCAACACTTACGGTTACATTATATATTATCATTCTTCCTGGTTTAAATTATCACCTCTTAATATTCTAAAACGCTTTCTTGCTTCTGCAGTAAATATACTGCTATTGTGTTCTAGCAATATCTTTTCATACAATTCCATAGCCTTCACTTTGTCGGCTAAGGTGTTATCATAAATCTTTGCCAATCGATAAAGCGCATCATCCGCCAGAATATCATAACCCCAATCACTTGTAATTTTCTGATACATCTGTATAGCCAAATCCGTATTGTTAAGCTGTATATAAATTTCAGCTTTACGCATGTATATTTCATCCGATAAAGTATGCCCAGGGAAAGCCGTGAGTATCGAATCGTATTTCGCAATAGCCTCTACATATTTTTGCTGATAATTAAGCAGATCAGCACTAGCAAAAGTACGCATTGCAATAAATGAGGTGTCCAAGTTTAGGTTATCAATTATCAATAAAGATAACTGCATAGCATCATTCGCAATTAGCTTAGAAGTAGATGCTTTTAGGGTTCCTAGTTGTGCTTGTGCCCAATCAAAGTCCCCTTGATAATAAGCGATTTTAGCTCTTCTTAATTTTGCCTGATGCCCAATAGGGTTTTCCTTAAAATCCTTTTCTACTTGCGAATAGTACAATAAAGATTCCCAAATATTACCAACTAGTAACATAACATCAGCATATTCCAGTTTGCACTCTGCCAAATCAGTATTTGAAATTTGCGGCAGAGCCATAGCTTCATTTAGTATTTGCTCAGCAGAAGATAAATCATGCAAATAAAAGGCCTTAAAGTGTGCATAATTAGAAAGCAATAACACTGTATTTCTGTTTTTTCCTAAATCTGAAATCACCTCAGCGTAAGTAGCGTCAAGTACATTCAGCTCTTTTTGTTGTTCGCTCAAACTTTTAGTCAGTGCATATAGCTTATTGATATTCGCATCTACAAAAAGATGGTTTCTCTTTCCTTTTTCCAACACATAGTCATAAGCCTGTACTGCTAACTGATATTCTTTTTTATCCAAGAAAGATTCTGCTAAATCATACACCTGCTCTCCATCAGCATTCGTGCGTTTGTCCAAAGCTTTTGCCTGTATGAGTACCATTTTGTATTGTGCATTCTGCATGAATAACCAGATGAGCATTTCCGAAAAATCAGTACGACCCCGCTCCTCTCTTACAAATGATAATAATTGTTTTTTTACTAATTGATAATTTGCTTCACTTTTAATACCATCATTATTCAAAAATAATTGCACTTTAGCTATAACCATTTGCTTTTGCCTTGGGTTACGCTTCAGTTCATTCAAGTATTCCGCAATCATCAAATCAACCTTATTTAAATGAGCATACAATTGCGCCTTTTGAGTGCCAAAACTAGCTTTTGGATTTATTTTTTCAGATTGAAGATATACCTTTAAAGCGGCATCATACAAATCATAACGCATAAAAGTATTTGCTAAATTAATAGTTTGCGATTGCTGTCCAGTTAATTGTTTCAGCACTTTATTATAAGTATAATTAGCTTTTTTCTGATTACCACTTTTTTCTTGAACTATTCCTACTTCAAGTTGATAATTCAAACTTTTAGGATATATCTTGGCTAGCTTTCTGGCTAATTTTTCTGCTGATTTGTAATCCTCAGTTTTTAGCAAGGATGCGAAATAAGGAATATAATAAGCAACAGAAAATCTCTCAGCTGCAAGCTCCTCATAAATAGTAATTGCCTTAGTATATTCACCATTAATATAATATTGATAAGCCAATTGTTGTTCGCTTTTCTGAGCAAAAGCGAAAGAAGAAATCAGCATAAATACTAATAGTAAACGCATCTATTTTATGATATCAAAACCGGTGTAAGGCTGTAAGGCTTTAGGTATTTTTATTCCTTCAGCTGTTTGGTTGTTTTCAATAAGTGCTGCATAGATTCTTGGCAAAGCCAAAGCACTTCCGTTTAAGGTATGACACAATTGCATCTTTCCATTTTCATCCTTATACCTTAATTTTAATCGATTAGCTTGGTAGCTTTCAAAATTAGAAACCGAGCTTACTTCCAGCCATCTTTCTTGTCCTGCAGAATAAACTTCAAAATCAAATGTTAATGCTGAGGAAAAACTTAAATCACCCCCACACAACTGTAAAATTTTATACGGCAATTCTAATTCATTCAAGATACTAGCAACATGATTCACCATTACATCTAAAGTTTCATACGATTTTTCAGGATGTTGAATTTGTACAATTTCTACTTTATCAAATTGATGCAAACGATTCAATCCTCTCACCTCTTTTCCGTAAGAACCAGCTTCACGTCTAAAACAAGGAGTATAAGCGGTACACTTAATAGGAAATCCTTTTACAATTACATCACGAAAGAAGTTCGTTATCGGCACCTCTGCAGTTGGAATTAAATACAAATCTATGTCGGAAGGTATTTTATATAAATCTTCCTCAAACTTAGGTAATTGTCCTGTGCCAAAACCTGAAGCTTCATTCACTACATGAGGAGGTAAATATTCAGTATACCCTGCAGCTATATTTTTATCTAAAAAGTAAGCAATTAAGGCTCTTTGTAACTTTGCGCCTTTATTAACATAAACAGGAAAACCTGCCCCTGTTATTTTATTTCCAAGTTCAAAGTCAATCAAATTATAATCAGTAGTTAATTCCCAATGAGGCTTAGCGCCTTTCATTAAAGCTGAGATCGCTCCTACTTCTTTTATTGTAATATTATTTTCATCTGACTTTCCTTGTGGTACGCTTGGGTGTGGCACATTAGGGATTTGAACTAATATATCTTGTATTTCCTTTTCAAGTTCAGCCTGTTTTGCCTGCAATGCTTTCGAACTTTCCTTAATCGTTGACGATTCATCCTTTAATGCATTCGCTTCAGCTGCTTTTCCTGTTTTATACAATTCACCAATTTGCTTTGCTAGCTGATTTCCTTTAGTCAACAACTCATCTGCTTTTTGCTGAGTAGCTTTACGCTCATCATCCTTAGCAATAGCATGAATTATTAAATCAGTAGCATCCATATTCTTTACTTTTAATAAAGCGATATAGCTCTCCTTATTTTCTCTAATCTTGTTAATGTGTAACATCTTACCTTTTGGTTTTATCTAATTTTGAAACAAATGTAAATAAAAAAACTCTTGACTAGTCAAGAGTTTTTCCTAAATATAATATCATAAAATCCTTAACTTACAGTTTCAACTGAAATATAGGATCTGTTATTTCTTTTCTTAGTAAATTTTACTTTTCCATCTGTTAATGCGAATAAAGTATGATCTTTACCCATGCCTACATTTTCTCCTGGATTATGTACAGTTCCTCTTTGACGAACAATAATGTTACCGGCAATGATAGCTTGACCGCCAAATATTTTCACGCCTAATCGTTTACTTTGCGAATCTCTACCATTTTTTGAACTACCCGCTCCTTTCTTATGTGCCATTGTCTTACAGTTTTAATTTCTACTTATTATTCAGCTTTTTTAGCTGCAGTCTTTTTGGCTGGCGCTTTTTTAGCAACAGGCTTTTTAACAGCAGTTGTTTTTGCTGGTGCTTTTTTAGTAGCCGGCTTTTTAGCAGCCGCTTCTACAGCTGGCTTTTTAGCGGCTGGAGCTTTAGCGTCAATGTTTTGGATTTCTAATTTAGTTAAATACTGTCTGTGACCGTTTTTAACTTTGTATCCTTTTCTTCTTTTCTTTTTGAAGACGATTACTTTATCGTCTTTCAAGTGCTCAAGTACTTTTGCAGTTACTTTAGCTCCTGTTATAACTGGGGCGCCAACATTTATTTTACCAGCATCATTCAGCAAAAGAACTTTATCAAAATCAACTTTTGATCCTTCTTTTGCGTCTAATCTGTGTACAAATATCTGCTGCTCTTTTTCAATTTTGAATTGTTGCCCTGCTATCTCAACTATTGCGTACATTATTATTGTTTTAAAAAATGGTCTGCAAAATTACACAATCCAGCAAAATAGAACAAAAAATATTCTACTTTTTTTGAGTGATTAAGATTCTCGGTATTTAAATAGTACTATTAAAGGTTCTAATTGTATCTTTACAACATAAAAATAAACAAAAATGAAAAACCTATTTATCCTACTTTTAGCTAGCCTTACCTTATTAAGTAATGCGCAAAATAGATGCGGAACTGAAGCGCATACTTTAGAATTAATAGAAAAATATCCTGAGTACGCAATTGCAAAAGCTAAAGTAAACTATCAAACAGAGAAATGGATTCAAAATCATCCTACCAATAGTCAAAAAACAATAATTACAATTCCAGTTGTTGTGCATGTTGTCTGGAATACTAATAGTGAAAATATTTCTGATGCACAGATATTCTCACAAATTGAAGTGTTAAATAACGATTTTAGAAGAACGAATGTTGATGTAATAAATACTCCTAGCGTTTGGCAAGGCATTGCAGCTGATAGTGAAATTGAATTTTGCTTGGCACAAACTGACCAAAATGGAATTGCAACTACGGGAATTGACAGAGTGCAAACTACACAAACTTCTTTTGGAATGAGTGGAGATCCTGTTATGTCTGTTGCATCTGAAGGGGCAGACCCTTGGGATCAGGATTATTATTTAAATATTTGGGTGTGTGATTTAGGAAGTGGTCTTTTAGGCTATGCTAGTCAGCCATCTAGCTGGCCAAACCCTTCCGATGGAGTGGTTATTGGATACAAATATTTTGGGAATACCGGAACTGCTCAGTCTCCATACCATAAAGGAAGAACGGCAACACATGAAATTGGACACTGGCTCAATTTAGAACATCTTTGGGGCTGGGGAAGCTGTGGAAACGATCAAGTTTCTGACACCCCTAAACAAGAAACAGAAAATTATTCTTGCCCTGGATTTCCAGCAATATCAAGTTGTGATGACCCACTAACCACTCCTATTGAGGATAATGCACCAAATGGAGATATGTTCATGAATTATATGGACTATACTAATGATGCGTGCATGAATTTGTTTACTGCAGGACAAAAAACAAGAATGATTTCAGCTATTAATCAATATCGCTCAAATCTAATTTACAATACTTGTAGTAACCCAACAACAAATATCATTGATATATCAATTACAAATAAAAAGCTTGTAAAAATTGTAGATGTTTTAGGAAGAACAATATCTGACAAAACTACAAACACACCACTTTTCTATATTTATAATAATGGAACAGTAGAAAAGAAAATTATTATTGAATAACTTTCACGCTATATAAAAGGAAAGCCCCCGCTACTTAGTTGGGCTTTTTTTATTTACTAAATATACGCCACTCAATATTATTACCACTGATAATAAATGAATTAAGGCTACTTCCTCTCCATCAAATACTCCCCAAAAAATAGCAACAACAGGGATTAAATAAGTAACTGAAGATGCGAAAATTGCTGTTGATAGGCTTATCAATTTATTAAATATCACAACAGCAGCAGAGGTGCAAACTACAGCCAATAATGCTATATAACCCAAAGCAATTACCCCTTGATTAGTGGTAGTTGCAATTTCCAGAAAATCAGTATTAAAAATATAAATAGCAGACAAAGGACCAATTAGCAAAAAAGCTGAGGCAGTAATAGAAAGCGCATCTAAATCATACAAATACTTTTTGATCACATTTATACTAACGGCATACATCACAGTAGCCGAGATCACTAAAAAAACATAATTATTTATTTCTATCCCCTCGCCCATTGTTGAATAGATTAAAATAAGCGCCCCACATAAACCAATAATAATACCTACTATATTAGTTTTTGTTGGCTTAGTTTTGAAAAAATAAACCCCCAATAATAAAGTAAACAAGGGAACTAAGGAATTTAAAATCCCTATTACAGAACTATCTAATTCTTTCTGTGCTTTTGTAAATAAAAATGCCGGCATACCATTCACAAAAATCGCCATAGCTACTATTGATAAAATATGTTTTCTTTGCACCACTTTTATTGCCTTCAATATAAAAGGGGTTAAGGAAAGAAATGCAATAAATAAGCGTAAAGTAGCCACTTGCATATAATCATAGGCCACCAGGCCTCTTTTCATCAAAATAAAAGAACTTCCCCATATTACTGCAAGAAGAATTAAAATAATGTAATTTTTAAATGACTTTTCCATAATTAATAATTGGCGACAAAAATAAGAACATATCTTTGCCATGATGAAAACAGTAGAAAAAAGAATTATCAGGAATTGGCTTTATTCTGGGCTATTGCTGATTGCTTTAATGGTAATTATTGGCGGTATTACTCGCCTCACCCATTCTGGCCTTTCCATGGTAGAATGGAAACTAATAGGAGGCACAATTCCGCCACTAAATGATCTGAAATGGCAAGAAACTTTTGAAAAATATCAACAATTTCCTGAATACCAAAAAATAAATACCGGCATGCAACTTGCTGAATTTAAAGTGATATTTTTCTGGGAATACCTGCACCGCTTATTAGGCCGATTAATCGGCTTAGTTTTCATTATTCCTTTTGTGATTTTCTGGATAAAGAAATGGTTCAATCCTAAACAAAAAAAACAATTACTCATCTTACTTGGACTTGGGGCTTTACAAGGTTTTTTAGGCTGGTTTATGGTGAAAAGCGGGCTAGTTGATGTGCCTGCAGTTAGCCATTTTCGCTTAGCGATACATTTAGCAACTGCCTTTGGGTTAATGTGTTATATTTATTGGCTTATTCTTAGTTTTACTGAAACAGAAAAAAGGACAAACAAAACTATTAATAAACTCAGTCAATATTTAATAATCGCCTTGCTTATTCAAATTATTTACGGCGCCTTTGTTGCTGGCTTAAAAGCAGGATATTTACTGCCAGCAAATGGAGGGGTTTTTGAAAGTGTATTTGGATACAGCTTCAGAAATAGTAATGATTTTAACTTACTTAATAATAGCTTTGATATTCAAGCCTTCCACCGATTATTTGCTTGGGTCGTATTTGCTATCACACTCATCATCTTTAATAAAACAAGAAAAACTGCACTAGCAAAAGTAGGAGCTTTGGTTTTA
Source organism: Flavobacteriales bacterium (assembly GCA_012960805.1). GTDB lineage: Bacteria > Bacteroidota > Bacteroidia > Flavobacteriales > BACL11 > UWMA-0277. The sequence goes on along the minus strand of DUAO01000122.1, from coordinate 43,534 downwards.
GGGCTTACTATGGTTCAGATTATACTTGGTATTTCTACTTTACTATTAAGTGTACAAATTCACACGGCTATTACACATCAATTTATTGCAATCACACTATTGCTTTCAGTAGTAAAGCTTACTTATTTTTCCAGTGAAAAGTCTCAATTAAATGCTTAATATCGTATTTTAAAAAAAGGTTAATTGGCAAAATGGAGTCACTTACTTCCGTATTAAAATAAAGAGCACCTCTGAAAAAATGATTGACACTATCCGTTAAATAAAATTGAGCTGCTGTAGCGGTTATCCCCTCATAATCATAGAGCACACCATACACATTGAAGGAGTCATTAATATACAATTGCTCCGTGATTCCATTAGCTATACCATTATGCTTATATGCTAGTTTTCTTGACTGATCGGTATGGCTCATCAAATTATCATCCAATGTAAAATACGATATATACAACACGCCATTTTGCATAGGAAAAGTCAAATCCATGGAGCAGCTATTTTCTTTTTTAAGCAGTTTACTATATACGGGAAATTCAAAAATAAAAGGACAATCTACATTTAATTTTTCATATACTTTTTCAGGAAAATCTAATTTGATAAAAGCCTTAGGTTTTGGGGTGTAATCTGTATTGCAAGCCATTAGCAAAACCGTAATAAAAAATAAAAATTTAGTTTTCATTAATACTAACTTTCAATCGTTTAATATGCCTTAAATCTGCCGACTCCACTATCATAGTATAAGGTGGTATTTTGCAAATATCTCCAATTTTAAGCATTCTACCTTCTAACTCAAGCACTAAACCTGCTAAAGAATCTGCCTCTCCCTTTACCTCATCAAAATAATCAATTTCTCCTTTTACTATTTTTAAAAAATCTATCAATGAAATTTTTCCTTCAAAAATAAAATTATGATCATCTAACTTGGAATAACAATTTTCATCTGCATCAAACTCATCATTAATCTCTCCAACAATCTCTTCAAGTACATCTTCCAGTGTTACAATTCCTGATGTGCCCCCATATTCATCCACCACAATAGCAATATGATTTTTCTTTACTTGAAATTCTTTTAACAAATCATTAATCATTTTTGTTTCAGGAACATAATAAGGAACTCTACACAGTTCCACCCAATCAAACTCATCATTTTCATTCAAAAATGGAATTAAATCTTTAATATACAATATCCCTAAAATAGTATCAAATTGTTCCTTATACACAGGGATTCGAGAAAAACCTGAACTGATAATAAGTTGTAAAACCTCCCTAAATTTAGTTTTATGTTCAATAGCTAACACATCAATCCTTGACTTCATTACTTCTTTTACATCTGTATTTCCAAACTCAACAATTGATCTTAATATTCTTCTCTCCTCATCTTTACTTGCATGTTCAGTAATATCCAAAGCTTTCGTAATCTCTTCAATTGAAACTTCTGTTTGCTTTTGCGCCAAACGCTTATCAATAAAATTAGTAGTAGAAACTAACAAATAACTTAAAGGATAAAATACTTTTGTCAAAAATATCAGTGGCTTTGCCATAATAAGCGAAAACTGTTTTGCATTCTGATTAGCATATACTTTAGGGGTAATCTCCCCAAAAAGCACTAAAAGCAAAGTAATGATGAAGACTTGAGAAATAAATTCCAGAGGAGAATCTGAGGGAAAAGAAATAGCCAAGGAAGTCAGGTAAGCAGAAAGGACTATAATAGCAACATTGATGAAATTATTAGCAATTAAAATAGTGGCTAATAATTGATTTGGTTTTTTCAGTAATTTGAGAATTACACTACTTTCCTTTTCTTTTGCTAAATCATCTAACTCACTAGCCTTTAAGGAAAAATAGGATACTTCAGCACCTGAAATAAAAGCTGAACAAACAATTAGCAATACAACAATACAAAAACCTGTAAGTACTCCTGCATTAAAAAGGTGCAGTTCTACTCCACTAAAAATTGATAAAATTATCGGGACGGGGACCTCTTCCAAATTGTGATTTTTTTAGTTAAAATGGTAAATCATCTGCTTTATCACTGGTAGTTTCTTGTGGTGGATCTATTGGAGTTTCTTGAGAATCTTTTTTACCTCCAAGCATAGTCATATTATCTGCAAGTATCTCAGTATTATATCTAGTATTCCCGTCTTTATCCTCCCACTTTCTTGTTTTTATTTTTCCTTCAATATAAACACTAGCGCCTTTTTTAAGGTACTTTTCTGCCACTTCTGCCAAGCCTCTCCATAGCACAATGTTATGCCATTCTGTTTGACTTACTTTTTCGCCTTCTTTATTCTTATAATTCTCAGTTGTCGCTAATGAAAAGTTAGCCACGGCAACTCCATTATCCAAATATTTTACTTCAGGATCTTTACCTAAATTTCCTACTAAAATTACTTTATTTACGCCTGCCATAATTACAATTATTTAAATTAGAATGTTCAACAAATATATAAAATCTATGTTAATTTTAGCGTCTCAAAATATTTTTCTATTAGGCGAGAAACAGGATAATTTTCAAGTTCTTCTTTTGCTATTAATTGATAGTTTTTCAAATTAATATCATTTGTTTTTACTTTCCAAAATTTGGCATATAATTTTTGATGCGATAGCACGTGAATAAATTCAGGAGAGATAGACTGCATTTCTACCTTTGCATCTGCAAAAATATCCACCCACTCTTCTGATGAAAGTAATTCTTTTTCATTGATCCTATCAGAGAATTCTAAAAAAGGGAATTCATAAAGCCCTTGCCAAATACCTGATTTTCGTTTTCCTAAATAAACTTTGCCCTTTTTCTCTATCATTAAAAAATGAAGAAATCTATTTTTGACTTTTATCTTTTTGGATTTTACAGGCAATTCAGCTATTGTATTATTATTGTACGCCTCACAAAAATCCTGCATTGGACAAACGCTGCAATCAGGTGATTTAGGCTTACATTGCAAAGCGCCAAATTCCATTATTGCTTGATTGTAAACAGAAGAGTTCTCTTTAATTAACAATTCTTGTGCCAATTCTTGAAATTGTTTTTTACCAAGAGGAGTGTCATAAGGAGTGTCTACGCCAAAAATTCTACTCAATACTCTTATAACATTTCCGTCCACAACAGCATAGGGCAACCCAAATGCAAAAGAAGTAATAGCGGCTGCCGTATATGATCCCACTCCTTTTAATTTTAATATTTCTTGATAATTATTCGGAAATTTTCCGCCATAATTTACAACAATATCTTTGGCGGTAAAATGTAAATTTCTGGCGCGAGAATAATACCCTAGTCCTTGCCACATTTTTAACACCTCATCTTCAGGAGCATTAGCCAAATCCTCTATTTTTGGATAAGCATTTACAAAAGCAAGATAGTATGGCGTACCTTGCCATACTCTTGTTTGTTGTAAAATGATTTCAGACAGCCAAATATAATAGGCATTAGTAGTATTGCGCCAAGGCAAATCCCTTTTATTAACTTGATACCAACTTACTAACTTATTTGAAAAATTCATAACTTACTGGAAAATAAAACAATAAACTCGATAAAAAAACAACCACACAATAGCAAAGCTATTTTTTTTAATATATTTGCACGCTCAAAATTAATCAAGAACTTAATATAAAACAAAAAGAAAATGACAAAAGCAGAACTTGTTAGTAAAATTGCAGAGAAAACAGGAGTTGAAAAACTAACAACTTTAGCAATAGTTGAATCATTTATGAATGAGATAAAAGACTCAATATCAGCTAATGAAGGGGTGTACCTGAGAGGATTTGGCACTTTTAAGCCAAAGAAAAGAGCAGAGAAAACTGGTAGAAATATCAAGAAAAATACAACAATTATTATTCCAGCACATCATATTCCAGCATTCAAGCCGGCAAAAATATTTATGCAGGAAGTAAAGAATAACGTAAAATAAGCTTTTAAGTAAGCTAAAAAAATAAATAATGTCAGGAGCTAAGAAAAAGAAAAGATTAAAAATTGCTACTCACAAACGCAAGAAGCGTTCAAGAAAAAACAGACATAAAACTAAACTGTAGTTTTACGTTAATCTCTTAAACGATACGCCATGAAATACGATCTTATTATCGATTCAAGGCCTTCTGAGGTAGTGATTGCGCTTTTGCGTGATGGACTTCTAATAGAACTTCATAAAGAAAAGCACGATAACAATTATTCAGTAGGCGATATTTACCTAGGGAAAGTCCGAAAGACGACTCCTGGGCTGAATGCGTCATTCGTAAATATAGGCTATGAAAAAGATGGGTTTTTGCATTATCTTGACCTTGGCCCTCAATTCAATTCTTTAAAGAATTTTACACGTAAAGCAATTGACAAAAAATTAAATACGGCATCATTAAAAAACTTTAAAAAAGAAAAAAATCTTGAGAAAGACGGTAAGATTAATGACGCTTTAAAAGGAGGAGATTTAATCCTTACTCAAATTTCAAAAGAATCTATATCTACTAAAGGGCCTAGATTAACAACTGAAATTTCTTTAGCGGGAAGATATATGGTTTTACTTCCATTCTCTGATAAAGTTTCTGTTTCCCAGAAAATTGAAAATACTGAAGACAAAGTGAGATTAAAAAATTTAATCAGAAGTATAAAACCTCCTGGATTTGGCGTCATTGTCAGAACCGTTGCGACAGGAAAAAAAGTAGCTGAACTAGATAGAGATTTGAAAAACCTTTACAAAAAGTGGCAAATTGTAAGTAAAAAACTGCAAGATGCTCAGCCTAACACTAAAATACTAGGTGAGCTTAATCGATCATCTGCTATATTAAGGGATTTATTGAGCGCAAAATTCAACAATATTCATGTAAATAGTGCTGAAGTTAAGGAAGAGCTAAAAGAATATCTTGTCGGTATTTCCCCTGAGCAAGAAAAGATTGTTAAATTGCATAAAAAAGACACTCCTATCTTTCAGGAATTTAATGTTACCAAACAAATAAAAGGTGCATTTGGGAAAACTGTAACTATGAAAAAAGGAATCTATCTTGTCATTGAACATACTGAGGCTCTACACGTAATTGATGTGAATAGCGGTAAAAAAGCAGATGCAACAAAAGGTCAAGAGGCAAATGCTTTGGCTGTAAACTTAGAGGCGGCTGAGGAAGTAGCAAGGCAATTGCGACTTAGGGATATGGGAGGCATTATTGTTGTTGATTTCATTGATTTGAAACAAGAGAAAAACAGAAATCTCTTGACGGAAAAAATGAAGGAAGCAATGAGCACTGATAAAGCAAAGCATCATATTTTACCTCCGACTAAATTTGGACTAATACAGATAACCAGGCAAAGAGTACGCCCAGAGATGACTATTGATACTCAAGAAAACTGCCCAATGTGTTCTGGTGACGGCAAGATTGATTCTAGCTTATTATTAATTGATCAAATTGAGACTAAACTACATAACCTAACCGAGACACATAAAGGCGACATTCAAATTTCAACACATCCTTTTGTAGAAAGCTATATTAATAAAAAAGAGGGATGGTTCTCATCTTCTATCAGTAAACAATGGTGCGCTAAATTTGGAAGAAGAATAACTATAACGGCAGATGATCGTTTGCATTTATTACAATATAGCGTAGTAAAATAAACTAGTTTTTCTCTACTGATATAATTCGTTTATACCAAAAAAGTAAGGGAATTAATGTCAGAAACATTAACCCGGCTCCCACAAAGTAACCGTATCTAATATTGTCATTAAGATGGAAAAATGGCAAAGCAAAAACGCCAATCATCATCATTCTTATAATGACATTAAGTGAATTAAAAACAGAATTTGCCCTACCAATTAGATTATTTGGGATATGATTAAAAATATAAGTTGTCCTTAAAATACGAACTCCTGAATTAGCAATGCCAAGGACTAAATTCCCTAAGAAAAATACCCAAAGCAACTTATATGCCGCCATTGCACAAAAAGCAAAGGAAACAGATACTAATAGGATAATAATTGAAGCTACAGTATTTAATTTCCGGAATATTCTAAGTATGAGCACTCCTGAACAAATTGCTCCTAGTGAATAGTATATTTCAGCAGAAGCATATATATTACCATTCATCTGTAAGAATTTATGCACATAAGAAGGAAGCAGCACGTGTACCTCAACTAAAGTAAAGGCAAAAAGCATATAGGAAAGAAATCCAAACATAAAAATTATTGGATGATCTTTTAAATATAACACCCCTCCTTTCAAACGAGAAAACAAATTGCCTTTATGCACTTCTTCCTTTACAATAGGCTTGTATTTTATCAACAGAAAAATAAAGATTACTACTATATAGGTTATTGCATCCATTAAAAATACCTCATATATAGTCCATGCTTTTATGTTGAATGGCACATGAATGCTAAAGCCTGCAATCTCCAACATATTATTATGTATTCCTGTGAGTAATAAAGCTGCAAAAGCACCAGCTAATACTGATGTGGTTTGCCCTTGAACCTCAATATAGGAATTCAGCTTTCCGTAATTTTTTGGCTCAGTAATTTCTTGCCCAAAAGCATACAAATTAGGATAATGAACATTATAATTAAAAATAGTAATTCCAAAAACTAGGAGAACTAACATTTCATCTAAATGATCCATATAAAAACCATATAGAGCAATGCTGCCAATGCAAAAACCACAAACTATATTAATAATGATAAAGAGTTTTTTTCTGGAGTATCTATCAATTAAAGTTCCCGCATACAAACCCCAAAATAAGGTAAGAAAAGTAATCCCAATATAAGCAGACGCAAACATTTCAGGGCGCTCAACAATTTTTACAAAATACCAAGGAATCGCAATCATACTAATCCCCTGAGCAAAACCAGAAATGATATTTGCTATAAATAAAAGAGTAATTGCTTGCTTGTTTTGCATGGCTGCAAAAGTAGTATTTATAATCAGATTTAGTACTTTTGAAAAATGCACAATAAAAGAGTTTATGATATTCGTATTGCCCTTGAGCGAATCAAAAGTTATTGCGCTTTGCAAGATAGGTGCCAATGGGATGTGCTTCAAAAGTTAAACGAGTGGGGGCTACAACAAGCAACAAAAGATCATATTCTGGAACTGCTTATAACGGATAAATTTGTAGATGAAGAGCGCTTTGCTGTATCTTTCTGTAGAGGGAAATTCAGAATCAAGAATTGGGGGAAGCGCAAAATCACTAATGAACTAAAGCGCAAACAAATCTCAACAATTTGCATAAATATTGGTCTAAAAGAAATTGATGATAATGAGTACAATAAAGTACTTGAAAAATTATTGCATCAGAAGAAAGACACCTTAAAAGATAAAAACCACTTTACAAGAAAAACAAAAATCGCTAGTTTTTTAATACAAAGAGGGTTTGAAAGCAATTTGGTATGGGATAAAATAAGAGAATTAAGCGATAAATAATTACTTTTGACCAATGGTTAGCCAAGAGCAAATAAAAGAACTGATTTTACGAAAAGATGAACTTTATAAGTTTATTGACATTAAAGGGAAACAACTTGAGGCTAATGCATTTGAAACCAAATCACAACAAAATGGATTTTGGGACAACCCAAAGGAAGCTCAAATCTTATTAAAAAAACTCAGTACACTAAAAAGCTGGTTAACATCATACAGCTCTGTTACTAATAATATTGATGAGTTATCGGTTTTGTTAGAACTTGAAGCTAATAAAGATGAACTTGACGTTCAGTTGAAAAAAACAAAACAATCAATTGAAGAATTAGAATTCAAAAATATGTTGAGTGCTGAAGAGGATAGTATGTCGGCAATTATAACTATAAATCCTGGAGCAGGAGGAACTGAAGGGCAGGATTGGGCTGAAATGCTCATGCGCATGTATCTAATGTGGGGAGAGAAAAACAAATATAAAGTAAAAACACTTGATATTCAAAAAGCAGAACCTGTAGGCATTAAATCTGTTACTATTGAAATAGAAGGTGATTTTGCTTTTGGACATTTAAAAGGAGAAAATGGTGTGCATAGATTGGTTAGAATTTCTCCCTTTGATTCCAATGCAAAACGCCATACAACTTTTGCATCAGTATTCGTATATCCTCTTGCTGATGATAGTGTTGAAATTAATATTGACCCATCAGAAATAAGTTGGGATACTTTCCGATCAAGTGGAGCTGGAGGACAGGGCGTTAATAAAACAGAGTCAGCAGTAAGATTAAAACATGAACCAAGTGGAATTATAATTGAAAATTCAGAATCAAGATCGCAATTAGAGAATAAGGAAAAAGCTATAAAATTGTTAAAATCTCAATTATACGAATTAGAAATCAGACGAAAACAAGAAGAAAAAGATAAAATTGAAGGAAGTAAGAAAAAAATTGAATGGGGCTCTCAAATCAGAAACTATGTACTTCATCCCTATAAAATGGTGAAAGATTTAAGAACAAATTATGAAAGCTCAAATCCTGATGCAATTTTGGATGGAGATTTAAATGCTTTTATAAAAGCCTACTTAATGGAATTTGGACAACAATAAAAAGATGAAAATATACCATAACCCTAGATGTACTAAAAGCAGAGAAGCTCTTGCAATAGTTAAAAAAAATACTTCTGAATTTAAAATTGTTGAGTACTTAAAAAATCCGCCTACAGTTGAAGAAATAAAAGTACTTTTACCACAACTCAATATAAACGCCAGTGAACTTATAAGAACTCAAGAGGCAATATGGAAAGAAAATTATAAAGGAAAAATATTAACGGATAATGAAATAATCAATATTATGGCAAAAAACCCTAAACTTATTGAGCGTCCAATTATTGAACATAATAATAAAGCGGTAATAGGAAGGCCGCCAGAAAATGTATTAAGCTTATTTACTTAAGCAGGAATCTGGTCTTTCTCTAATTTTCCCTCTTTAGCCCAAACAAAAATAAAGTAAGGAATAACACTAGCAAGAAAAATAATAGCCCAAAAAGCCATTAGGAAAACAAAAACAAATATTAAAAAGCCTAAGAATTTCATAATCATTAATTTTGCACAAAGAAACAACAACTCATAAAACTATCAAAACATTTTAAGATGAAATATAGAATAGAAAAAGATACAATGGGAGAGGTACAAGTGCCTGCTGATAAATACTGGGGAGCACAAACTGAAAGAAGTAGAAGCAACTTCAAAATTGGTATGCCTGCAAGTATGCCTTTGGAAATAGTTTACGGCTTTGCTTACCTAAAAAAAGCAGCTGCACACACCAATTGTGAATTAGGTGTTTTGTCTATAGAAAAAAGAGATTTGATTTCCAAAGTATGTGATGAAATATTGGAAGGACAACATGATGGGCAATTTCCTTTAGTAATTTGGCAAACAGGAAGTGGCACTCAAAGTAATATGAATGCCAATGAAGTAATTGCCAATCGTTCGCATGTAATTAATGGCGGAAATTTGGAAGATGTAGAAAAAACAATTCACCCAAATGATGATGTAAATAAATCGCAAAGTTCAAATGATACTTTTCCAACAGGAATGCATATTGCAGCCTACAAAACTATAATAGAAAATACCATTCCTGGTGTAGAGCAATTACGCGATACTTTAGAAGCCAAATCGGTTGCTTTTAATAAAGTAGTTAAAATTGGCAGAACTCATCTTATGGACGCTACGCCACTTACCTTAGGGCAAGGGTTTTCTGGTTATGTTTCTCAATTAAACCATGGGTTAAAAGCATTAAAAAATACCTTAGACCACCTTTCAGAATTAGCTTTAGGAGGAACAGCTGTTGGGACAGGGATTAACACCCCTGCTGGATATGCCAATTTGGTTGCTAAAAAAATTGCAGAATTCACTGAGCTTCCATTTATAAGTGCCGAAAACAAATTTGAAGCTTTAGCAGCTCATGACGCTATTGTTGAAAGTCATGGAGCATTAAAACAATTGGCTGTTTCTTTAAATAAAATTGCTAACGATATTCGTTTATTAGCTTCCGGACCAAGAAGCGGAATTGGTGAACTTATTATTCCATCTAATGAGCCGGGATCATCTATTATGCCAGGAAAAGTAAACCCAACACAATGTGAAGCTATAACCATGGTCTGTGCCCAAGTAATGGGAAATGATGTAGCAATAACTACAGGGGGAATGCAGGGACATTACGAACTAAATGTTTTTAAACCCTTAATGGCAGCCAACTTCTTGCAATCCGCCAAATTGATTGGAGACGCTTGTGTTTCATTTGACGAGAATTGTGCTGTAGGCATTGAACCAAACCATGAGAATTTAAAAAAGAACCTAGATAATTCTTTAATGTTAGTTACAGCACTAAATACTAAAATCGGATACGAGAAAGCAGCAAAAATTGCCAAAACAGCACATGAAAACGGAACAACTCTTAAAGAAGAAAGTGTTAATTTAGGATATCTCACTGCTGATGAATTTGATGCTTGGGTAACCCCTGAGGATATGTGTGGCGGATTGTAAAAAACCTTTTTTAAACCTTATCACTTTCACCCTTAGCTTTTATGTCTGCAACAAATTGTTTTATTTGTTGTTCATCCTCTTTTTTACAGACAAGTAGTATTCCTTCATTTTCGACAACAATATATCCATTTAAACCTTGTAGCACTACTAATTTATCTTTTGGAATATTAATAATATTATTAGATGATTCGTATAATCTAACAGCATCACCTTGCACGGCATTGTTATTTTCATCTAAATCCATTTGAGTATATAACGAGCCCCAAGTGCCTAAATCACTCCATCCCAAATCAGCAGGATACACATATACATTAGCTGATTTTTCCATAATCCCATAATCAATAGAAATATTCTTACATCCTGGAAAAACCCTATCAATATACTCAGTTTCTTTTTCAGTATTATAGTATATTTTTCCTTCTTCAAACACATCATACATATCACGCAAATGTTTACGATATGCTAGTGTTATTGATTTAGTGCTACAAATAAATATTCCTGAATTCCACAAGAAATCTCCACTATCCAAAAAATTAAGAGCTAATTCTTGGTTGGGTTTTTCAGTAAAAGTTTTCACTTTTCTTATCTTTTTATGTCCCATCAAATCCTGATTAGTAAACTGAATATAGCCATAACCTGTATCAGGTCTGCTAGGGGTAATTCCTAGGGTTAATAGTACATCGTTATTTGCACTCACTTCCAAACAATCATGCATCACTCTTACAAACTCATCTTCTTTTATTATAATATGATCAGATGCCGCAATAATCATATTTGCTTCAGGATTTTCGCTTTGTATTTTGAAAGCGGCAAACGCTATACAAGGTGCAGTATTGCGCATTGCAGGCTCGCATAATATATTTTTTTCTACAACATCTGGAAGCTGCTCTAAACACAAATTTTTGTAGTTTTTATTGGTAACTATTAGTATATTTTCAGCAGGACAAACTCTTGACAACCGCTTAAAAGTCTGTTGTATTAAGGTTTCGCCAGTTCCTAAAATATCTAAAAATTGCTTTGGACAAGTTGACTTACTCATTGGCCAAAATCGGGAACCTATCCCGCCAGCCATAATTACTGCATAATTGTTTTTATTCATCTTCTATTTTTTTATCAATTATTGGTTGCAAAAATACAACAAAAAGAACAAGCTTTTATTGCATTAGGATAACTTCTGCCAATGGGTGAAATAAATACACCTTATTACTGGTGCATTCAACACATTTATATCTCTTTCTTAATTGCCTTCCTTTTTTAAATATTTTTCCATTTGAAGTTGAAAAAATACCCCCATCCTTAATATCCGAAATTGTAAGTGCTTTTTTATGATTATACTTTTTTAATATAGTTGCTAAATTTACATCCGTACAGGTGGAGGCTTTAGGATGTTTTAAATGTATACTCAACACTTTAAGCACATCATCAGGAAAAATTGCTGGGTTCAAAAAATTTAACATCATAGATTTGAATATCTCTTGCCACTGATTGCCATGTGGCAAAACTTCTTTTTTATACTTTACATACACAAAAGCATGTGCCAATTCATGCGTTAAAGTGATTAAAAAAGAATAGAGATTCAAATCATTATTTATACTGATGAATAAAGTCTTCTTAACTACTTTAAAGTCGCCTAACTTGGTTTTTCTAGGATTTTTAATGTTAAGCTGAACATCTAGTTCATTAATCCAATCAGTAATCTTTTGTAAAGAAGGTGCTGGTAAGAATACTTTTAAAGCATCCATTAACTTAGTATTTGATAAGCTATAAAACTAGATAAGTAAGCTAATACTCCCATATACAAAAACTGAATTACAGGCCATTTCCAATGCTTTGTTTCTCGATAAACAATAGCCAATGTACTCATGCACTGCATGGCAAAAGCATAAAATAACATTAAAGAAATACCAACTGCTGGCGTAAAAAAGGCCTCTCCTGTTTCTTGGTTTTTTACATTTTTTAAGCGTTCTTTTATGGATTGTATATTATCATCACCTACACTGTATATGGTTGACATAGTTCCAACAAACACCTCACGAGCAGCAAAGGATGTAATTAAAGAGATTCCTATTTTCCAATCAAATCCTAAAGGCTTAATAGCCGGCTCAATGGTTTTACCAATAATCCCTGCATATGATGCTTCTAGTTTATCAGCTGCAATATGCATTTCAGCATCTGCTTTTCCAGACCATTCTTGTTCAATTTGCTCAAATTTCTTTCCTGGCGCAAAAGAAGAAAGAAACCATAATACAATTGAAATAGCAATAATAACTTTACCGGCATCAAACAAAAACACTTTTATTTTTTCGACAATTGTATAAATTACAGTTTTCCAATCCGGAATTTTATAGGAAGGCATTTCCATAATATAATAGGAGCGCTCTTTTGATTTTATGATAAACTTCATAAGGTAAGCCGCTCCAATTGCTGATACAAATCCAATCAGATAAAAAATCATCAGCACCAAACCTTGTAGATTAAATCCTAAAAAATCATCAGCAGGAATTATCATAGAAATAATAAGAGTATAAACAGGCAGTCTGGCCGAACAAGACATAAGTGGCGTTACCATAATGGTAATTAACCTCTCCTTCCATGAAGAAATAGTTCGTGCGGACATAATAGCCGGTACAGCACAAGCAGCCCCACTTAACAATGGAATGATTGACCTTCCATTTAGTCCAACACCTCTTAATAATTTATCTGTAATAAAACTTACTCGAGCCATATACCCTGTGTCTTCCAAAAAGGCAATAAAGGCAAATAAAAAAGCAATCTGAGGCACAAAAATAAAAATACCACCAAGCCCTGCTAAAATCCCATTTACCACCAAATCATTCAACATGCCTTTTGGCATAGCGTTGGCAGTCCAAATTGACAAGTCGGTGAATAATCCGTCAATTAATTCCATTGGATAAGCTGACCATGAAAAAACTGCCTGAAACAATAAAAATAGAATCAACAAAAAAATAATATAGCCAAAAAAAGGATGGATTAATAAATCATCCAGTTTTTTAGTAAATTGGTGTTTTCCTACTGGAGCTCCTTTTTTAACGCATGAAAAAATAACTTTATCAATTGCCTTATACCTTTTTACCGTTTCTTTTGCCTGTATGCGTTCTGGTATAATCTCGTACTGTTTACACAATTGATTTAAAGCACACCTATTTAATACTTCACCACTTAATTTTTGTCTACATAAAGCCAAAAATGAAGCATAATTATTCTCCACTCCTCTAATTTCATTCGCCTTTTCAATTACACCTTTAAAAATTTTAGTAACATCCAGAAACGGTTTTTTTGGTTTTTCATCAATAGTTTTTATAATTGCCTGTTTCAAACTTTCAATTCCGTTTCCTTTGCGGGCATTTATAGCGATAACTTGTATTCCTAATTCTTCCGATAATAAATTTACATTAACAAGTATTCCTTTTTTGGTAGCAATATCCACCATATTTAAAGCTAATACAACATTCATGTTCAGGTCAATAACTTGTGTAAGTAAAAAAATGGAACGCCTTAAATTGGTTGCATCAGCAATTACAATAGTTACATCCGGATAATCCTCATCTGTATTATTACACAGCACTTGTTGTGCTACCTGCTCATCCATTGATTTTGGAAATAATGAATAAGTACCAGGCAAATCAATTATCTCAGCATTATATTTATCTGACAATTTAGCTTTACCACTTTTCTTCTCAACCGTAATTCCTGGGTAATTTCCTACTTTTTGTTTTAAACCTGTAAAGGCATTAAACAAAGTAGTTTTACCCGAATTTGGGTTTCCAGCCAAAGCAATTTTAATCTGCTCTTTACTCATCCTTCAATAATTTTACATCAATTTTTAAAGCATCTTCTTTTCTGATACTCAGCACATAGGAAGAAACTAATATAGCAACAGGACCTCCAAAAGGAGCTCTTCTAACAACTTCAATTTTCTCTCCAGGGGTGCATCCCATCTCTAATAATTTCTGTTCCAAATCACTATCAGAGATTGATCGTATTTCTCCCTTAGTACCTATTGCTAAATTAGCTAGTTTTTGCATGGAGGCAAATATAGTTATTTAGACTCAATCTAAAGTAAAACTAAAGCGAAATATTAATGGGCGTAACTTTGAATAGAGGAGAAGTTAGGACAAGTATTGCAACCGTTTTTTTTAGTCACCCCGCAAGAAGTAAGCAAAAATAAAACGAGAATAAATAAAAGATGATATTTTTGTATTTTCATAATTATGTGCAAATTTAAATAAATTACTTAATTTCCGCCAATATGACAAAACTACTTCACCACCTAGGGCTATACTTCATTATGATGAAGAAAGTCATAAGTACTCCTGAAAAATGGAGCATTTTCAGAAAACAGCTCGTCTTAGAAATGGAAAAAGTTGGGCTCAATTCAGTAGGTATAGTGATTATACTTTCATTTTTTGTAGGAGCGGTAGTTAGCATACAAACTGCAATCAACATGAGTAATCCATTGCTGCCATCTTATCTTGTAGGTCTAGCTAGCCGAGATTCTTTAATTTTAGAATTTTCTCCTACTATGATTTCATTAATCTTAGCGGGGAAAGTGGGCTCAAGTATAGCATCAGAAATAGGGAGCATGCGTGTAACTGAACAAATTGATGCCCTTGAAATCATGGGAATTAATTCGGCTTCCTTTCTTATTTTACCTAAAATAATTGCTGCTATTTTCTTTTTCCCTTTCCTAATAATAATGAGCATGAGTATTGGGATGATAGGTGCATGGGCTGGAGGATTATCTGCAGATGTAACTACTGCAGATTTTATTAACGGATTAAAATATGAGTTCACCCCATTTTACGTCACCTATGCAATGATCAAAACTATCTTTTTTGCATTTATCATATCTTCTGTTTCGGCTTATTGCGGCTATCACACCAAAGGTGGCGCAATAGCAGTTGGAAAATCAAGCACTACAGCTGTGGTGACAAGCAGTATTTTGATACTAATCTTTAACTATTTATTAACCAATATAATGCTATCATGATAGAAGTACAGAATATAGAAAAACATTTTGGAGTTAATCATGTACTGAAAAATGTAAGCTTTACTTTTGAAAAAGGAAAAACAAATCTAATAATTGGCGGAAGCGGTTCGGGGAAAACAACATTAATAAAAATACTAATTGGCTTACACAAAATAGATAGCGGAACTGTACTATTTAATGGTGTAAATTTTAATGCCATAAAAATAAAAGAACAGAGACTACTCAGGCAAGAGATTGGTATGCTTTTTCAAGCAGGAGCGCTTTACGACTCCATGACAGTTGAGGAAAATATCATGTTTCCTTTATCCATGTTTACTAACAAAACGGAAGAAGAAAAATTAGAACGCGTAAATTTTTGTTTAAAAAGAGTAAATCTTGAAGGAAAAAATAATTTATTACCTACTGAACTAAGTGGGGGAATGACAAAAAGAGTTGCCATTGCCCGAGCAATAGTTATGCAGCCAAAGTACTTATTATGTGACGAACCTAACTCAGGGCTTGATCCTAAAACAGCCATCATTATTGACAACCTTATACAGGAAATTACCAAAGAATACAACATTACAACCATTGTGAATACACACGACATGAACTCAGTAATGGAGATAGGAGAAAATATCGCTTTTATTAATCATGGTGAAATATGGTGGACCGGAAATAAAGAGGAACTCCTTAATTCAGACAATAAGGAATTAAATGATTTTGTTTTTGCATCTGAACTATTTAAACGATTGAAACAAGAGGATGAGAAATGTTAGACCAAAAAAACATTTGGGACAACATTTCTTAAATGATGAAAAAATTGCATTCAACATTACTAATTTATTGAGTGATGGAACGCAAAATGTAGTAGAAATAGGCCCTGGGATGGGAGTTCTTACTCAGTTTTTGGTTAAAAAAGATTTTACAACAGAGGTAGTTGAAATTGATACTGAAAGTGTATTTTACCTTAGATTAAATTACCCTCAATTGGCCGATAAAATTACTGAAGGAAATTTTCTGCAACTCAATTTAAAAGAAAAATATCCCTACACCTTCTCGTTAATTGGTAATTTTCCCTATAACATATCATCTCAAATTCTTTTTAAGACCCTTGAAAACAGAGATCAAATCTCTGAAGTTATTGGTATGTTTCAAAAGGAAGTGGCTGAAAGAGTAGCTTGTAAAGAAGGGAAGAAGAGAGGAATACTATCAGTATTTTTACAAGCATTTTATGATATAGAATATTGTTTTACAGTAAATGAAGATGTATTCACTCCTCCGCCAAAAGTAAAATCGGGAGTAATAAAATTAGTACGCAATAGTCGTAAAGAATTGCCTTGTGATGAAAAAAAATTTAAACAAGTAGTAAAGGCTGGTTTTAATCAAAGAAGAAAAACTTTGCGAAATGCATTAAAACCCTTTACTTTGAAAGATGAAAGTGAATTGCAAGATTTACTACATTTAAGAGCTGAGAAATTATCAGTTGATGATTTTATAAAATTAACAAATCATGTCGGATAGAATAGAAATAAATAGTGCCTTTATTGAGCAAGTAGTCGCTTTAATTGAAAGTAATAATTCAAAAGAGTTAAGTGGCATTATTGCTGATTTACACTTTGCTGATATTACAGAAATTATCGAATATTTATCTGATAATGATGCGCATATTTTATTCGACTTACTTAATGAGGAAAAATCAGCTGCTGTGCTTATAGAACTTGAAGATGATACAAGAAAAAAACTTTTATCTGAATTAACCGCTAAGGAAATTGCTGAAGAAGTAATTGACAACCTAGAATCGGATGATGCAGCAGATCTTATTGGGGAATTATCAGAAGATAAAAAAGAGGAAGTTCTTTCTCATATTGAAGATATTGAACACGCAAGTGACATTAGTGATTTATTAAGCTATCCTGAAGATACGGCTGGCGGGTTGATGGCAAAGGAATTGATAAAAGTGAATGAAAACTGGAACACTTTACAATGTTTGGGAGAAATGCGCAAACAAGCGGAGAATGTAAAGCAGGTACACACTATTTATGTTGTGGATGATAATGAAAAACTGCTAGGATCACTATCGCTAAAGCAATTATTATTGGCTGAAAACGGTTCGGTAATCAAAAGTATAGTAACCACCGATATAGTATCGGTTAATGTAAATGAAGATGATGAGAATGTTGCTAATATCATGAATAAGTACGATTTAATTGCCTTACCAGTAGTTGATGATTTAAACAAACTGATAGGTAAAATTACGTTTGATGATGTAATGGATGTAGTAAAAGAAGAGGCTGAAAAAGATTACCAAATGGCTTCAGGCATATCAGAGGATGTAGAGAGTAGGGATAGTGTTTGGGAGCTTACCAGAGCACGATTACCATGGCTACTTATTGGTATGATTGGAGGATTACTAGGGGCAAAAGTAATAGGTGTTTTTGATTTAGAAAATAATTTTGAATTAGCCTTTTTCATTCCATTAATTGCTGCAATGGGAGGGAACGTTGGAGTGCAATCAGCTGCAATTGTAGTTCAAGGGTTAGCAAATGATTCATTAAAAATGGAAAACCTCTTTCAGAAATTAATAAAAGAACTTGGCGTAGGTTTGTTGAACGGAATCATTTGTTCTGTTGTTATTTTAGGGGCAGCATTTGGCTTAGGCTATGGCATGGGGCTTAGCCTTACAGTAAGCATCTCTTTATTAGTTGTTATCGTATTCTCTGCACTTTTTGGCACTTTTGTTCCTTTAATTTTGGAAAAATACAAGATTGATCCAGCCCTTGCGACAGGACCGTTTATTACTACTGCAAATGATATATTAGGCCTGTTTATTTACTTTATGATTGGACAAGCAATCCTTTAAATGAAAATCCTATTTATTGATACCGTTCATCCTTTTTTAAAACAAGAATTAGAAAAGCAAAATTATATTTGCGATACGGCTTACGATAAAAGTAAAACTGAAATTCAGAAAATCATTCATGATTATCAAGGCGTAATTATCAGAAGTAGATTTATAATCGACAAGGAATTTATTGATTATGCCTCTGAACTAAAATTTATTGCCCGAGCTGGTAGCGGACTAGAAAATATTGATGTAGACTATGCTGAAAGCAAAAATATTAATTGCTACAATGCTGCAGAAGGCAACCAACAAGCAGTAGCTGAACATGCGCTTGGCATGCTTCTTTCTCTTTTCAACAACTTAAATAAGGCTGACCAAGAAATAAGAACTGGAATTTGGAAAAGGGAAGAAAATAGAGGGCGAGAACTTGCCCAAAAAACCATTGGAATTATTGGCTATGGAAATAATGGTGCTGCTTTTGCGGAAGTACTAAAAGGATTTGATGTTACAATTTTAGCTTACGACAAATATTTAACAAAATACCCTTATCAAAGCACTATGGAAAGCATTTATAACCAAGCAAACATAGTGAGTTTGCATGTACCCTTAACTGCTGAAACTGTTTATTTAGTAAATGATGATTTCATTCATAAATTTGAAAAAGATTTTTATCTCATTAATACTGCTAGGGGGAAATGTGTAAACACTAAGGACTTGGTTTCAGCTTTAGAAAATGGGAAAATTAAAGGTGCTTGTTTAGATGTATTGGAATATGAAAAAACATCATTTGAGAATTTAAGCCAAGAAGGATTCACGGCTGAAATGCAATACCTAATGAATAGCCCAAAAACAATACTGAGCCCACATATTGCTGGATGGACACGAGAAAGTAATGTGAAAATTTCTGAAGTGTTGCTAAAGAAAATTACTTCTTCTGCTCAATAAGTAAACTAATCTCCTCTCTCATTTCCTGCATGCTATGCATAGCTTCCTTTAAAGAGTTAATGGTAGATTCTTTTACACTACTAAAAGTATCCTCAACTGAAGCAAACATCTCATTGTAATAAGTAATTCCCTCATTCATATTATCCGTAAATCCATTTAAATACTTAGCAGATCTTCTTCCCCAATCATTTTTATGCTCTTCCACTTTTTCTGTCAGATATTTTAAATACATTCCTAGCTCATTAACAAACATATTAGGCCTGTCGGAACGAACAACGCCATCTATTCCATTATAAATATGATTTGTCATATCTGATAAAGTTAATTTTTTATCAAAATAAGCCATGTTTGGCCCAGGACAAATAGACACACCTTTACTCTCACGCGTTTCCATGCCATAACTTATAACAGTAGTAGCGGCTAAACCCATACACAAGCAAACTTTATTAGTAATTTCATGCGAAATTCCTTGTTCTTCAATCTTATTTTTCTGAAATAAACGAGAGGCCGTACACACCCCTTCCTTGCCATATTCATTGCTTAAGGCTAAAAATTTTCTTGGACAAGGACTCCCCGGTTTTCCTTCTTCAATTTTTTGGAATTTCTCTACATCTTTTGAAGAGTTACGCAAATTATTAAACGGAACTCCAAGTGGAGAAACGGCACTTAAATATAAATCTTTTTCTTTTGCATCTTGCAATTGTTGCCTAGTTGCAGTATCAACAGTAGTAGCTTCTGGAACCAATAAAAAAGGAGTACCCCAACCTACAGAATCCAATTTGTAATGCTGAATTAGAAAATTATGTTCTTCAGCAGTAGCCACACCACCTTGTGCTGTAATTTTTATAGGCAAAGTTTTTTTAGGAATAGTTCGTTCATTTGCTTCCAAAGCTACTTTACAAACTGCATAAGTATCCTCAATCAACTCTTGTCTTTTATCTCTGAACTCAGCAAGGATAGGCCCCATTAAATAGCCATCAGTTGCAAAGGCGTGCCCTCCACAATTTAATCCTGATTCAATGCGATATTCCGATACCCAAAGTCCTTTTTTGGCTAAAAATTTTCCCTGAATAACTGCCGACCTATAATCAGAAACTTTTAAGATAATTTTCTTTTTAATGTAGCCATTTGCATCTGGGAAAAAGTCATCAAATTGAGCAATATAACCATATAACCTTGGATTCATTCCTGCCGAAAAAATTACTGAAGATGCTAAATCAGAATTTGCATACCCTCTTAAACCGGCATGAGCATCATTATATTCTGAAGGCAATTCTTCTTTTTTGAAATAGTTAGTTTTATCAACTTTCGTCATGATGTTTACATCAATACTTCCCATTGATAAATTTTCTTTCAGCCAAGCAGATAAATCATCAAAACTAAATGAGTTTGAAATTAAATTATTAAACTCCTTTTTTATCTCATTAGTATCAGGTAGCATTGCAAAATACTTTTTCACTTCCAAAAATTTATCTTGAGTAGTAGTAGTAAATTCTTCAAATTTTTCTGAAGCAATTTTTTTTACCATATTCAGATAAGCCGTAATTCTATCCGAACGATAATCTTTCGTGTCATTTTTTATCTCCTGATAAAATAAATTATTTAAACCACTATAGTATTTTCGTAAGCGTTCCAACAACACATCATCAGCCAAAGCAATTACCGTATTAATTCCATAATGCGCAACCTTTAATGGCGAATCAGCTGTAAAAGCCGTTCCCATTACTGGAATATGAAAAGTATGAGGTGTAGTCATAAATGCAGTATTTTCAAAGTGCAAAGATACAGAATAATAAGAGGTGTAAAACAAGCTGAAATTTAACGAGCAATAAGCTGTAAGGCATTACAAGATCTTTGTTCTAAAACCACATTTTTATCATGCAAAAATTGCTCAACAGATTGTTTAGTGTAATGTCTTAATGTAAAAAGACTTAAGTCATCATCACACAACACTTCAAAAAACACCTTTAAATCTTCAATTAATTGTGGGATTTTATGCTTGTCATTATCCACGCAAATGGAAAAAGAAATAGCAGAATTTTGCATCAAATTAACCCCTACTCTGTTTTTAGCTAAAATTGAAAAAATCTGACTCATATGATTCTCAACTATAAAAGCTAAATTCACCTCAGAAATAGAAATAAGCACCTGATTTTCTTTTACAATAAAGGAAGGAATATTCGCATTTGAAACACCTTCTTTAATAATCGTTCCTTCATTTGATGGATGAAAAAAAGATTTAATTCGTAAAGGAATATTTTTCTTTTTTAAAGGTTGAATGGTTTTAGGGTGCATCACTTTTGCACCAAAAAACGCCAACTCAATTGCCTCATCAAACGAAACCTGATCCAATAATTGAGCCTGTTCAAAATACTTTGGATCAGCATTCATCATTCCAGGAACATCTTTCCAGATAACCACTTCTTTTGCATCCAAACAATACGCTAAAATAGCAGCTGTAAAATCGCTTCCCTCTCTACCCAGAGTAGTGGTAAAATTCTCGGAAGTACAGCCAATAAAACCTTGAGTAATCGTATGTTTTTCTTTTATGCTAGCACTAATAAGGCTAGTTGTTATTTCCCAGTCAATTTTTGCATTCCGATAAGTATTATCTGTTCTAATTAAATTCCTTGCATCCTGCCATGAATTTTCAAAACCAATTTGCTGTAAATACGCACTCATTATTTGAGTAGACAAAAATTCGCCTATCGAAACAATTTGGTCATAATCATAAGCATAATCCTGATTAGGTTCTTCTTCCAACACCCACTCAATCTCAACAAATAAATTATTTACCACATCATAAATCGGATGCGTTTTAGTAAATAATTCATTCAAAATAGCAAAATGAAAATCCTTAACTGCTTGCAAGGCCAAAACTGCTTTTTTATTTTGCAAAACATAAGCTTCCACTACTTCCTCTAACATATTAGTAACCTTACCTATAGCAGAAAAAATAATGACAAGGCTATCCGCATCATATTTCTGAAGAATTTCTCCTACATTTTTTATGCTTTGAACATCCTTTATTGATGCGCCACCAAACTTAAATACTTTTATCATTTATCTTAAATATTCTAAGGCGAAAGTAAAGATTATTTTCTGAGCAAATCCCTTTAAATTTTAGATATTTGCAAAGCCTAAAAAAACTAATTATATGAAAATAGCATTTCTAACTTCTGGCGGTATTGCCCCTTGTTTATCCGCTTCAATTGGCCGATTAACTGAGAATTATTTAACCACCTATCCTGACGTTGAAATTATAGGATATCTAAACGGATACAAAGGCTTACTGCTTGGGGATTCAATTTCTTTCCCAAAATCATTATTAGGGAATACTGATAAATTCTATCAATTTGGAGGATCTCCAATAGGAAATAGTAGAGTAAAACTCACCAATATTGACGATTGTATAAAAAAAAGATATGTTAAAAATGGTGAAAGTCCATTAGAAGTTGCTGCCAATCAATTAATAAAAGATAAAATTACTATTTTACACACTATTGGAGGAGATGACACCAATATCACTGCCGCTGACCTTTCTAACTATTTGAAAGAAAACAACTATAATTTGACAGTAGTAGGTTTGCCAAAAACAGTTGACAATGATGTTTATCCAATTACCCAAACCTTAGGCGCTTGGACGGCAGCCGAACAAGGCGCTATCTTCTTTGAAAATGTAGCCAATGAGAACACAACTAGCGATAGGCAACTCATCATACATGAAGTAATGGGAAGGCATTGTGGCTGGCTAACTGCAGCTACTGCATTAGAATACCGAAAAAGATTAAACAATATGCATTTCATCCCAGAAATTGGACTTAGCAAAGAAAAGTGGGAAATACATTCGGTACTATTACCTGAAGATGAAATAAATTTTGAAAAAGAATGTGAACGCCTGAACAAAGTAATGGACAAATACGATTGTGTGAATGTATTTTTAAGTGAAGGATCAGGGATGGATGTAATTATTGCAGAAACAGAGAAAACTGGAGAAACAGTTTTGCGAGATGCTTTTGGTCATGTTCGCTTAGATGATTTGAAACCAGGAGAATGGTTTGCCAAACAATTAGGAAAACGCCTAAATGCAAATAAAGTGCTCGTGCAAAAAAGTGGTTATTTCGGACGTTCATCAAAAGCCAACCAGGCTGATTTGGATTTAATTTTTGAAGTTGCTGACCATGCTGTAAAAAGTGCAGTAGCTGGGATTAATGGAGTTGTAGGTTGGGATGAGGATAATAACAACACTTTAAGTTGTATTGATTTTAACAGAATAAAAGGAGGAAAACCATTTGACACTACACTAGCTTGGTACGTAAATATGATTCAAGAGATTAACGCTATATAATTGGGGAAACAAGCTCCATTATTAAGCTATTTTGGCGAGCCCAAACAAACTGATGCTATACAATCAGCATTAGAAAAAGGGCAAATAAAAATTCAACTTACAGGATTAATTGGCTCTTCATTTGCCATTACGGCAAGTGCAGTGGTGCGCAATAGCAATACTCCACATCTTTTTATTTTCAGAGATAAAGAAGCTGCCTCCTATTTTGTAAATGATATAGAAAATCTGCTTAAAAATGAGGTTTTCTTTTTTCCAGCATCCTACAGAAGATCGTACCAATTAGAAGAAACAAATAATGCAAATATCTTGTTAAGAGCTGAAGTACTTAACAAGCTAAACAATAAGCGCAACCCAATTATTATAACTTATTCTGAAGCTTTATCGGAAAAAGTAGTAAGTCGAAAAGAACTTAAAAAACACACCATTAGCCTAAAAGTTGGTGATAAAGTAGCGATAGATGGCCTAGAAGAAATTCTTCAAAACTTACATTTTGAGTCAGTAGATTTTGTAATTGAGGCCGGACAATATTCCATAAGAGGAGGAATTTTAGATGTTTACTCTTATGCAGATGAACACCCGTTTAGGATAGAATTTTTTGACACGGAAATTGAAAGCATCAGAACCTTTGACATCAATAGTCAACTATCAATTGACAAACAAAGCAACATAGCCATTATTCCAAATACTGAGGCAAAAAAAGGCAGTAATACGCAAGTAAGTTTATTGGAATACTTACCCAAAAATTCAGTAATTTGGACAAAAGATATAAAATACACCAAAGGAATTTTAGCCGATTATTTTTCCCGAGCAGAAGAACAATATGCTAAAGTTGTTGAAAATGTAACTCAACACCTAAGCCCAGAACATTTATTTAGCAATGCTGAAAAATTTATTTCCGAATTGGGAAAATATTCAATAATTGAAAACAATAACAGCCCTTATTTTTTAGCAGAAAAAAAGATTGAAGTAAATACCACTTCACTCACTAAAATAAACAAACAGTTTGATTTATTGAAAGAAGATTTACTCAAAAACACAAAAGAAGGATTAGAAAATATTATTCTCTGTTCATCTGACGAACAAGAGGAAAGATTCAATGCAATTTTTGAACATAGTAAACAGGAATTAAATTATAAATGCGTGCTCTTTTCCTTACATGAAGGATATATTGACTACACCAACAAACAGGCTATTTATACTGATCATCAGATATTTGACAGGCACCATAAATTCAAATCAAAAACTAAGTTTACTGACAAGCAAGCCATAACAATCAAACAACTTACCACTTTACAAGTTGGAGATTTTGTTACCCATATTGACCATGGTGTTGGGTGCTTTGAAGGTTTGCATAGAATAGAAAACAATGGTAAATATCAAGAAGTAATAAAACTTACTTATAAAGGAGGTGATATCCTCTACATCAGCATACATTCCTTACATAAAATTGCAAAATTTTCAGGAAAAGAAGGAATGCAGCCAAAGATCAATCAATTAGGCTCTCCTGCTTGGAAAACAACTAAACAAAAAACAAAAGTAAAAATAAAACAGGTTGCTTTTAACCTAATCCAATTGTATGCCAAACGGAAATCTCAAAAAGGATTTCAGTACAGCCCTGATACTTATTTACAACATGAATTAGAAGCCTCTTTCATGTATGAAGATACGCCCGACCAAAGTAAGGCAACTATAGACATAAAAGAGGATATGGAAAAAGAAATGCCTATGGACCGTTTGATTTGTGGAGATGTTGGCTTTGGTAAAACCGAGATAGCCATCAGGGCAGCATTTAAAGCAGTAGCCGACAGCAAGCAAGTTGCTATTTTAGTACCAACCACTATTTTAGCACTACAACATTTTAAAACCTTTAAGAAAAGATTAAAACATCTACCTTGTACTGTTGATTATATCAACAGATTTAAAACGCCAAAACAACAAAAGGAAACTTTAGAAAAAGTAGCTCAAGGTAAAGTTGACATCTTAATTGGCACCCACAGAATAGTAGGAAAAGATGTGAAATTCTTAGATTTAGGATTGATGATAATTGATGAAGAACAAAAATTTGGAGTCAACATTAAGGATAAACTAAAATTGTTCAAAGAAAATATTGACACTTTAACATTAAGCGCAACACCTATCCCCAGAACTTTACAATTCTCTTTGTTGGGCGCAAGGGATTTATCTGTAATTAACACTCCGCCTCCCAATAGACAATCGGTAGAAACTCAAATTATAGGACTAAACCAAGAACTAATTCGTGATGCAATTAGTTATGAAATGTCACGAAATGGACAAATATTTTTTGTGCATAACCGCATTGAAAACATAAAAGAAGTGGCTGGGTTATTACAAAGACTTTGTCCAGATGCCAAAATACGAGTTGGACATGGGCAAATGGATGGGAAAAAATTGGAGGAACTCATGATTGACTTTATGGAGGGAGATTTTGATGTTTTAGTTTCTACCACTATTATTGAAAATGGAGTAGATATCCCAAATGCAAATACTATCTTCATAAATAATGCTCAGAATTTTGGCTTGAGTGACTTGCACCAAATGAGAGGAAGAGTTGGGCGTTCCAATAAAAAAGCATTTTGTTATTTAATTAGCCCTGCCATACACACTCTTTCGGAAGAAAGCAGGAAACGATTAATTGCCCTTGAGCAATTCTCTACTTTAGGCAGTGGCTTTAAAATTGCTATGCGTGACTTGGATATTAGAGGAGCAGGGGATTTATTAGGTGCCGACCAGTCAGGCTTTATTAATGATATTGGTTTTGAAACTTATCAGAAAATATTAAATGAAGCTGTAGAGGAATTGAAACAAGAAAAATTCCAAGATTTATTTGATGATGAAAAGGAAAAATTCTATGTAAAAGACTGTCAATTGGATACAGACTTAGAAATTCTTATTCCAGATACTTATGTAAACAATATAAGCGAGCGACTGAACCTCTACAAAGAATTAAACAGCTTTACTACAGAGGCAGAAATTGAAGCTTTCATTAGCCGACTAAAGGATAGGTTTGGTGAAGTTCCTGTTGCAATTTACAATATATGTGATGCCTTGCGATTAAGGTGGTTTGCTAAAAAAATTGGTTTTGAACGCATCATTCTTAAAAATGATAGCATGCGAGCTTACTTCCCTTCACAAGCTGATTCCCCTTATTATAACTCAGTTGCCTTTCAGCAAGCACTAGAATATTTAAAGCCTAATTTTGGAACTTGCGAGATAATTGAAAATAAAGAAAAACTCTCTATGCGTTTTAAAAACATCAATTCTATAGAGGCTGCTTTAAGCGTCTGTGAGGATATTATTGAAAAGTAAAAAATTCATTAGTAATCAACAATAAAAACAACTTATCAACAATTATTTTTTTACTAGTATTTCACCTTAAAAATCCTCTAGGATTTGAGTAAAATTGTAGCTAGTATTAAAAAACTAAAATGTCAGAGCAACGAGTCATTAAAAACGCCCTAATTTCCGTATTCCATAAAGATGGATTAGCGCCAATTATAAAAAAGCTGGATGAATTAGGGGTTGTTTTATATTCTACTGGAGGGACGCAATCTTTTATAGAAGAGCAGGGAATTGCTGTTAATCGTGTGGAAGATCTTACGTCTTACCCATCCATTTTAGGTGGGCGAGTAAAAACTTTGCATCCAAATGTGTTCGGAGGAATTTTATCTAGAAGAGAATTATCGAGCGATAAAGAACAATTGCAGCAATACAATATTCCTGAATTTGATGTGGTAGTTGTTGATCTCTATCCTTTCGAGAAAGCAGTAGCTTCAGGAGCTGATGAAGAAGATATTATTGAAAAAATTGATATAGGCGGAATCTCATTAATCCGTGCTGCAGCGAAGAATTTTAAAGATGTGTTAATCGTTTCGGAAATGAGTCAATATGCTCAAACTTTAGAGATATTAAATACCAATGGAGCAAGCACCAATATAACAGAAAGAAAAAACTTTGCAGCAACAGCATTCAATGTTTCTTCGCATTATGATACTGCAATTTTTAATTATTTTAATGAAGGTAATCCCCCTGTGTTTAAGCAAAGTATAAGAGAAAATAAAACCTTAAGATATGGAGAGAATCCTCATCAAAAAGGAACTTTTTATGGTAACTTAAATGAGATGTTTGAGCAATTAAATGGCAAAGAACTTTCTTACAACAATCTATTGGATGTTGATTCAGCCGTTAATTTAATTTCAGAATTTAACGAAACTACTTTTGTAGTATTGAAACATAATAATGCTTGTGGATTAGCAAGTCGTCCTAAATTAATTGATGCCTGGAAGGATGCTTTGGCGGGCGATCCTACTTCAGCTTTTGGAGGAGTACTTATCACCAACAAAGAAGTAGATTTAGCAACTGCTAAAGAAATAAACAAACTATTTTATGAAGTACTAATTGCACCTTCATTTGCATCTGATGCATTGGAACTTTTAAAAGGGAAAAAGAACAGAATACTTTTACAACAAAATGAAGTTCCCCTGCCTAAAACTCAATTCCGTACAGTACTGAATGGCGTGCTACATCAAGATAAAGATTTGAAAACAGATGCAGAAAACAATATGATTACCGCCACTGATCTTGCGCCAACTGAAGCTCAATTAACTGATCTTGTATTTGCGTCAAAAGTATGTAAACACACCAAATCAAATACAATTGTATTTGCAAAAGGGAAGCAATTATTTGCTAGTGGAGTAGGACAGACATCAAGAGTAGACGCCTTAAAACAAGCTGTAAATAAAGCTAATAATTTTGGCTTTCATTTGAACGGTTGTGTAATGGCTTCTGATGCTTTTTTTCCTTTTCCTGATTGCGTAGAATTGGCGAACAATGCGGGAATAAAAGCCGTGATACAACCAGGAGGATCGATAAAAGACAAATTATCTATTGATTATTGCAATGAACACAATATGACAATGGTACTAACAGGAACAAGACATTTTAAACACTAAAAAATAAAAATTATGGGATGGTTTGACTTTATGCAAGAATCAATTGCTATTGATTTAGGAACTGCAAATACACTAATTATTTATAACGACCAAGTTGTTGTGGACGAACCCTCAATTGTTGCAAAAAACATAAGGACAGGCGAAATTGTTGCTATAGGCAAAAGAGCTCAACAAATGCACGGAAAAACTCACAAAGAAATAGAGACTTTGCGACCGCTAAAGGATGGTGTGATTGCTGACTTTCAATCTTCTGAGCAAATGATAAGAGGATTTATTGCCATGATTCCAAAAAAGAAATCTATTTTCTCTCCTGCCTTAAAAATGGTAATCTGTATTCCGTCAGGAGTAACTGAGGTTGAAAAAAGAGCAGTAATTGATTCAGCCGAACATGCTGGAGCAAAAGATGTGTGGTTAATACATGAACCTATGGCAGCTGCAATTGGTATTGGAATTGATGTATTGGAACCAAAGGGGAATATGGTAATTGATATTGGAGGAGGAACTACCGAAATTGCAGTTATTTCATTAGGAGGAATTGTTTGTGATAAGTCTATCCGAGTTGCTGGTGATGAATTTACAGATAACATTAAAAACTACATGAAAACTAGGCATAATATTGCAATAGGCGACATTATGGCCGAACAAACAAAAATAAATGTAGGTTCGGCTCTAACAGAATTAGAAGAACCTCCTGCAAATTACCCAGTACATGGTAGAGATTTAATGAGTGGTAAACCAAAAGAAGTAATTGTAACTTATAAAGAAATTGCAGGAGCACTTAATAATTCAATTGAGATGATTGAGGAAGCGGTTATGAGTGCTTTATTCAACACCCCTCCTGCATTATCTGCGGACATTTACAATGAAGGACTATACTTAACTGGCGGCGGCTCAATGCTAAGAGGATTAGACAAAAGAATTTCAAGAAAAACAGATCTACCAGTATACGTAGCAGAAGATCCATTAAGAGCTGTAGCTAGAGGCACTGGAATTGCTCTAAAAAAGATTGAAAGCTATACTTTTCTAATTCAATAGTCGATAAGAAAGAAATGTACAACCTATTACGGTTTATTAAAATCAATCAATTTCTATTATTATTTCTACTAATAGAAGGGTTTTCTGTCTTTTTATTGCTGGAAAACAATAGCTACCAGGCTAATAAAGCGATTAAATACAGCACGCAATATACAAGCTTTATTTATAATTATATGGCTTCATTTTCTGATTATGTATCCCTAAAAGAAACTAATAATTATTTAATTGAAGAAAATGCAAAACTGCATACTTTGCTAAAAAATGAAAATGCATTTGCTGACTCTACACTTATAAAAAATAAACGCTATCATTACTACTCTGCCAAAATAATTAATACTTCTGTAAGTAAGCGAAACAACTTTATTACGCTAAATAAAGGAAGCAAATACGGAATTAAAGAGGGAATGGGAGTTATTACAAAGCAAGGAGTTATAGGAATTATTTATGCTGTAAGTCAACAATACGCTATTGCTATTTCTTTACTTCACCGAAAATCAGCTATTGGTATTCGTCTAAAAAAGAACAACCATAATGGAATACTAAAATGGAATGGATTTGATTACAAATCAGCTACTATTAATGATTTTCCAAATCATATTTCTATTGTTATTGGCGATACAATAACTACTAATAGTCATAGCGTTATTTTCCCTGAAGGAGTGCCTATTGGTACCATAAAAAATATACGAAAAAATGCAGATGATGGGTTTTTTAATGTTAGCGTCAGTCTATTTGAAGATTTTAATCAGCTTACTTATGTATACATCATTCACTCTGATGAGGCTGCTGAACAGCTAAAGTTAGAACAAAAAATACCGGCAGATGAATAAGCATTTTATAAAATATCTAGGGCTACTTCCTTTGTATGTACTACTTCAAGTAGTAGTACTAAATAAAGTTCTTTTCTCCGCTTATATCAATCCGTTTTTATACGTAATACTTATTATTAGTTTACCCTTAAAAACACCAAAATGGTTTTTATTAATTTATGCCTTTCTATTAGGATTTTCCATTGATCTTTTTTCAGGAAGTTTAGGGTTTCATTCCACCGCAACTATATTTATTGCTTTTATAAAACCATTTATCAGCAAAATTACTATCCCCTACAATATACTGGGAGAGACTGATGAAATTACACTTAAAAAAGTAGGCAATAAGGCTTTCATTACTTTTTCCTTATTTTTAATTTTCATACATAATAGTTGCTTGTTTATTACTGAACATCTAAGCGTAAACCTTGCGCTATTTGGTAAAATTATAGCTAGCTCATTAGTCACCCTTATCATTGTACTTATTACCCAATTATTTCAGCAAGATAAATAATGAAACATCATGAAAACAGGCATAAAGTTATTGTTGGTATATTGCTGTTAATTGTAATTATTTTCATCACCAAACTTTTCTACATTCAAGTAATAAATGATAATTATAAATTCTCGGCCAACAATAATGTACTGCGCTATGAAGTACAGCAGGCTGTCAGAGGATTAATTTATGACAGAGACAGCAATTTGATTGTTGCTAATGTGCCTGCTTATGACTTAATGATACTCCCAAGAGAACTAAAGGGAAAGAATATGGACACCCTGGCCTTTTGTAATCTTACCGATATTAGTAAAAAAGAATTCTTCACTAAATATAAAAAAGCAGCTGAATATTCAGGATACAAGGAGAGTGTGTTTATCAAGCATATTAGTTTAGAAAACTCGAGCACACTTTCCGAAAAACTATTTCAGTTTCCTGGATTTTACTTGCGCAAACTCAGTATGAGAGATTATCCGTCAAATATAGCAACACACTTAATTGGGTATTTGGGGGAAGTTAATTTGCAAAAAACTAAGGAGGATCATTACTACACTAAAGGGGATTTGTCAGGAGTAAGTGGAGTTGAAGCCGCTTATGAAAAACAACTTAGAGGGACTAAAGGCATGGCTATAAAATTAGTAGATGTACATAATAGAGATCAAGGGAAATTTCAAGAAGGAAGATTTGACACCTTACCTATTGCAGGCAATACCTTAACCTTAACAATAGATATTAAATTGCAAGAATATGGCGAGAGGCTTATGCAAAATAAAATTGGTGCTATTGTAGCTATTGAACCTTCCTCTGGGGAAATTCTATCCTTAGTTTCTTCTCCAACTTACAATCCTAATTTATTAATTGGAAGGAAACGATCAGAAAACTATAACATGCTATCGCAAGACGCAAGCAAACCCTTATTCAATAGAGCTTTACAGGGAACTTACCCTCCAGGGTCTATCTTTAAATTAATAAATGGGCTCATTGCCTTGCAGGAAGGCGCAATACTAAAAAGCACACATTTTCAGTGCAATGATGGTTATAATTATGGAAATGACAAAAAAGTAAATTGTCACTCTCATAAATCTCCTGTAAATTTAATAACTGGAATTGAAATTTCATGTAATTCTTATTTCTGCAGTATATATGAAAAATATTTTAAAAGTTTTAACTCCTCCATGCAGGCTTATGATAATTGGTATAGTCATGTTTCAAGTTTCGGAATAGGTAATTTTATGCATAACGATTTTATTACCGGAAGTCCAGGAAAATTACCAAAATCAACGTATTTTAATACACTTTATAGAGGAAGTTGGAATGCAAACACTATTATATCCATGGCAATTGGGCAGGGAGAGCTACTACTCACTCCAATACAAATGGCAAACATGACAGCCATATTAGCCAATAGGGGTTATTACTACACTCCTCATATAATCAAAAATATTTCAGGAGGGATTGCAATTGACAGCAACTTTACAATAAAAAAATATTGCAGTATTGAGAGAAAATATTTTAGCCCAATAATTGATGGGATGAACAATGTAGTTAATGGTACAGAAGGGACTGCAAAAAACTGCAAAATTCCTGACTATGAAATTTGTGGAAAAACAGGTACTGCTCAAAATCCACATGGAGAAGATCATTCTATTTTTATTGCTTTTTCCCCTAAAGACAACCCTAAAATTGCTATTGCTGTTTATGTTGAAAATGGAGGATGGGGCTCTACTTGGGCGGCTCCTATTGCATCCTTAATGATAGAAAAATACTTAAAGAAAGAAATAACTAATAAGGAACAAGAAGCTTTTATATTAAATGGGAATCTGACTAAAAAAGAATGAGAGCTGCAAAAAATATTTTCTCAAATATTGACAAAGTAAGCATCTTACTTTACGCTATACTGATGCTATTTGGCTGGGTAAATATTTACGCTTCACAATACAATGAAGACACCGTAATGATGCTTGATTTTAGCACTAGATACGGAAAACAACTCCTATTTATTGGTATTGCTTCCTTTGTTGCATTTTTAATTTTAATCATTGATTGGAAATTTTTCTATTCTCTTTCCTATCTCTTTTATCTAACAATAATTTTACTTTTAATTGGCGTACTCTTCAAAGGTGGCATAACAGGAGGGGCTACTTCTTGGTTTGAATTAGGGAGCTTCAAATTTCAACCTTCCGAATTTGCAAAATTTACAACAGCACTTGCTCTTGCCAAATACTATAACACTCTGCGTGTTAAGCGTATTTCATTACAGGACAAGCTCAAAACTTATGCCATTATCATACTTCCCTTTCTACTCATTATTTTACAAAATGATTTGGGAACAGCATTAGTATATGCCGCTTTTATTTTGGTATTGTATCGTGAAGGACTTTCTGGAAACATCTTAATATTTGGAATAATAATAGCTATATTATTTTTTCTTACCTTAGTGATTGAAAAAACAATACTTATTAGTGTTCTTGCCGCTATTGCACTTCTTATTTATTTGCTATCTAGAAGAAAGAAGAAAGAGCTATTACTCATCTTAGGCATACTAATCAGTTGTACTACTTTCATTTTTAGTGTTGATTATATTTTTAATGATGTATTAGCTCCTCACCAAAGAAAAAGAATAGATATTTTATTAGGTAAAGAGTTTGATCCTCATGGAGCGGGCTATAATTTAATTCAATCAAAAATTGCGATTGGTTCAGGTGGCTTTGGTGGCAAGGGATTTTTAAATGGAACGCAAACCCGATTTGATTTTGTGCCTGAACAAAGTACCGATTTTATTTTTTGTACTATTGGGGAGGAATGGGGGTTTTTTGGCAGTTTTCTCTTTATAATCTTATTTGTTGGCTTATTGCTTAGAATACTCTTTTTAGCAGAACGACAAAGATCAAACTTCAGTAGAATTTACGGCTATAGTGTAGCTGCTATTCTCTTTATGCATTTTGCAATTAATATAGGGATGACCATTGGTCTTTTACCTGTGATTGGCATTCCATTGCCTTTTATTAGTTACGGAGGTTCTTCTCTACTAGGGTTTACTATTCTGCTATTTATTTTCTTAAACTTGGATTCGTATCGCTTACAAATTCTGAGATAAAAAAATGCCCAACTTTTCAATTGAGCATTTTCTAATTATTATCAACTATCTGACTAATAGAAATCAGAACGATTATCTTTTACATCAGCCTCAGTATTTAAGGCTTTATAAGCAGCTCCATTAGAATAGGCTGCAGTTCCTTTTTGAATTTCTTGTTTTTGTTGTGTAAAATCTCCAGAAGTTTTTTCATCATCTTTAGCAGTAACCTCAATTACATACACAGCATTTTTTCCTTCAATAGGGTTAGAAATAGCTCCTACATTTATAGCAAAAATAGAACCCACCAACTCTGGCTCATACCCTATACCTTGTAAACTTAAATTCGATAAATTAGCGCTTTGTGCGCTTATCACAACCTGCCCATAATTAGTAGCAATAGTTGCTAAATCAGTAACTTTAATATTTGCGCTGATATATGCTACTTTTTTTTCTTTCAATACCAAAGCTGAAATTTGTTCTTTAATATCTTCTAAAGGAGTATCTCCTTCTGCATAAGTCTTTTTTAAGTACGCAACAACATAAGAATTTTCAAACTGAAATACCTCAGAAACTTTCCCTTGTTCAGATGTATTCATCCATCTTACCATCTCTCTTGAATTAGGCAAACCAACTATACTTTGCTTATCAGCCGTTACTTTACTATCACTTCTTTTTACTAAATTTTGTTCAACCACTAATGAATCAAAAGCTATTCCCTCATTCAATATCTTACCTGCAAATTGTGCTGCTTGAGAATAATAAGTGTTGAATGTTTCAGTACTTGGCTCTACATTTCTGTCAATAAAAGCAACTTTAACTTTACGCACTGCTTTACTCGTTTTAGTTACCTCAATAAGATGAACCCCAAACTGAGAAGTTACTACACTTAAACCACCTCTTTTTGACGTAAAACAAGCTTCATTAAATTCATCTACCATAGCGCCTTCCGAGAACCAGCCTAAGTCACCTCCTTTGATAGCAGAACCTTTATCTTCAGAATTCTTTTCCGCTAAAACTCCAAAGTCAGCACCAGCCTCAACTTGAGCTTTTATAGCATCAATTCTAGTTTGAACTGAATCCAAATTCATTGATTCTGTTGGCTTTATCAGGATATGACGCGCCTCAACTGAGTCAGGACGATTTTGTGCAATTGCTAATTTAGCAATACGATATACTCCTTGACTTGCTTGATAAGGGCCAATAACAGCACCTTCTTCAGCGGTAAATAATTCAGCCCAATTAGGATCTTGCAACTCTTTCTTAGTAGCAAAAGTAAAACGAGCAGTTGTATTGTCGGAATTTCTTCTGGCCATTAAATCATAATCCTCATAAATAGCAAAATCTGCTTTTAAATCTTCAATTGATGATTTAGTAATCGCATCATCTTCAGTAGACGGTATAACTGAAAACGCAACAAAATCAACATCTTTTGAAGCATTTTGCTCGTAGTTTGATTTATGGTTTATATAGTATGTTTCTATTTCGCTTTCAGTTGGTTCAACAGTACTATCGGCAACTGAAGTTAACGGAATAGCTACATAGTTAAAAGTAATATTCTGTGACTTTTCATTAAAATATATTTTGGCTTCCTCATTAGTTACATGCATAGCTTTAGCGACCAATGAATTATATTTTGAAGTTTTGATAAGTCCAATTAAATATTTTTCAAAACCTAACCATCTTGTACGCGCTTCACCTGTTTGGTCCTGATCAATTTGTTTTAAATATCCTATAAGCTTTGTTCTATCGAACTGACCTGTAGCCTGATCCTGAAATGTAGGAATTTTACTAATTTCAGGATGCACATTTATCCCTTGTTGTATTTCCCAACACTCATCAGCAGAAACATCTATTCCTAATTTTGTATACTCATTATTCATTACCAATTCTCTTACATACTGATCCCATACTTGGGATCTTATTTGTCCTGTGACAGTTTGAGTAAGTATGCTTTGTTGGTTTTGTGATTTCCAATTATTAATTCCTTCTTCTACTTTCACTTCATAATCTTGACGCAATACATCTTCACCCAACACTTCTCCAACATATATACCTCCGCTACCCCCTGAACCTAGCGATGACATAAAGTCACCACCTATAAAAGCTAACATTCCTACTCCAATAACAACTAATAATAATTTTGTGTGATTTCTAATTTGTCCTAGTGTTGCCATTCGTTTTTATTTTATTAAAGTTTGCAAATATACAATTGTTATTTAATAAATAAAAATAGAAAAGCATTCTCTTTATTATCTAGTAATTACCTTCAATTGCACTTCATGTATTGCTGTTTTGTTTACTTTTATGATGGTAAATTGAAATTCTTCAATATCTATTATATCATCTTGTTTGGGTATTTCTTCCAAGTGATGTAGGATTAATCCGGCAATAGTTTCGTATTCGTCAGATTCAGGAAGATTCAATGCATACTTCTTATTTACCATCTCAACATCCAAACGAGCAAAAAGCTGATATTTATTCTTAGCTAATTGATTATCCATAATTTCTTCTACATCATGTTCGTCAACAATCTCTCCTACAATTTCTTCCGTTACATCCTCAATCGTAAGCATTCCTGAAGTGCCACCAAACTCATCAACTACTAAAGCAATCCCTTTATTGCTTTCAATAAATTGAGTCAATAACTGCATAACCGACATACTCTCAGGAACAAAAGGGATAGGTAATAAAATAGAACGTACATTTTTAGGATTTCTAAATAAATCAGAAGAATGAACATAACCAATCACTTTGTCAATATTTCTCTTATAAATTAGAATCTTGGAAAGCTTAGTCGTAATAAATTTATCTTTGATATCTTTAATTGGAGCTAGTATATCCATAGCCGAAATTTCGGTTCTTGGAATCATGCATTCACGCAATTTTTTATCCGTCAAATCCAAAACATTTTGCAACATTTCTACTTCAACTCTATTTTCTTCAGCTCCATCAGCTGATTTCACATTGCTTAAATATTCATCCAAATCTATTTTGCCAAATACTTGCTTCCCTTCTTCAATTTTCTGCCCTAACAAATACTTTAACACTACTTTTGAAAGATATAACATTAACAATGCAACAGGACGAAACAATACAAAAAACAACCAAATAGGAATTGAAAATATCCTTAATATCTGGTTAGGGTAAATTCTAAAAATAGCTTTTGGGAAAAACTCTGCAGTTACCAAAACAATTAATGTAGTAATGATGGTTTGCATTAATAATAAAGCAATGTCAGAATGGAAATAATCATCAAATTTTGGTGTCAGAATTTGTGTCATCATTATACCGTACATCACCAAAGCTATGTTATTTCCCACCAACATGGTAGTAATAAAATCAGATTCTTTTTTAGAAAAATAAGTAATAATATTAGCTGGGAATTTTCCTGAATTTTTATCCAGTTCTAACTTTAACTTATTTGCAGAAATAAAAGCAATCTCTACGCCGGAAAAAAAAGCAGAAAATAAAAGCGTGATTATAGCAACCGATAATAGCATATGCGTAAAAATACTAAAACTTAATTTGTTTCAGTTTCAAAATCAAAAGTTCCGTGAATTTTAGTAATTGAATATTGAGAAAAATCAGGATTAGACGTAAAGCCTTCGCCATAAACAACTTCCTTTCCAGTAGTTATTTTCACTTTTTTATCTGTATAAATTTTGTCTTGTTTCTCATCCCAAACTAACTCCTCTGTTTCTAATTTTTTATCATCACTACTAGTAAGCACTACATTGTTTTGCGCTAACATAATTTTTTTATCTTCATCAATAGATGCATCATTCGCCATCAAAGTAGATTGCAAGTCAGAAGAATCATTGTAAAAATACACTTCCATATGTTCAGAAAAAATAAGCCCCGGTTGCTGGTTTTGAAAACGCTCAATTTTATTAGCCACAATGCGCACCTTAATCTTTCCATTTTCAGTATGCAATAGTTCTGCCCCTTTTATTTGTTCAATAGCCTGCTCTTTATCGCTCACAAAGTCCTGTGCCAACCGTGGATCATTAGTGCAGGCTACAAGTACAATTGACAATAATAAATGTATGCTTTTCATTTAATCACTAGTACGAGCCATTGTCGTTTTATTTATCCAACATTCAACAGTATGCGATTTTCCTGCCTCTACACCCTTAAAAAAACATTTCTCTTTTGCAGGAAAATACTTTGAATAAGTATTGATACTTTTACTTGCTCTGTCTTTAGTATCTTCATCAGATAATGCTTTTCTGAACGCATCAACAGCTACCCAATAAACAGTTGATTCGTCAAAATCATCACCACAGGTTTTTGCCCCAGCAATATAAATATATCCTAAATTCATATAAGCTTCCCCCCACCCACTTCTGAATTCTAATGCACTATATACTGCATTTCGTGCTGAAACATAAGAACCCATATTGCGATAAGCATCCGCCAAACCTAAATAGTAAATTGCTTTTTGATTTGTATCTTCTTCCAGTTCAATTGCTTTTTTAGCAAACTCAACTGAGGCAGCCGACCTCCCTTTTGCAATGCTCATCTTTGCTATTTTATCAGCTGATGAAGCGGAAGGCTCTAATTCATATAGCCTGCTAGAAGCATTAAAAAATAAATGAGACTCAGTACATTTCTTATTATCCAATATTTTAGTGATTCTTTTTAGCGCATTTACATCATCAGTTGACGCATCAAACTTTTGAGAAAATAATGTAATCAAATCATCACAATTTGCATAAGGAGTAAAAAGGTTCTCAATTTTTTCAGAATACTGAATAAAACCCTTTGCTGTCTTTGTTTCATTAACAATATTATAGTCTATAATTTCAGATACTATAGCGTATGCTTCTAACACATCAACTTTTGTTTTTAAACCAGATTTCTCTAGAGTTTCTATTGCTTTCATATAGCCATAAACAGCTTGAACAGATGCATTATTACCTTCTAAATCTAACGATTGTTTTAAATAATCTAATCCTTCCTCACTTCTATCTTTATCAACTCCTATCAATTCATATCCTTTTAGGCCAAGCACATATCCTTCTTGGCCAAAACACTTAATTCTTTGATCAAAGATCATCATTAGCGTATCTATATAAGCAGATTTATTCTCCGGATCAATATTCATCCTGGCTTTAATAATCTTAGGCCCATTCTTATAAATATTACCACTTGACTTTGGGCAATTATTAAAAGTCCAACGCCAAGGATTTAAAGCATCCGCATAACTTTTTTGCTTAAAA
The DNA here is from genome assembly GCA_012960805.1 of Flavobacteriales bacterium. Classification (GTDB taxonomy): domain Bacteria; phylum Bacteroidota; class Bacteroidia; order Flavobacteriales; family BACL11; genus UWMA-0277. Next base: position 4,387 of record DUAO01000122.1, on the reverse strand, counting down.
TACTCTCTGAACAAAGAAAGGTTTTCAATACAAGCTACACTATCTGCGCCAAATTTGGATTGCGCATTAGCACCAAATCCTATTAAAACTATTATCGCAATAACAACTAGTTTTTTTATCATTCTATTAATCATATTTTCGTTTTACAAACCAAATTCCGTCATAAGAAACGCTTAATCCAAATCTTACAAATTGTTCTTTTATTAAATTATTATCAATTGTTCCTCTTTGTCCTAAAGTAAGTGAAACATCATATTTTGTCCGTGATTTTCGTACAGGAATACCGAACCCAAAACTAAGACTCATTTCTTTTAATTGCGTATCATTTAGGGTTAGTGGTGTATTGCTGTATGCCGCACCTAAACGGTATTGCATGCGTTTATAATATTTAGTAACCGAATTGAATTCTGGCGTATACTGAAATCCTGCAGAAATACGCATGCTATTATTTAAATTATCCCCCTCATCAAACAAGCTATAGTCTTCCCAATTCTGCATACTATAGTCAGCAACTAAAAGCCATTTTTTGCCATCACGATAACTTATACCCGTACTAATATATTGTGGCAAAGTAGCGTCTCCTAGCTCTGAAGTAAGTTCAGTCTCTTTTATTATTTCATTTACACCAGAAAATGTTTCTAATAAATTTGTGCGTTTTGCACTGATACTTGAATTATTATTAGCCGTTAACCCAAAAGAAATTATTTTCTCAACTGATAAGCTCTTCTTGTACATAACACCTAATTCGTAAAAATATCCTTTCAAGTTTATTTTAGAATTTGAACGCGCATTAAAAGAAGATTCGTCATCAAGAACTAGTTTCTTTCTTCTGTTTAATCCTCCAAACAAATAAGAGGCATTTATACCAACTGAAAATCCTTTAAACGGTTCATAAGCTCCGCCAAAATAAATCTTACTTAATCCGCCATCACCCGAGTAAATCATATCAGCATTCACATCATTATCTCTAGCATTCAATGTGTATCCTATATTACTATAAGGCAACATCCCTGCACTTGCCCCTAATTTTTTGCTAATTGGAAAAGCAACGGTTAAATGACTAAAAGAAGAATTGTTTACAATCTGATTATCAGTTGAATTTTGAATATTTGTTGTTTTGTGCAATCCTCCAGTTGAAAATAAAAAGGAGTTAGCCTTAAAAGAAGTATAAGTTGCAGGGTTAAATGGATTTAAACTATTTTCACTACTTATTGCCGTTACCCCTCCCCCAAGCGCATTATATTCTGGAAACACATTCCCTTGTAAATCCCCTAAGCCAAAACGAGAATAAGGTGAACTTGTTCCTAATTGCGCAATAGCAGTAGTTGAAAGTATAATACAGAAAACTACAGCTAAACTTTTTAATCTATTCATTATAATCTAAAATTTCATTCAATCCTTCTATTACTAAAAAAGGATTTGCAAATATGCTGTTTTTTAATTCCTTTTCAAAGAAAAAACAATCCCCGCCTGTAACGCAAATTATAGTCTCTTTATTTTCTTTTTTATAAACATTAATTATGTCACGCACTTCAGACAAAATACCCTGCTGCACTCCACTAATAATTGAAGATTCAGTATCATATCCGATTAATACACTTTCAGATGAAGAACTACATAAGGGTAATTGTTCGGCAAACTGATGAAGCGCTTTATAACGCATTGCAATGCCTGGAGAAATTCTCCCTCCTTTATATATTTTCTCTTTTGTAATAAAATCAATAGTCAAACAGGTCCCCGCATCAAATACTAAGACATCTTGCTTAGGAAATAAAACTGAAGCCCCAACAACAGCTGCAATTCTATCTTTGCCCAAAGTATTTGGTGTTTTGTAATCAATAATTATTGGCAAAAGAGTAGTAAAATCCAAAAAAAGAGCATCAAAATGATGAATTAGCTTTTTAATATCAGCATTAATATCTTTAACAGAAGAAATAATAGTTCCGGAAATATCCTTATTATTAACAAAACCAAGTATGTTTTGCAATGTGCATTCGTTAAGAATAGTAGTATTCTGCAGCTTTTTACCTTTAAAGATAGCTACTTTTACTGCCGTATTACCTATATCAATTATTAGTTTCACCGAATGTAAAATTTTGTCAAAAATATAAAATTAGAAACCCTTATGATGATTTGCCTATATTATTTCTTTAAATAAAAAAAACAATTAAATTTGCAGCCCTAAATAGTTGGTGCTATAGCTCAGTTGGTAGAGCAATGGACTGAAAATCCATGTGTCCCTAGTTCGAATCTTGGTAGCACCACTTAAAACAAAAGCCCACTCTAGAGTGGGCTTTTGTTTTAAAATTATATTTCATTTACTCAATAATTAGTTTTTTAGTTATTATTGATGAAGAATTTGAAACTTCAATTAAATAAACGCCTTTCCCAAATTTAGTAATATCAATATTCTTTTTATAAAACCCATGAATATATCCTTCTGAAGAATACGCGCTTTGGCCAAGTAAGTTATTAATAGTTACATTATATATATCATTATTTACTTCATTCATTTCTAATGTAATTTTTCCATTAGAAGGATTAGGGGAAACTTCAACGCTACCATTAAAGTAATTTTCATAAATAGTTGACGTAACACCCATATTCATCCTTATCATTGGAACCCTAGAAAGCCAATACCAATTCCCAAGCGTTTGCCCAGTATTCAAACAACCATTCTTTTGTATATAACAGGTTGTAGGACGAGCATTCTTTGACATGGCAATCATAGAAGTATCAAATGGGTGTGCATACCCCCCAACTGCTGCCATATAAGTGTTAGGAGTAAGCGAAATAGGACTATCAAAACTAACCTCAACCCAAGCATCAATATCATTAGTCTGTAAGGTATAGTCGGATGATTGTTCTAAAAATATCTTATCATTATTGATATCTACCTCATAAAGGACGACATAAATATCTGCACCAACCACCGATTCATCATCAATATATACTGAGATTGATTTTAAATTATCCGCATCAAAAACATCATAATAATTTCCAATTACCATACCGCCACAATACCTTCCCAACCCATAGTCTGAATACTGATTATCATCATCTCTTCCATAAATATCATTTGTTACAACACTTTCAAGTATAGCAGTATCAGTAGCTGTAGAATCAGAAGTACCCCAAATATTAAACTGATAAACTCCAATTACAGAAGGGGTAAACCCTAGATTTCCTAAAAAAACTTTTTCATCAAAATTACAAGCAACATCTTGAGGATTTAATATACTATCATTACTTAAACCAGTAAATACATTAGCACCACTAGCGTCTTTCACTTCAATATTTAAATTTGTAGTTTGGGGTTGACCTCCTAGGTTTGTAATTACTCCCTCAAAATTATATGGATGTGCAGTTGCTTGATTCAACGGATAGAATGAATAATCTAATCCGAAACCATTAGTCGTTGGAGTTGTAAACCATCCGCCATAATTAGATTCTTCTAATGATAAAACATGATTAGGAGTTTCAATTAATTTCATATCATCAATCATCCAATAATACACCCTTGCCGACCAGCCCACCTTAATATAAACTGTCGATTGATTTCCAGCAACACAGGAAATGTTTAAATTTAACACCTCCGGATCAGCACTCTCCTGATTATTAGTTGCATTTCCTTGCACAAAAAAATCAATCCAAGAAATACTATCGTTACTTACCGAAACTACCAAATCAACTCCATTATTGAATCGAAAATTATGTTCAAATTCTAAAGTGACACTTGGGTAACCTAAAGTACTAATGGCTTCAGTTGTAAAATAAGAATCAATATATTCATAATTACTTCCTGAAGGTTGTCCATTTACAAAATGATTAGCAGAATCAATATCAGAAATTAAAAAACCATTACTTGAAGTTGTAGAATTAATTGCTGCATCAGCAGCTGTAGCGCCACCACCACTAAAGTTTCCCCAAGAACCATCAGTACTCCATGCCCAGTTGCAAGTCGCAAAACCACCCTGATTATTACTAGTATAAGTACTCCATCCTGCAGGAAATCCGCCACTAAAATCTTCCTCCCAAATAGGCACAGCAGAATTTGCGCTTGATGTAATATTAGGATCCTGATAAAAGGATTTTCGCTCATCAAATTGCTGGTCTGACTCCATTTTTTCTAAATTTAAAACTTGAGCGATTGAGCCAAAAGAGATGACTAAAGCGCAAATCGAAATGTAACATTTTTTCATTTTAAATATTTTTGTTATTGAATACTCTGTCAAATATACTAAAAAAACATAAAAAAAAGCCCGGAACATCCGGGCTCTTATTCGTTCACTAATTTAATTTATTCAACTATTATTTTGTCAATATAAGTACCTGAATTATTCTTTAATTCAATAGTATAGATTCCTTTTTCAAAACTTGACAAATC
>DUAO01000121.1 GCA_012960805.1 Flavobacteriales bacterium | reverse complement strand
TATTTTTTTGATTTAAAATTGAATAAATGTTAATGATTTTAATTTATTTATCATTGATCTCGCAGGAGAAACCAAATAAACACCCTTTTTTTATGATTTCAGCTACCCCTTCAGGCACCTGGTCTTCCCAATTACCCTCTTCACAGTTTCTTATTTTTTTCAACACATCTCGTGAAAAGATATTTAGAAATTCAGCATTAAAAGCTAAATCCTCAATTCTTCCGTTCGAATACAAATAATTATACAAATCTTTTACTCTAGGGTGAACAGGAATATTACTACTGTTTAATAATTCTACTTCCTCATTTGGTTTGTAAGGATAAAGATAGAATTTAATGTCTCTGGTGAAAATTACTCCAAAAGCTTCTAAAATTCCACCATTTAGGTTTCTGTAATACTTCTCTTCAAACATTTCTAGTAAGCTATCCACCCCTATTATAAGTCCCATTCTTGATGTTGTAAATTGGGATAAATATTCAATTAGTTTATAATATTTTTTATAATTAGATATCAATACTGTATAACCTAATGAGCATAAAATATCCACCCTATCTAAAAAATCTCTTTCATTTACTTCTCCGTCAGAGCTAAGGTTACTTAATGTAATTTCAAAAAGTAATTGGATATTTTTTTCTTCTACTTTTGAATTTTGCTTGAATTTTTCCCAACCCCTTTCAAGCATATCAATATTTACCTTAGTTACAGGCCTGAAACTCCCTCTTATGGTGATGATATTTTTTTTATGCAAGATATCAGATGGCTGTTTATTCATTCCGTCTGGAGTAAAAATAACTGCATCTGTCATGCGCTCTTTCACTAATACCAAACTCAATAATCGGTTATCTGCATCCTTAAAAGTAGGTCCAGTTACTTCTACCATATCAATAGTTATTTGATCTTTTGATAGATTATCATATAATTGTTTTAATATTTCTTTTGGATCAGATTCATTAAAACAAGCATGTATCATGTTGGTGCCAATTATTCCCACAGTTTCTTGCTGTAATCTTGCTTTTTGATCTTTTAATAAAACATGAATTATAAAATTATTAGGAGCTCCATCAGGTGTTATTTGAAATCTCAAACCCATCCAACCATGGCCTTTATTAGTTTTGGCATAATTAATAGTAGATATCGTATCCGCAAAAGAAAAATAACGGACATCTTTAAAATTATCTTTATTTAAGCGTTCTTCTAATAAGACATACTCTTTATTGAGCATTTTTTCTAATCGTGACTTAGAGACATATCTTCCATCTGCCTCCTTATCATATATTGCATCAGAAAAATCTTTATCATAAGCCGACATTGTTTTTGCAATTGTCCCTGAAGCAGATCCAACATTGAAGAAATTACGAGCAACTTCTTGTCCTGCTCCAATTTCAACAAACGAACCATAAATAGTGTTATCCAGATTAATCTTAAGTGCCTTTTGTGCTGGTGCAAGAATGATATTATTATTCATTACTCATGTCTTAATTATTTTTGCAAATTTATGCAGATAAATCTGTACAAAATACTTATTATCCATAATTTTACGGCAAACTTAAAAAAAGATATGAAAATTACCCTTTTAGGAACAGGAACATCACAGGGTGTGCCCGTTATTGCCTGTAGATGTGAAGTATGTTTGTCATCCAATCCAAAAGATAATAGGTTGCGTTCATCAGTAATGATTGAAATTGATAATATCAATTTGGTAATTGATACTGGTCCTGATTTTAGGCAACAAATGTTAAGAGAAAAAGTGGAAAAAGTAGATGCTGTTTTGTTTACACATCATCATAAGGATCATGTGGCTGGCATGGATGATATACGAGCTTTTAATTACAGATGGAAAAAGGATATGCCACTTTATTGCACAAAACCTACTCAACAGGCCCTAAAAAGGGAGTTTCCGTATGTTTTTTCTGAAGTTAAGTATCCTGGGATTCCTGAAGTAAAAATTAATATTATAAAAAACAAACTTTTTAAAATTCAGGATACTACTATTATTCCTATTGAAGCACAACACTATATGATGCCAGTTTTTGGTTTCAGAATTAAGAATTTTGTATATCTTACTGATGTTAGCGAAATATCAGAAGCAGAAAAAGAAAAAATGGAAGGTGCAGATTTGATAATTTTGGATGCACTCAGAAGAAAGCCTCATATTTCACATTTTAATTTGGAACAAGCATTAGCTTTATTAGACGAGTTAAAGCCAAAACAAGCTTTGCTGATTCATATTTCACATTATATGGGATTGAATGATAAGGTGAATAAAGAGCTTCCGTCATATATTAATTTAGCTTATGACGGACAAGTGGTAAGTTTGAACGAATAAGATCAGCTTTTTTGTTTAGACAAAGATTAAAATGTATTTTTACCAAAAACAAAATTGATTTATGAAAAAGAATATTTTATCACTCATTTTACTAGTATTAGTATTTTCTTCAGCCTTTGCTACAAAGCATAATCATACTGATGAAAATGAAGTGAGATATGTAAAAAAGAATGTTGAATTGAATCCTCAATACCAACAGCAATTAAGGAATGCTGAAATGTGGCAAAATTTTATGGCTAAAAATCCTGATTGGTTTGTGATTTTTAACGAAAACAATCAAATGCCTCACAGGGCTTTTGGAGCGCCAATCCAAATAAATGATTTGTTCTCATTTTTAGCAACAAATAATTTTGATTTACCAATTGATTTAAGAGAACGATCATCAACAAAAAATGATAAATATATCAATCAAACTTATGTTCAATATTATAATAACCTGGAAGTAGTTAATAGTAAGTTATATGCTAAGTTTTCTTTAGCAAATGAGCTCATTTCTTTTGGACTTGATATATTTAATGATATCAATATTAGTGTTGTGCCAACAATTAATGAGCAGAGTGCCATTGCAGGCGCTACTTCTAATATTTCAGCTTCAATTTCTGATATTATTGTTAATGAAAATCTGAAAGTTCTTGCAAATCCTAAGTACAGAAAGCATGAATATAATTTGGTATATGTAGTGAAATTTAAGACTAGAATTGATGAAGGCCCTGCTCACTACATCTGTTATGTTGATGCGCACACTGGAGAGCTCTTAATGCGTAAAAATGAAGTGATGTATGAAGCGCCACCAATAACTACAAATGTTTCAGGTGATGTATATACTACTCATCCATATAATCCAGCATCAAGTGAAAAATTTAAATATCTCAAAGCTAACGATCAAGCTGCAAATATAAATTATTATACAGATGCAAATGGCGATGTAGATTTTGGAATTGTTGCTAGCGGGACTTCTATTCGATATAAATTAGAAGGATTATATGCTGATGTACAAACGAATAATAACACACCTGATATTTATTCAAATTTAGGCGCAACCAATACTATTGTTTTTGATAATACAAATTCTACAATACAGGAGAGAACAGCTTATTATGCAGTAAATATGATTCATGATCACATGAAGACTGTTTTCCCTGCTTTTACAGGTCTTGACAGTCCTTTAGAAACTAATGTTGATGAAGTTGGAAGTTGTAATGCATTTTTTGCCGGAACATCAATTAATTTTTATGCAGAAGGAGGCGGATGCCAAGCAACAGCAAAAATTCCTGATGTTGCATATCATGAATATGGACATGCGATTAATAGCGGCAGATACAATTCTGGATCAGGAATGTGGAATGGAGCTATGAATGAAGGATTTGCTGATATTTGGGCATTTTCCCTAACAAACTCTCCATTAATTGGTTTAGGATGGGATTTAGTTGATCCAACCATTAATATTAGAGATTATCAAGATAGAAAAGTGTATCCACAAGACTTAGTTGGTGAGGTTCATGCTGATGGTGAAATTATTGCTGGATGTTTCTGGGACACGTATCTTAATTTAAACAATATGAATCAGATGCTTGATTTATTTAAATACACATATGATAGTGGAGTAGATGGCCCCGATGGCACAGAAGGATCTGTTTTTACTGATATTCTACTTGAAGTACTTTATGCAGATGATAATGATGCAAATTTAAGTAATGGAACTCCTAATGATATTGCAATTGTTAGTGCTTTTGCACTTCATGGAATTACTCTCTTGTCAAATGCTGTAATCTCTCATAATCCAGTAAGTTCTACCGTTGGGAATTCAGCTATTACCATCAGTGCAAGTGTTGGAATTACTTTTCCTTGGGCTTTAGGCTCTACTAATTGTTTTTATAGATTAAATGATGCAGCTACTTGGAATAATCTTGCAATGAGTGGTGTGTCATCATTTACAACAACTATTCCTGCGCAGCCAAGCGGAACAGTTATTGCTTATTATATTTCATTAACTGATAATTATGGGAATGAATCTGGAATTACTCCTATGGCCGCTAATTTAACTCCTTTAGATAATGCTAATGTTCCTTATTTTATTATGGTGGGGTATGAATTAATAGTAGAAGAAGATTTTGATTTCAATATAGGGTTTTGGCAGACAGGAGATTTGAATGATAATGCAACTACAGGAATGTGGGAAATAGGCGATCCACTTGGCTCATATAGCGACCCAGGAAATCCAAATACTATTGTGCAAACAGACGATCAGCATACAGCAGGAGGTAGTGATTGTGCTTTTACTGGAAATGCCTCTTCATCCTCAGCCGGTATAGGAGAAAATGATGTTGATGATGGGCATACCACTTTGTATTCTCCTTATTATGATATGACAGATTACATTAATCCTGCTTTTAGTTATTGGAGGTGGTTTACGAATAACACTGGCGCTGAACCTAATGCGGATTGGTGGCAAGTAGCTATTACTGATGATGGAGTAAATTGGGTTTCAGTTGAAAATAATCTTACTTCTGATATCAGTTGGAGAAGATTTGTTTTTAGAGCAAAAGATTATGTGAGTCTAACAAGCACCCAAGTGCAATTAAGATTTGTTGCTTCTGACAGTACTAATGGCGCCTTAAGTAGTGGTAGCTTGATAGAGGCTGCTGTTGATGATTTATATCTTTGGGATGCTAATAGCAGCACTAGTATTTCTGATATAAAAACTGATAATTCATCACAACTTATTAAAATTGTTGATGTATTAGGCAGGGAAATTGATCCTACTCAAGTTGTTGAGAAAACTACTTTGTTTTACATTTATGATGATGGCAGGGTAGAAAAACGAATAATCATCGAATAATATTATTGATTAATGTAATTCCTTCATTCGTAAATTCCAATAATTTTATTAAGTTTGGTCAAACGAATTGATTAGCGGTGAAAAAAGAGGTGCAAATCTTAACTTGCAAATTTACTGAAATCATGTAAAAGAGGGTAGAGGCTAATCCTCTCATCTCGACTTTTTCTCTACTTTTGTCTATTAAAATTTATAAATATGTCTTTAGGTAAATGGGTAGGAATAGGAGCAGGATGGTTTTTAGCAGGTCCAATAGGAGCAATAATTGGTTATTATATTAGTAAAAGTTTCTTTGACGGTAAGAATGACCAAGCAAAAGCTTATGAGCTTTCTCTTTTAATATTATCGTCATTGGTTATTAAATCTGACGGTAAGATAGTAAAGGCTGAGTTAGATTATGTCAAGCAATTCTTTATAAATACTTTTGGAGTTCAGAAAGCTAATAAATACTTTGAGGTTTTTAATAAACTTAACAAACAATCATTATCCTCTGAATTACGCCCTGTATGTCAACAACTAAATTCCTATGTAAATCATGCTTCAAGATTACAAATTATTCATTTTCTTTTTGGAGTCTCAGCAAGTGATAATGAAATACATCCTTCTGAGATTGAGTTAATAAAGAAAATTGCTGGCTATATGAATATAAATCAGTATGATTTTGAGTCTATTCAGTCAATGTTTATAGCTCAAGGGAGTACGCATGGTTTAGATAAATGGTTTATAATTCTTGAGATAGACAAAAATGCTTCAGATAGTGAGATTAAGAAAGCTCATAGAAAAATGGTAACAAAATATCATCCAGATAAATTGCAAGGTGTTAGTGAAGATATTGTGAAACTTGCAGAAGAAAAATTCTTACTAGTTCAACAAGCCTATGAGAATATTATGAAAAGTAGATCATAATAGAATGAATCTTTGAATTCAATAAAGAATTAAACTACATGGGTCCTTATTATATAGATATAAAAAAAGACCCCAAATAAGGGGTCTTTTACTTTGTAGCGGGGACAGGACTCGAACCTGCGACCTTTGGGTTATGAGCCCAACGAGCTACCAACTGCTCCACCCCGCGATTTATGGCTGCAAATATACTGCTATAAATTAATTTGCCAATCATTATAATAAAATTATTTCTGCTGATTAAAAATGTTATTTTCGCGCCATGGTATCAGTAAATAATTTAAGCCTTTATTTTGGAGGGCAGGACATCTTTAAAGATATCTCTTTTATGGTAAATAAGGGGGATAGAATTGGGCTTACGGGAAAAAATGGAGCTGGAAAATCAACGTTACTAAAAGTTTTAGCAAAAGAGTTAACCCCAAACAATGGTAATGTATCTGTTCCCAACGGAATAATAGTTGGTTTTTTAAGGCAAGATTTGGATTTTGAAGATGGTAGAACTGTACTTGAAGAAGCTCAAACAGCTTTTGAATTCTTGAATGATGTAGAATTAAGAATGAATGAAGCTAACAAACAACTTACTGAGCGAACAGATTATGAGAGTGCTGAATACCTGGAAATTATAAGTGAATTTAATGAATTGGAGGAAAGATTCAGAATGGCAGGAGGAAATGATACTGCTGCTGAAATTAGTCAGGTATTAACTGGATTAGGTTTTACTCAATACGATTTTGAAAGACAAACTACTGAGTTTAGTGGAGGTTGGCGTATGCGAATTGAATTAGCTAAAATTCTATTAATGAAACCTGATTTGTTATTATTAGATGAGCCAACCAATCACTTGGATATCGAATCTATTATGTGGCTCGAAAAATGGTTAAAAAATTATAGCGGGGCAGTAGTGTTGGTCTCGCACGACAGGTTCTTCTTAGATGCTTCAACAAACAGAACTATTGAGGTGGCATTCTCAAAGATTAACGATTATAAAGCATCTTATACTAAGTATTTAACTTTACGAGAGGATAGAGTAGTAAAACAAATTCAAGCAAAAAAGAATCAAGATAAATTTATTGAAGAAACAAAAGTGTTGATTAATAAATTTAGAGCTAAAAAGAATAAAGCAGCATTTGCACAAACTTTGATAAAAAAGTTGGAAAGACTTGAAATTATCCATGTGGAACAGGAAGATACTGCTCGTATGAAGTTTCGTTTTCCGCCAGCACCTCATTCAGGTAAGATGAGCTTAGAAGTTAAAGATTCTTCCAAAAGTTATGGTGATTTGCAAGTGCTCAGTCATGTTAATTTGGAAGTGGTAAGAGGTGATAAAATTGCTTTTGTTGGTAAAAATGGTGAAGGCAAATCTACTCTTGCAAAAATGATTGTGAAAGAGATTGATTTTACTGGAGAGATTATATTAGGACATCAAGTAAAAATGGGGTATTACGCTCAGAATCAAGCTGAATTTTTGGATGAAAATCTAACGGTTCTTGAGACTATTGAGCAAGCAGCTACTGAAGATACTGCTGGAAAAGTTCGCTCAATTTTAGGGTCTTTCTTATTTTCGAATGATGAAGTTGAGAAAAAAGTAAAAGTTCTTTCCGGTGGTGAAAGAGCAAGAGTAGCATTGTGTAAATTATTACTAGAACCTTATAATTTACTCATTATGGATGAGCCAACAAACCACTTAGATATTACATCAAAGGGATTGTTGAAAAAGGCATTAGCAAATTATGATGGTAGCTTAATTCTGGTATCTCACGATAGAGAGTTTTTACAAGCACTTACTCAGAAAGTGTATGAGTTCAAAGACCAGAATATTAAGGAGTACATTGGTGATATTGATACTTTTCTTTCTGAAAAAGATTTGGAAAATTTTAAACAATTAGAGAGTTCACAAAAGGATCAGAAAAATATAAAAGAGGATAAAACAGAAGAGCAATTGAGCTATGTTGATAAAAAGAATCAGCAGAAAAAGATAAAGAAGTTGCAAAACCGAATTAGTAAATTAGAAAAAGAAATCGCAACCCTTGAGCAATCACAAAAAGCGATAGATGCCGATTTAGCTAATCCTGAAAAATTCAAGGAATTATCTCAAAAAGATGGTTTTTTTGATGAATACGAAAAAAATAGGCAGAAATTGCAAAATTTGGAAGGAGAGTGGGGATTGGCAGTTGAAGATTTAGAGCTTATAAAATGATTTTCTATATATAGTAAATTATCAAATACTATGCTAAGCATAGTATTTGATATTTAATCCCTTAATTTTGTCATAAGAATTAATTTATAAAATTTAAAAAATGAAGAAATTAGTATTTGCAATTGTGTTAGGGGTAGGGTTACTATCGGCTAATGCGCAAACAGATGTTGTAGGTGAAAAATATATTTACGAATTTAGGGATGGGACTACAATAATTGGAACCTTTGTTAAAGATGCAGATGGGAATATCTATATTAATGATTTGGAAGGAAAGGAAACTTATCTTCCAAGAGTTATGGTTGCTCAAATACATGCAGTAACGGATGATAATATAAAAAACGGAGAATACTGGTTCCCTAATTTACATGATAGCAGATATTTCTTTTCTCCTTCTGCTTTTGGTTTAGAACAAGGGGAGGGGTATTTTGGACATTCTTATTGGGTGATGTGGCAAGCACAATATGGTATTACGGATAAATTATCAATTGGAGGAGGCACTACTGTAATTGGTATTCCATCTACTTTGAATGCTAAGTATTCCTTTAATATTAAAGGGGATATAAATGCTGCTGCAGGTTGGTTCTGGGTAGGTGATTTATTCTATGGCTCTGATATAGGTAGTCTGTTAAATATGCCTTATGCTGTTATTACTAAAGGGTCAAAAGAAAATAATATTACATTAGGAGCTGCATATAATTTTGGTGGCTTAGATGATGATAATGATGAGATAGATGCTAAGGAAAGATTGGTATTAAATGCAGGAGGAACATTTAGGATAGGAAGAAGATTTTCTTTTGTCTTTGAGGCTTGGTTATTAGATCCAATGATGATGTCTCATAATTCTCCAGATTTGCAGATAATGGGTGGCCCTGGCATAAGATATTATAGGAAAATAAATAAAGTGACCGCTAGAAATGGAGCTGGAGCAAAGACATTTGATTTTCAATTAATGCATTTTCCTGGAATGGGAGATGATGGAGGGGCAACATTTATACCTATGTTTGGTGCATCTCAAAAATTCTAGAATTACCAAAAAATTATAATAAAGGGCAGCCATTTTGGTTGCCCTTTTTTTGTTTCTTTGCAAAATGGAACACAAAGCAGGATATGTGAATATTATTGGCAACCCTAATGTAGGGAAGTCTACCTTAATGAATGCGTTAATTGGACAAAAACTCTCAATTATTACTAATAAAGCACAAACAACTCGCCATAGAATTTTAGGTATCTTAAATGAAAAGGATTATCAGATTGTTTTTTCTGATACACCTGGGGTGATTGAGCCAGCATATAAATTACAAGA
>DUAO01000120.1 GCA_012960805.1 Flavobacteriales bacterium | reverse complement strand
ATTATTAACAGTAACATCATATTTCACATTTCCATCTAATTCAATAGTAAACACACCATTAGATGGATTAGGATATACATTAAATTGTGAGTTTTTTATTTCATGTGTTCCAACAGATCCAGCAGGATCAAAATTCATTCTTACCATTGGAGTAGAACTAATATAGTACCATGTTGGAGTTCCTGCTGATTGCGTACTTAAACCAAGTTCATCAAATGAACTATGCTCTCCGGCATGCATCATTGATCCTGAAACTCCTATAAATGAACTATCCGCAGGATGCTGGAAACCAGCAATACCAAACTCATAAGCATAGCCATTAAATAACGAAATCGGTAATAAAAATGGAATATCAACCCATGCGCCCAAATCTTGTGCGGTAATAGTATAATTATCTGATTCATCTAGCCATACTAGACCATCAGAAGCAGTAGTGTCAAGTTCATATATAACTGCTTTTACTTCTGCGCCTACTGCCGAATTTCCCCCAATAAATGCTTTTAATCCTGTTAAACTTTCATTAGCATACATCTCATACCTAGTGGTGATATGATTCTGATCCATAGGACCACCAAGGTAATAAGCTCCAGTTTGGTTTTGTTCTCCTAAATCTTTCCCATATATATAATTTGTCACTTCAAAATCTCTTACAACAGGAACAGTAGTAGTAGTAGTGATTCCAGCACCTGCAGAGTCTGCCTCAGCCCAAATATCAACACTATAACTTCCAATTGCAGTAGTAGCATTACCAAATGGAGGTGCAGCTGAAAAAGCCTCCTCTTCTTGCGCATTTAAAACCATAGCAGACGACATTCCTGAGCCAGTTACAGGTCCAGTAACATCATAATGCAGCACAACGCTTTGAGTGGCTAGGCCTACATTCTTTATAATTGATTCAAATACAAAAGGATGATTAGCTAATTGTGATTGAGGAGTATGCGTATAGTTTAAACCTTGTATATTATTTAATCCTGCGCCAGTATAGTTAGCATAATCTACCCAATAACCTCCTATCACTTCACTTTTTGATGAAATAGCATTATCTGGTGTTTCAGAAATTGAAAAATCATCAACAAACCATGCATATCCCCAAGTACCTGTCCAATGAAAACGAATATATATATCAGCTAATTCTGTTGTAGTTAAACCAACTAAAGCAGAACTAATGTCAACTGTAATTAATTCAGGATTAGTTGTAGTAACTGCGACACCTGGCGTAGGACCACCTGTATTCCAAGGAGCAAATACATTAGTCATAGTAGAAATATTCGTTGCTGCATCTAAATCTGGCCATGTTACATTACCCAAACCATCACCAATTCCAACAACAATGTATGCTTGCTCGTTATTATAACTTTTATAGTTTGTTTCAAATTCTACAACTACAAATGGGTATGCATTTAGGTCAACAGGGTTTGCCATTGTAAGCCAGCTATCTTCCATTTCAGAACCTCCAGTAGCGCCACCATAAAAATCAGAATCTACCAGTGCATATCCGTTAGAAGCGGTAGTTGAAACAATGTCCGAAATCGGATAGGAACCTTGGCATGAGTTTACGCCAATCTGCCAGTCTAAAGAACAGGCAGTTGGATCGTGATCTATAACCCAATTTCCTGGATCAGAAAAATCATCTGACCAAATTGGTAGTGGTGCAGCAGCAGAATTTGGAGAAGGAATAACAGGAACTGTTACCCCAATATTTGCTACATATCTTATAGCATCTTGTTTTGGCATTTCTACCATTCTTTTTTGCTGCGCAAAAGCTACAGTTGTAACGGCTAATAGACAAACAAATAGTAATTTTCTTTTCATTATTAGGTTTTTTAGTTAAAAGTGAATGCAAATATAAGACAACAAAATCATATATCGACAGATAATACTTAAATTTATTTATTCTATGTAATCAGAAATAGGGGCACAAGAACAAATCAGGTTTCTATCACCAAGAGCATCATTAACACGCCTAACTGAAGGCCAAAATTTATGCTCTTTTACCCAGGGCAAAGGAAATACTGCTTTTTGCCTAGAATATTTATAATTCCACTGATTATTAACCACTAAATTCATTGTGTGAGGCGCATTTTTCAATACACTATCTTCAGTAAGAACAGCTCCAGAAATTACTTCATCAATTTCCTCTTTAATACTTATCATGGCTTCACAGAATCTGTCTAATTCTTCTTTGCTCTCACTCTCAGTTGGCTCAATCATTAATGTCCCAACAACTGGAAAAGAAACGGTAGGAGCATGAAAGCCATAATCCATTAATCTTTTTGCAACATCAACTACCTCAATTCCATCTTTTTTAAACATTCTGAAATCAATTATCATTTCATGCGCCACTCTATTACTATCCCCAGTATAAAGTATTTCAAAATATTTTGCTAATTTTTCTTTAATGTAGTTTGCATTTAGAATTGCTATTTCAGTTGAAGCTCGTAAACCTTCTGTCCCCAACATTTTAATATAGGCATATGAAATAGCCAGCACCAAAGCGCTTCCCCAAGGAGCTGAGGAGATTGACATCCCACTTTCTCCTCCCATTTTAACTAAAGGACTATTTGGCAAAAATGGGTTCAAATGCTCTACAACTCCAATTGGCCCCATCCCAGGACCGCCTCCCCCATGAGGGATGGCAAATGTTTTATGCAAGTTAAGGTGACAAACATCTGCACCAATAATAGCTGGGTTTGTAATTCCAAGTTGAGCATTCATATTAGCACCATCCATATACACTTGCCCTCCATTATCATGAATAATCTTGGTGATTTCTATAATTGCGTCTTCATACACACCATGTGTTGAAGGATAGGTTACCATTAAAGCAGAAAGATTTGCTTTATGTTCCTCAGCTTTAGCTTTTAAAGCAAGAACATCAATATTCCCATTTTCATCACAAGGGATAACCACAACCTTCATCCCGGCCATTACAGCAGAAGCCGGATTTGTGCCATGAGCTGATGACGGAATTAAACAAATATTTCTATGCTCATTACCTTTACTTTCATGGTAAGCTCTAATTACCATTAGTCCAGCAAACTCACCTTGAGCTCCTGAATTTGGCTGTAAACTTATAGCATCAAAACCAGTAATTTCACATAACATTTCTTCCAATTCATGAAACATAATATGATAGCCTCTAGCTTGGTGAGCAGGAGCAAAAGGATGTAAATTCCCAAATTCTGACCAGCTTAAAGGAAATAATTCAGACGCAGCATTCAACTTCATTGTACACGACCCTAAAGGAATCATAGAATGTGTCAATGATAAATCTTTATTTTCCAAACTCTTAATATAACGCATCATATCCGTTTCAGAATGATATCTATTAAACACGTCATGCTGCATAAAAGTTGAAGTACGATAAAGTAAATTTGGAATTCGAGCAGTCGCTTGCGTATAATTTTCACTTAACACTTCTTGTATTAAATCTTCATAATCAGAATGATTACAACTTTTAGCAAATACTTTTAATATATCGTTAATATTATTTAAATCATCTTTCTGGTCAATACTAATAGATAGTGCGTCTTCATTAATATAGTTAAAGTTGATTTTTGCATCTTCAGCATAGGTTTTAATATTTTCCATAGAAACATTCCCTACTAAAATTTGTAATGTGTCAAAGTAAATCGGATTTAACTGATGATAGCCCAATTGCGTTAACCCTTCAGCCAAAGTAGCTGTTAATGAATGTATATTCTTACTTATTCCTCTCAATCCTTCCGAACCATGAAACACACCATACATCCCCGCCATAACTGCCAGTAAAACCTGCGCAGTACAAATATTTGAAGTTGCTTTTTCTCTTTTAATATGCTGTTCTCTGGTTTGTAATGCCATACGCAAAGCTCTATTTCCGTCAGCATCTTCAGTCACTCCTATTATTCTACCAGGAATATTTCTTTTGTATTTATCAAAAGTAGCAAAGTAAGCTGCATGAGGGCCTCCATATCCAATAGGAATGCCAAATCTTTGGGTAGTCCCCACAACAACATTAGCCCCCCATTCTGCAGGAGGAGTAAGCAAACTCAAGCTTAATAAATCAGCAGCTACAACAACTCCAACATTAATAATTTTTAGCTTGCTAACAAAATCAGTATAATCAATGACTTCACCATATTTTGCAGGGTATTGTAAAATGGCTCCAAAAAATTCTTCATTCACTTCTATTTCTTCATGACCAGCAATTATCAATTCAATACCAGCTGGTATTGCTCGTGTTTTTAAGATTTCAATTGTTTGAGGAAAGCATAATTCTGAAACAAAAAATTTAAAAATATTATCTGCTTTCTGCTGTCTACTTCTGCTATTATACAACATTATCATGGCTTCAGCAGCAGCAGTACCTTCATCTAACAATGATGCATTTGCAATTTCCATTCCTGTAAGTTCGCTTACCATTGTTTGGTAATTTAACAAAGCTTCCAATCTTCCTTGAGCAATTTCAGCCTGATAAGGAGTGTAAGCTGTATACCAACCTGGGTTTTCCAAAATATTCCTTTGAATAACACCAGGCAGAATAGTATTAAAATATCCCATCCCTATATACGATCTATAATTTTTATTCTTCCGAGCCAAATCCTTCATGTGCTCAATAAAATGACTTTCTGATAATGCTTCAGGTAAATTCATAGCCTTTTTCAAATGAATTTTGGAAGGAATTGTTTCATTAATCAATTGCTCAACTGAAGACGCATTGACTACCGCTAACATCTGCTTAATATCATTTCCTCTTGGACCTATATGTCTATCGGAAAACTTATCTATGCTCATCTTAAAAATTTTAGGCAGCAAAAATAGTTAATGAAATCTTAAAAACAACTGTCTTGGTAAAGAAAGGATAAGTCTGACTTTATAGTAGTTAAGGAAAATAATAGAGTAATTTTGCAAAAAATTTAAAAGCATGATATTTTCTGAAACAGGACTGAGTAAAAACATTCAAAAAGCAATAATAGATTTAGGCTTTGAGACACTAACGCCTATACAGCAAGAAGTTATTCCGTATTTATTGGGAAACGAAACTGACCTTATTGCACTTGCTCAAACAGGAACAGGGAAAACAGCTGCATTCGGACTACCTGTATTGCATAAAATTGACGTTGAAAGAAAATTACCACAAGCTATTATCCTTTGCCCTACCAGAGAGCTTTGCCTTCAAATTGCAAAAGATATGGAATCCTACGCAAAATATACTAAAGGATTAAAAATTACTGCTGTTTATGGAGGAGCCAGCATAATTCCACAAATAAAGTCATTAAAATCAGGAACACAAATTGTAGTAGGAACTCCTGGAAGGGTTATTGATTTAATCAACAGAAAATCCCTGAAATTACAAAATATTGAAGTTGTTGTTTTGGATGAGGCAGACGAAATGTTAAACATGGGATTCAAAGATGATTTGGATACTATTTTAGCTGAAACTCCTAAAACAAAACAAACTTTCTTATTTTCAGCAACTATGCCCAAAGAGGTAATGCGTATAAGTAAAAATTATATGTCTAACGCTAAAACTATTGAGGTTGCTAGTCGAAATGAAGGTGCTGCAAATATAGAACACCATTACTACATGGTGAATGCACGTGATAGATATAAAGCATTGAGAAGAATTTGTGATATGAATCCTGATATTTACGGAATAGTATTTTGCCGAACAAGAAGAGAAACGGCTGATGTAGCTGATAAACTAATGCAAGATGGGTACAATGCAGATGCTATACATGGCGAATTATCTCAAGCGCAAAGAGACCATGTTATGGGACGTTTCAGAACAAAAAAAATAGAAATATTAGTAGCTACTGATGTAGCGGCTAGAGGAATTGATATAAATGAATTAACGCATGTTATCAATTATAACTTACCTGATGATGATGAAATATATGTGCACAGATCAGGAAGAACAGGTAGGGCAGGAAACAAAGGAACCTCAATTATTATTGCTCATAGCCGTGAAGGAAGAAAGCTAAAATTAATTGAAAAAATGATTAAGCGAGATTTAATGCTTATGAAAGTTCCTAATGGGGATGAGATTTGTCAAATTCAGTTGATGAGATTAGTTGACAAAGTTGTTACTACTGAAATAAATCATCAAATTGAGAATTACTTGCCTTCTATTGAAGAAAAATTAGCGCATTTAGATAAAAGCGAACTCATCAAGCATTTTGTATCTGCTGAATTTAATCGTTTCTTATCTTTTTACAAAAATGCTCCTGACTTAAATGTTTCAGGAAGTAATAATAAAGACAGAAGCGACAGAGGAGAAAGAAAAGAAAGAAGAGGAGATAGAAAAGAGAGAAGAGGGGAAAGAAATGGACATGCAGAAGCTGGGCACACAAGATTTTTCATCAATTTAGGAAAAGAAAAAGAAATGCAAGCACATAATCTAATCGGTTTGATTAACGAATATACTCGCAATAGAAATATTCCAGTTGGCAAAATTGATATCATGGGCAAATTTTCATTCTTTGAAGTTTCAGAAAATTTTGAAACAGACATATTAAGTAGTTTTTCTGATGCTGTTTGGAATGGAAACCGTGTAAATGTTGAGATATCTCAAGCTCCAGGAACTAAATCAATCAGAGGTGGCGGAAATAGAGGTGGCGGGAGAAGGGATAGTGGCCGTTCATATTCTGGAGGTGGAGATAGAAAAAGAAGCAGAAATAGTGGCAGAGAAAGAAACGGAAGAAAATCATCTGGAGAATCATCTTCTGCAAGAAGAGAAAGTACAGGAAGCTTTAGCTCTTTTAAAGGAAAATTTAATGCTGCTGCAAAAAGAAAAAGAATCAACTAAGTTTTTTCTTTCCCGCAACAAAATCTTTCAAATAGAAAGGTTCAAAATAAGCAACATCTTCAAAGTCCTTATTCATAAATTTAGCATGTGCTAATTTACCTAAATCTTTTGCAGAAGGATAAATTCCTTCCAAAAATTTAGCATTTTTATGACTGATAATTTCTTTGCATTTTAAAGCTCCATCTCCAAAAAATAGAACTTCATTATTTAAAAAGTTAGTATAGGTTTGTTCATCTACAACATCTGCTTGAATTTTTCTTATTTCATTATTTTCTGCATCATAAATTGCTGAAAATACTTCCATTCTTCTAGCATCAATCATTGGACAATAAATATTAGCAACATGATTTTTAGCCATTGTGAAAGCCATAGCTTTCAAAGTAGAGATTGATATCAATGGAATATCCAAAGCATAACACAAACCCTTAGCAGTAGAAGTTCCAATACGCAAGCCCGTATAAGAACCAGGGCCTTTGCTAATTGCAATTGCCTCAATTTCTTTTAAGGTAAGATTAGCTGACTTAATAACCTTTTCAATAAATAAAGTCAATTGTTCAGCATGAGTGTAGTCATCAGAATTTTGCTCTTTAAAGGCAATAATTTTATTCCCATTAAATAAAGCAACCGAACAATTTTTAGTGGAAGTATCTAAAGTTAATATTATTGCCATTAGAAATCATAATAATGATTAAATAAATCACTTTGAATTCCAAAGTTTATAAATTGAGTTTGCATTTCAGCTTCTTCACTTTTAAGATCTCTTAAGGTAAGCCCTAAATTTATTTTAAGATTGGTTTTAGGATTTACAACATATGCAATATTGAAATTTTTAAGATTAACAGTTGTCAAATTCCCTTGATACATTTCAATTCCAAAATCAGATGGTCTACCCGCATATATAAATCCATGAGGCTCTTCAAAAATACCAGTTGATTCATACAGATCATTTCCATATGAATATGGAATAGAATCGTTTGCAATACTACCACCATATTTTGCAAAAATGAGTTTGCCATCTACTTCCCATCTTTTCCATCTGTAATTTGCAATGATTAAAAACTCTGAAAAATTTGCCCCTAGAGGATGAGCGAGTGGCTGATTATAGTGTGCATAATTCTGTTGAGGATTATGATGCGCATAAGTATAAGGCCTTACATAATTATATTCTGTTTGAAAAGTTAAATTCTCAACTTTTAAAGCATTGAACATTTTAAACCCTAATTGATAACCAAATTTATTTGCCCAAAAACCATTTTTTTCCTTCAAATCATTCAAACTAAACTCATCCAAGACTAACTGCCCATACAGATAAGAAGATAAAGGTAATTTATATTTTCCATTCACTCCTACCAATACATTATCAGGAGAATTTACAGAAAACTCAATAGGCCTAAGCATAGCAATTGGATTTAAATAATTTACATCAAAACCACTACTTCCTGGCGCATGATTCATTCGCCAAATAACTGATTCAAATAATGAGATATTTAACTTTTTAGTAATATTAACACTCAAATAATGAGCTGACATATACTTTTTAGCATAACCCATTTGATCATAATTAGCTAAGCCATTATTTGAGAAATAATTAATATCTTGAAATTCCGTATACAAATTAGTATACTGCACTTTCCAAAAAGTAGTTTGTATCCTTAAATACGGATAATTGAAAGTGTTGTCCGAAAGCAATAAGGAACGATACCCGTCACCAATAAAATGCTTACCATGACCAAATTGAACAGCAAACATTTTATTTGCTCGATAAGAAACATAGCCAGAAGACATGGCGTAATCAAAACCTGTTTGCTTAAAATCTCTTGCAATCCCTTGCCCAGGAACTATCCACCCATATTCAGGGCCTAATCTTATTGATAAATCTAAGTAATTTGGGAAGATGGATTGATTTTCCACAAAAGAACTAAAGAACGAAATTTTCTTACCTAAATCCCCTTCAATTAAAAAGCCTCTTGTATTTGTAAACGTATTTTTACCTTCATTTACTTCCTTACCTTTTGATAAATTAATAACTGGTGAAGCAAGCACCTTGTAATCCTCCCCTTTTAATATAATGAAATGCTCTGAAAACAATTTTCTTAAATACCAATTTGAATAATCTGAAATGTTCTTTTCTTGAAGAACAGAATCAATATCAAAATTTAGATCTGATTTTATAATCGGCTTAAATGATGTATGATAATTTGAATTACCATTATAGATTAGGTGATTAAAATGAGAAGAATAATTATTTCCTAATAATAAATTTGCATGTTGCGCATGCGAATTTAAAGTAACTAGAAAAACTAAAATGAGAAAAGAAAAAAATCGCATTATTTTGATTTATCTTTTAGCATATAAAAGGGAATAAGTAATAAACTAAAACTAATTACCGCTAATATTGCAATGCTTGTATTGACATTTAATTCCAACAGGAGATAAGAAAAAACAATGAGTATAATTGCAAAAGCACATAATATTAAACTTGTGTGTAGATGTCCAATCCCTAGTTTTAATAAGGCATGATGAATATGCTCTCTCCCTGGATATAAAGGATGTTTACCTTTTATGACTCTTGCAATAAAAACTCGTAAAGAATCAAACAGTGGTATTGCTAAAATTACTATAGCCAATAATGGCCCTTTATTAGGCAAATGAAACGTTTCCGTAACTAACCCATGCTTAATGAGATTGATTGCTAATATCGAAAGTGTCATTCCAACTACTAATGAGCCTGTATCTCCCATAAATATTCTAGCAGGATGATAATTGTATTTCAGAAAACCTAACAAAGTTCCCATTAAGGTAAACGCTATAATCGCCATATCAGCCTGATTCATAAGTAAGGT
>DUAO01000119.1 GCA_012960805.1 Flavobacteriales bacterium | reverse complement strand
AACAAGCCTTAAATTTACTATGAATAAATAATCAATATGCGTTTAATTGTATTGGCTATTTTTAGCTTATTGTTTCAAAATTTTGCTTTTTCACAAGGATGCTGCTCTGGAGGGGGAAGTAATCCTATAGCAGGAGGAGCTGCTACTGGAGTATTGCAGCAGTATCAGATGGAAGTATCTCTAAATTATCAAGTTAATCAATCTAATAAATTCTTTCAAGGAACAGAAGAAGTAGAACAAGAAGGAAT
The DNA here is from genome assembly GCA_012960805.1 of Flavobacteriales bacterium. GTDB lineage: Bacteria > Bacteroidota > Bacteroidia > Flavobacteriales > BACL11 > UWMA-0277. Next base: position 1,408 of record DUAO01000119.1, on the reverse strand, counting down.
ATATGATAAGCTTAGTAGTAACTACTTATTTCTAAGAACAGATTATGGGATTAGTAAAAAACTAACTCTATCCTTAGCTACAGGTTACCACTTAAACAAAGCCTTAAAAGAGAAAGATACTACTACTACTCTTTCTAATTCAGGAATGGGAGATATAATCATTTTCCCCAAGTATGATATTTATAATGAAACTAATGGAAATATCCGTAATGAAATTACCTTAGGAGTTGGCGCAAAATTACCTATAGGATCTCACACTGACACAGTAGCTTCCGGATCAACTATTCCTGACTATTTGCCTCCAATGGTACAATTATCAACAGGAGGTACAGATATCATGTTATATGCTTTATATTTTAGAGAATACAAGAAACAAAAATTTCGTGTTTTTGCAAATTCATTATATATAAGAAAAGGATACAACTCATTAGATGATAAATTTGGTGATTATACTAGTTTATCATTATTTGTAAGCAAAACAGTATCTAGAAAATGGGGATTAACTACACAACTAAAAGGAGAATGGATTGGACAGCTAAATGCAAAACAATCAAAATTAGATAGATTTGAAAATTCTAATGATTGGTTAACTGAGTTTGAAGCTGAGACCTTTTTTGAGAAACAAAAAGCAACTGGAGGAAAAAAAGTTTTTTTCATTCCTCAATTAAGTTACTCTCAAAATGGAATAACTATATTTGCAACATCTGAAATTCCGCTTTACCAGAACTTAAATGGATATCAATTTGCTTCTCAACAGCAATTTACTGTAGGGGTGAATTATCGCTTTCTTACTAAAGAATGTGAAGATCCGCTTACTCCTATTAACTAAATAAAATTAGTTTTTCATCAATTTTTCTAGAATATCAATTGCTGATTCTGCAATTACACTTCCTGGCCCGAAAACTCCACTAACACCTGCTTTGTATAATAAATCATAATCTTGCTGAGGAATAACTCCTCCTGCAATTACTAATATATCTTCTCGTCCATATTCTTTTAGCGCAGCAATTACTTGTGGCACAAGTGTTTTGTGTCCTGCTGCTAATGATGAGATTCCTAGAATATGCACATCATTTTCTGTTGCTTGTTTTGCAGCTTCTGCTGGGGTTTGAAATAGGGGCCCGACATCAACATCAAATCCTAAATCAGCAAATGATGTAGCAACTACTTTTGCTCCTCTATCGTGTCCATCTTGGCCCATTTTTGCAATCATTATTCTTGGGCGCCTGCCTTTTTTTATTGCAAATTCATCTGAAAGGGAAAGCGCTTTTTTAAAGGTTTCATTATTTTGTATTTCCATCTTATATACTCCTGAAATTGTTTGATTTTTAGCAGTAAACCTACCAAATTCTTTTTCTAATGCATCAGAAATTTCACCAAGAGTAGCTCTTTCTCTAGCAGCATTAAT
>DUAO01000118.1 GCA_012960805.1 Flavobacteriales bacterium | reverse complement strand
GAGAAGTTTCCATTGGCATTCCAACTAGCCATGGCAACCAATATTTATCCATTTTCTCTTTGGCCATCCACCACCATGGGTGTACAAAAATTGCCATATCTAATTCCTCACATGCGGCATAAATTGGGAAAAATGAAGGGTCATCCAAGTTTAAATCATTTATATGAGAACCTATTTGAATTCCTTTCAATCCAATCTCTTTACATCTGATAAGTTCCTTAATTGCCATTTCAGGATTTTGCATTGGGACTGTACCAAGCCCAACAAACCTTTTCGGATGTTTTTTTACTAATTCAGATATGTGGTTGTTTAAGAATTCTGCAACTTCTAAAGTGTCTTTATCTTTTGCCCAATACGAAAACATAACTGGTACGGTTGACAATACCTGAACATCAACCATTTGTTCATCACACTCTTGAATTCTTCTTTCACCTGACCAACAATTGTCATCAACCTCCCGGAAGAATTTATCATCCATCATCATTTTGGCGCAACAAGGTTTATGATGATCTAAAGAAATAAACCCCCCATACCCAAATTTTTCCTTAAAGTTCGGAATATCCTTTGGGAGGATGTGAGTGTGAATATCTACTGTAAATATATTTTTCATTTATACAAATCTTGGGTCAGTTTCCATAGTGTGTCCACAACTTTTGCATGTTCTTAATTCTTCAGAACCATAATATTCCTTAAATCTAGGTTGAAAATCTTTTTCTACATTAGTTAATTGAAAATAAGTATCATGTAAAGGTTCATTACACTTATCGCAAAACCACATGAGCCCATCTCTCTCAGTTACTGATCTTTTACATTCGATAACCAATCCAATTGATCCTTCCGAACGCATAGGAGAATGAGGAATTTTTGCCGGCAATAAAAATATTTCCCCTTCTTTAATTGGGACATCTACTGCTTTTCCATTTTCTTGAATACGGACAACTATATCTCCTTTTATTTGGTAAAAAAATTCTTCTGTTTCATTGTAATGATAGTCTTTACGAGCATTTGGACCACCAACAACCATAATGATGAAATCTTCCGATTCAGTATACACACATTTGTTTCCTACTGGTGGTTTTAATAATTCTCGGTTTTCGTCTATCCATTTCTGGAAATTGAAAGGCTTTCTGATACTCATAATTTTATTTTATATAGTTGCTATTACTTTTAGTTCAATGGCTATTGGAGTTGGTAAACTCTTTATTTCGATTGTAGTTCTGCAAGGTTGATTTTCCTTAAAATATTCTGCATAAATTTTGTTGTAAGCCATAAAATCATCCTTCATATTGGTAAGGAAAACTTGAACATCTACAATGTTATCCCAAGATGAACCTGCATCTTCCAAAATAAAACGGATGTTCTCAAAAACAGAATGACATTGCTCTTCAATGTTATAACTTTCTATTTCTCCACTTTCATTTAAGGTTACTCCAGGGATATCTGTTTGCCCTGCTTTTCTTGGTCCTACTCCAGAAAGGAATAATAAATTACCAACCTTACGAGCGTGAGGATATAGTCCTACTGCCTGTGGTGCTCTATCTGAATTAAATTTTTCTCCGTTCATTTATTTTATTCTTTTATACATGTAATAATGTGGGCCTATTTCTGGAATATCAAAAAGCTCTCCGATAATCTTAAATCCTACAGATTTATAAAAATTGACTGCCCCTAAACGGGCATTACACCACAGCATATCACAGTCTCTTTTTTTAAGTTCTTTAAATGATTCTTCCATCAAATCTGAAGCATAACCTTTTCTTTGAAATTGAGAATCTGTTGCCATGCCTCTTAATCTATATGCCTTATTCGATTTTATTTTAATAAATTTATCTGGATAAAATGTAGCGCAGGTTACAATTTTATCATCTACAATACAAGCCAAGTGAAAAGTGTCTTCTTTATAATCTTCCAATAAGGAAGTAGTAGCAAAATCCTGCCCATTTCTCAATTCAGAATGTCTTAAAGGTCTGACTTTTTTAGCATCTACTTTTCTTATATTTACTTTCAATTGTGTTGTCATCTTTATATTTTAACTCATATATTTTTCGGTTCTGTAAAAAACTCTAAGGATTTAAATCCACCTTCACGCCCAACTCCTGATTGCTTCATTCCTCCAAAAGGAATTCTTAAATCCCTAAGCAGCCAAGTATTAATCCAAACTACTCCTGAATCAATATTTGCCGCCACTCTATGTCCTTTACTAATATTTTCAGTAAATATAGATGCGGATAATCCATACTTTGTAGAATTTGCCATTTCCACAACTTCCTCTTCTGTTTTGAAAGGAATTAAAGAAACAACAGGTCCAAAAATTTCTTCTTGATTAATATCACAATCAGAAGGTAGCCCCTCAATAATAGTTGGTTGAATATAGTATCCGTCTTTCAAATCTCCCTCTAGTATTTCTCTTTCTCCACCAATTAATATTTTCCCTCCTGACGTTCTTGCTAACTCAATTTTTTCAAGAATCTTTTCCAAATGATCTTTAGAGACTACTGCTCCTAAATTAGAATTTGAGTCTTTAGGATCTCCTACTTTTAAGTTGGAGGTTTTGGCAACTAAAGCGACTTTGAACTTTTCATAAATCTCTTCTTGAACAAATAGGCGAGAACCACATAAACAAATCTGTCCTTGATTGGTAAATGCTGCACGAGCAGCCATACTTACCGCCTTTTCAAAATCAGCATCTGCAAAAATGATATTTGGGTTTTTACCCCCTAATTCCAAAGAAAGTTTTTTGAACATAGGAGCGGTAACTTTAGCAATATGTTTTCCCGTAACAGTACCTCCAGTAAAGGAAACAATTGGTGTGTCAGGATGTGTGGTAAGCGGATCTCCCGTTTTACTTCCCAGTCCATGAACGATATTCAAGACTCCTTTTGGAAATCCTGCTTCAATACAAATTTTACTAAACAAATAAGCTGTCATTGGGGTAACTTCAGAAGGTTTTGCAACTACTGTGTTTCCTGTAGCAAGTGCAGGTGCAATTTTCCAAGTGAGTAAATAAAGAGGTAAATTCCAAGGAGAAATACAGGCTGCAACTCCTAAGGGTTGGCGCAAAGTATAGTTGATAGCCATTCCGTCCATTTCATGCATTTCGGAACTATCATGCAGGATTGCACCTGCAAAAAATCGGATATTGGAAGAAGCTCTTGGAATATCCACATGAGCGGCTAAAGTTTCTGGTTTTCCATTGTCCTTGCTTTCTGCTTTTATAAGTTCCTCTGAATGCTTGTCAATGGAATCGGCAAGTTTCATCAGGATATCCGAACGTTCTTGTTTTGTGGTTTTACTCCAACTTTTAAAAGCTTCTTTGGCAGATGCTACTGCATTGTCAATATCTGCTTTATCAGAATCTGGGATTAAGGAATACACCTGTCCATTAGATGGATTGTAGTTATCCAAATAATTTCCGTTTGTTGGTGCTACCAACTCTCCATTTATGTAATTTAATATCTTTTCCATTTACAAACTTGCTGTTCTACCTCCATCAACTGGTAGATTAATTCCATTAATATAAGCTGCTGCTGGGCTACATAAAAAAGCTACAGCATTTGCTACTTCATTCGCTTGTCCAAATCGGTTTGCAGGAACAGATGATTTCATTACTGTTTCAATTTCACTTTCTGTTTTCCCTTGTATGCTTGCTTTTTTAGCAATTAATGTTTTAAGGCGATTGGTATTGGTAAACCCTGGTAATACATTATTTACTGTGATTCCGTAAGCCCCTAGCTCAATAGAAAGTGTTTTGGCCCAATTCGCTACTGCTGCACGTATAGTATTGGAAACTCCCAAACCAGCAATTGGCGCTTTTACGGAAGTAGAAATAATATTAATGATTCTTCCAAAACCAGCATCCTTCATCCCTTTTATAACTTTCTGAACCAAAATCTGATTATTAATTAAATGCATTCTGAAAGCCTCCTCAAAAGCATTGGGATTTGCATCTGTAATTGGGCCGGCAGCTGGGCCACCCGTATTATTTATAAGGATATGGTAATTTCCTTTCAGAAGCTCTACTTCTTTTTTTAATTTTTCTGAATCTGAAAAATCGATACAAATAAAAGAATGAGTTTGCCCTTGGCTTTTATCCAATTCGTTCAGCACATTTAAAAGTTTGCTTTCATTTCGGGCAATTAGAGTGATGTTTGCTCCTAATTTTGCTAATTCAATAGCAGAAGCTTCTCCAATTCCTTGGGTACTTCCGCATACAATTGCATTTTTATTTTTGAGTGATAATTCCATTTATTCTATAATTATTTTTTTCTCTATTGTTCCATCATCATAGATGTAAAACAGGGGTTCATTCTTATTGCCATTTGTTTCTCTTCCTAAGATGTCTGTTACTTTAAGTAGTTCTTTATTTGTAGTGTGCTCTTTAACTGCAGTAGTTCCAGTAATAACAGTAAACTCTCCAATCATTCCATTTGGAATGTGAGGAGTGCAAACATATTGATGCAGCCCAGCAACTTGAGGGATATATTGGAAAAAAGTATCGGCAGGCATTTGCCATACTTGATCAAAAGAAACTGCTCCAACAGGAATATTATCAGACGTTATAGTATGGAACATCATTGGAAGCAACCCAAAATAAGGCTCCCACTCTACAGTATCTCCCAATTGAATTGTAATGCTAACTGGAACGAATTCATAATAGCCACCCCATACTCCTATTGTATGTATCGTTCCTTTTGAATTAAAAGAAGACAGAATAAATAATATAAGTAGTCCTTTTTTCATAATTTTATTTTTTATAATTAAAGCCTAAAGTTTGTTTTATATTTTTCGGTAATTCTGGTAAGTAGGAACGGGAAATCATTAGCGTTGCAATATTCGCTAAATCGGTAAATAGTTTGTGCTTGTCTACTGTCTGTTTTAAATATCCTTGGCCAGAACTTCCTCCTGTTCCAATTTTTTGCCCCAGCATTTTCTCTACCATTTGTACATGTCTAAAACGCCAAGTAGAAATTTTGTGATCCATTTCCACCAAACTCCTAAGCAGCTGATACGGCAAATGTAAAATTGGTTCATCTCTGTACAAATTAATCAGTAGTGCCGACATAGTTGCTTTGTAAGAAAGAGCGGTTTCTCCCTCCTGCATTGCTTTGTTGTGCTCATTTTCATCCAATACTCTTTCAAAATACTTTCTATTTTCATCAATCATTCGTATTCTGAGAGATTTGTCTTCTTCAGTTAAGTTTGCTGATTTAATTCCTGCAATTTCTTTTGCCAACATTTCGTTTACAGCTTCTTCATATTTTTTGGAAAAATCAAATCCTTCCATATTCAAAAATGGAATGCGTTCCAACCATTTCTCTACTAGTGTAAAAAGCGAATCTCCTTCTTCCAAATTCAGGATTTCTTCTTTCTTTTCGCCTTCAAATTGAGAATGATACGGACACCCTCCTAACTGATGCCTTTTCTTTATTTTAAGACCTAACATTACTTCCAACTTTCGGAATTGATGAGATTGAAACCCAGAAGCAGGTGAAAGATGATCACGGAAATCCAAGAAATCCAACGAAGTCATGGTTTCCAAAATATTCAACTGGCCAACTAGTGTCGTCATGATTTTATTTACCCTATCCATTCTTCTTACGACAACACCAACAGAAGATTCATCAATTTTATCGGCTTCAAATAAATCCATTACCGATTGTATCTCATGCAAGATTTGCTTGAACCACAACTCATAGGTTTGGTGGATAATAATAAAAAGCATTTCCTCATGTGCAGCTTTCCCTTTTTTATCACTTATTAGATGCTGGGCATCCAAAACCTTATCCAGCTGTAAGTAATTTATATAATGTACTGATGTTGTTTCTTTTGACATTCCTTGTTATTTATAGTGGAGTAAAAGTAAGCAATCTGAGTTAAAAAATCAAAGCTGAAATTAGTAAAAAAATATAGCCTAAAATACTTAATGATTCTACCCAAAAAGCAAAATACATTTCCCGCCTACTAACATCTGATTTTGCAATGAAAATTGAGGACGCAAAATACAATAAAATTAATGCTAGTAAATTTGGGAAATTTATGTCCTTATTTATATATTGAACAATACCAATTATTGCACAAATAAACAATGCTGATATTGCAATAATTCTTGCTTTTACAGCCCCAAAAACTAGCGGAATTGTTCTTAATTCTTTACTGTCAAAGTTTAAATCCCTAATATCAAAAGGAATAGTAATGGAGAAAATCAATAAAAAACGAGTAAGCAAATGCAAGGTAATATTTTGAGAAATTGGGATTTGATTTTCAAGCAATATTAAAAGCATAGTGCTTATTGTCCATACCAAAGCAATTATAAATATTTTACTGCCTGGAATTTTTCTAAGCCCAAAAGGATACCCAACAGAAAGTGCTCCAGAAACAACTATCGCAATTTGAGTAGAGGGTTGAAATTCAAAAAATAGGCGTGCACTTATCAATCCTCCCAACAACATAAAACTATAAATAGCAATTTTATGACGATTCAGCCATTCTTTTCTAATGTGGTGCTTTCCTTTTTTTATCCTGACTACCCGCTGAAAATTATAGGCAAACAAAGTAGCAAAAAACACAAACTGACTTACTTTATAATTTACCTGAATACCCAATAAAATTTCTGTACTTAAAACAAGAGCAAGCACACAAAAAGCAACTAAAATATTGCTAAATATCAGAAAGCGAAAGAATGATTTCACTTTTCAAAAGTAAGAAAACTTAACTAACTATATTGACAATTCGTTTTGGCACTACAATTACTTTCTTAGGGGTTTTTCCTTCCAAATAATGAGTAGTTTTTTCATGTTTCATCACCTCAACCTCAACCTCATCTTTTTTCATTTCAGCAGGTAAGGTTATTGTAAAGCGTGTTTTTCCATTAAAGGAAACTGGATAATTTATTTCATTTTCCACCAAATAACTTGTGTTAAATTCTGGGAAATTAGCAGTTGTTATTGAAGTTTTATTGCCAAGTTTTTGCCAAATTTCCTCAGCAATATGTGGCGCATAAGAAGACAATAAAAGGGTGAAATCTGAAATAATTTCTATACTATTACACTTTTGTTCCGTTAGTTCGTTTACGCAAATCATAAAAGTACTCACTACTGTATTGAAAGAATAACGCTCAATTTCCTCTTCTACTTTTTTAATAGTTTTGTGCAAAGTTTTATAATTCTCTTTTGTTGGTTTTTCATCAGACACTAAAAAATTATTTTCTCCATCATGCACCAATCTCCAGAATTTACGGAGAAAATTATGAACTCCATTTATTCCTTTTACATCCCAAGGCTTAAACTGCTCCAAGGGGCCTAAAAACATTTCGTACAAACGCAAAGTGTCTGCTCCAAAATCCTCTACCAAATTATCAGGAGTTTGCACATTGTATTTTGATTTTGACATTTTCTCTACCTCATGCCCGCACAAATATTTCCCATCATCATTCAATATGAATTCTGCATCCTTGTATTCTTCTCTCCAATTTTTGAAAGCTTCAACATCCAACACGTCATTATCCACAAAATTGATATCTACATGCAAAGGGGTGGTTTTATGTTCCTTTCGTTTATCAAAACTTACAAAAGTATTCGTATTTTTTATTCTGTACACAAAACTTGATCTTCCTAAAATCATTCCTTGATTAATCATCTTTTTAAAAGGTTCATCAAATGAAATAAAACCTCTATCGTACAAAAATTTAGTCCAAAAACGAGAATATAATAAATGGCCAACTGCATGTTCCGCGCCTCCAATGTACAAGTCTACTTGCCTCCAATAATCTGATTTTTCTTTTGCGCAGAATTCTTCATCATTTTTCGGATCCATATACCGCAAAAAATACCAAGAACTTCCTGCCCAGCCTGGCATAATATTAGTTTCCATTCTATCGCCCTCAAACACATTCCAATCTTCTTTTTTAGCTCTTGCTAATGGAGGCTCACCAGTTGAAGTTGGTAAATATTTATCTACAAGAGGAAGAGTTACATGCTTGTCATCCTCCAAAATATAAGCTGTTTCTCCTTTGTAATACACTGGGAATGGTTCTCCCCAATATCTTTGTCTACTGAAAATTGCATCTCTCAAACGATAATTTATTTTTCCTTTTCCAAAACTTTCTTCTTCAATTTTTTGAATCGCTAAATGCATAGCCTTTTCGGAAGAAAGTCCACTTAAAAAATCTGAATTTGCAATGTTGACATTTTTATCTTCATTGGCAATCTCACTCACATCAACTCCTTCAAAAATATTGATGATTTCCAATCCAAAATGGGTGGCAAAATCCCAATCTCTTTGATCTCCACAAGGCACAGCCATCACAGCTCCTGTTCCATAAGATGCTAACACATAATTTCCAATCCAAACTTGCACTTTTTTTCCAGTAAACGGGTGAATAGCGTAAGCTCCTGTAAATACTCCACTCACACTTTTATCAGCCTGTCTGTCGCGTTCTGATTTTAATTTTGTAGTATTGATATACGCTTCAACACCATTTTTTTGTACTGAAGTTGTAATTTTATTTACCAACTCATGTTCGGGGGCTAATACCATAAAATTAACTCCAAAAATAGTGTCTGGTCGAGTGGTAAACACTTCAATTTTATCTTCAGAATTTTCCAACTTAAAACTTACAAATGCGCCTTTAGATTTTCCAATCCAATTCTTTTGAATCTCCTTAATAGAATCCGACCAATCTACCGCATCTAAACCAGATATTAAACGATCGGCATAAGCTGTGATTCTTAAAGACCATTGCTTCATTAATTTTTGTTCGACCGGAAAACCTCCTCTTTCCGAAAGTCCGTCTTTTACCTCATCATTAGCCAATACAGTACCTAATCCTTCGCACCAATTTACCCAAGTATCCGACAAAAAAGCTAAACGATAATTTAATAACATTTTTTCTTTTTCTACTTCCAAAAAATTATTCCATTGTTCTGCAGTAAATTTCAGTGTATTATCATCACAAGCCGCTTCAGAAGTAAGATTCCCTTTCTTTTCAAAGTAATCCACTAAATCAGAAATAGGCATAGCTTTATTCTCCACATTACAATAACAAGAATTGAATAATTGCTTAAAAATCCATTGTGTCCATTTATAATAATTTGGATCAGAAGTTTGTATCTCTCTGCTCCAATCGTACGAAAAACCAATTTGGTCGAGTTGTTTTCTGTATCTATCTGTATTGTCTTTGGTTGCAATCGCAGGGTGAATTCCAGTTTGAATAGCATATTGTTCGGTAGGCAAACCAAAAGAATCGTATCCCATAGGATGCAATACATTAAATCCTTTTAATTTTTTATATCTAGCAAAAATGTCGGAGGCAATATACCCTAAAGGATGTCCTACATGCAGCCCTGCTCCTGAAGGGTAAGGAAACATATCCAACACATAATATTTTTCCTTATTTGCATCTTCTAAAACCTTGTATGTTTCATTTTCACGCCAATAAGTTTGCCACTTCTTTTCTACATCATTAAAATTGTAATCCATCCCCATAATATTATTCGGTATGCAAAGTTAATGAATAACATCAATTAGTAATTTGTATTTTTATATTTTAGCGACCTATATGAAAACAGGGAGCAACAAATCATTAAACAGAAGAATAATATCTTCTTCAGCCTCAGTTATTATTAGCTTGTCACTTGTTTTATTTGTGGTTGGTTTGCTAGGTTTAGTTCTG
>DUAO01000117.1 GCA_012960805.1 Flavobacteriales bacterium | reverse complement strand
GAGTTGAAGGATAAGATGGAACGTGTACTAGGTCAGGAAGTAGATAACAGAACTGCCGAACAGGTAGCATCTGATATGACTTTATCTGGTGCAGATATAGAAGGAGTTCCTTTTGATGATGGGAAACCAATTAGTGGTGGAGCATCTGATACTATGGAATACTTTGAGAAGTTAGCAACTGCTTAACCACTCAGTCCATATTTCCAGCTTGACTTATCAGTTGAGCTGGAACCAGAGATCATAGTGGTAGTGCCAACCTTTTTCGACACGGACATGGGAGCATTTATTGTACCTCCATTACCACCTTGTTGTGCTTTTTCTACGGCTGGAAGAGTTGCCATTCTTTCCTTTATTTCTGCTTGCAATCGTGTTTTTAGACCTCCCGAATTTAATAATTCAATATTTTTATTTTTATCCATACCTTCCATTTTTTCAGCCATTTGAGCAAGACCTGCCATATCCAATTTATCTATAGCGTCACCAAATTTATCAATTTTTATATCATATTTGCTTCCAGCTCCTCCTTTTCTCGTTGATTCACCACCAGCTGTTTCTAAAATATTATCAATATTAATAGGTTCTTTTTCTTTTTCACCACCTAGTTTCACATTCGCTGCAGATTCTTCTGAAATTCCCATCATGTCAGTTACCGAATTAGCAAGATCATCACCAAAGGTAAATTTCTCAAACTTTTTAAAACTTCCCATCGTACTATTATTCCACTTATCAACAAACCAATTCATTACATCTTGAACCATTACAACCAAATCTATTACAAAGAAATCCAATAGTCCTTTCATTGCACCTTTCAATCCATCCGTAATTTTTGTAGCGAAAGTTCTTTCATCTTTAACACCTTCTTTGCCCATGAATCCTTTGACAAATCCCCATATCGCTGATCCTATACCCATTATCCAAGTAAGAGGTAGAAAAATCTTTGATACTACTTTTAATATTCCTCCTCCTACTTTAACACCAGTTCCCAACACAGTTTTCAAACCAGCAAAAAATTTAGAATTTTTTACTGCTGCCCAACCATCTTTCATTCCAGTAAATAAACCCCCAACCCATGAAAAAAGTCTAGAAATAGCTCCACCCTTCCCAGCCTCACCAATTGTCAGGTAGTCTTTAAAAAGTTTAGCTTTTGCACCAATCCAAGTAGCTGCTTTCCCAATATTACTTTCTGGGCCGAAAAAAGAACCTATCCATGTCATAAGATTACGAAGGTGAGAACCTTCTCCAAACAATGTTGTTACTACTTTTGATTCTTTTATAGCTTTCCATGCACCTGCAAGTTTACTTTCTGCTCCGAAAAAAGATTTTATCCACTTCCACAATCTTACTAACGGCCCCTCTTTACTAAGACCTATTCCTTTAGCATCCACCATCTGTTCAGCAGTCATTAAAAACCCAGGCGTTTGTGATAATTTCCCACCTATCCCAAAAAACGCTTTGAGATTTGTCCACAATTTTGTCAAAACACCAGTTTCTCCAAACAGTCCGGCAGATGCCCATTTTCCAACCGATATAGCCATTTTTCCTATCATACTTTCTGAGCCAAATAATAATTTAATAGCCTTCCATAACAATCCTAATGCACCTGTTGTTATATTCCACATTGTGGTTAATGCCCATCCACCAACTATTTTTACAAGCCCTGCAATACTTCCAGCAATACCAAATATACCTTTTAATGCAGCCCACATCAGAGCTAAGGAAGAACCACCAAAATTTGCTATCCAAGCAATAGTTTTCCAAGCTTTAACAGTAGTCCATATACCACCTACTAAACCACCCCATTCAGAAAGCGTAGTTTGAATACCTTTAAGAGTTGCAACTGTGGCATCCCAATCTAGACCGATTGCCTCTACCCATTCTTTGACCTTTGATACAATCTCATCCCAATCTTTACCTTCTAACCATTTAAATAGCCCCCATAAGATACCAAGTCCTAATCCTTTTAATAGTAGGTCTAACATATTTCCTGCAAATTTTGTAACTTTTGCTAATTTTGTCTTTCCAAATTTTACTACACCCTCTTTTGCAAGTTTTGCTAGTTTTGTAGATCTTTCTTGAAATTTCTTTCCCCATGCAAAATGACCTAATAATTTCTTCCAGCGAGATCCCTCAGCCTTTTCAGATTTAATGTCACCTTTAGCACCAGTTAAATCACCTTTTTCCGATGTTTCAGCTAGTACATTACTTTGTAATATAGCCTCTAATAAACCCTGATTGGCTTTCTGAAATTCCTTTTTAGTATCCCCATCCAAAGAATTTGATATTACTAACTGTTGAGTAATAGCAGTCAATGAAGTTTTCAACTCCTTCAACTGTTCACTTTGTTCAACTTGTTTTTCTTGTGTAGCGTCAGCCATGACTCTGTTTTCTGTTTTGTTCTATAGTTCTTTGGTTTTCTTCTTTAATCCATGTTACTAGTTTATCAACGTATATATCCCTTTCCCACGGCAACATATTTTCAATCTCAGTCAAACTCCATTTATGGTGTTGGGTCATACTAAATATTATATTAAAATATGCTTCCAAATTTATGTGTGAAAGGGCTATTAAAAAAAATCATTCATACCAGATAAAGTTATTGTAGATTTTACCTTTGTTTTGGGGTTTTCTATTTCCACTTCATGTTTTAATGTGGGCATTGTTTCAAAAAACAATTGAACTTTTTCAAATTGTTTATGATCTAAACTTTCTAAAAATGCCAATTTTTCTTTTTGAGAATAATCCATACAATCATGAGTTTCTTCACCTTCCCATATTTGATACATACAATTTCCAATCATTTCAAATAATGCTTTAGCATTACTTGCATTATCTTCTCCAACAGTTGTTCCATAACCAACAGTCCCAAAAGTTGGATATGACATTAAAAGTCCAACATTATCTGTTAATTGAATTCTAGCATCATGTTTTTCATCCATTACAACTTGAACTTTAGTCAAATCTACTTCAACTTTAACTTCAGTTTCTCCATCATCTGGACAAGTTATTTTTAAGTCAGCAACTTCCCCTACTGATTTTGCTCGTATATTTAAGAAAATATACTCCATATCAAATAGAGGCATTTTTTCAATATTTAAATCACCACCACAACAACTAGTAATAATTTGTTTAATTGCATCATAAGTTGCATTATCTGTTCCTGTTTCTTGTGCAATTAATAAAAGTTTTTCTTCTTTGACTAAGAAGGGTCTATATGTAATTTCCTCATCAGTTGAGGGAATTGTTAGCCGATATTCTGGCGCATTAATTTTTGGTAAAGACATAATATTCTCACTATTTTAATGTTAAAATTATCCAAATAAATTTGAACCCTTTGATAAAGGACTCGTCAATATATTTTGATTTAAACCTTCTGTCATTGGGCCAGAAAGTTCTTGTGGTAGATCTTCCAAGAATGGAAATCCATCCTTTTCATTTCTAAATTCTCCAACAGAAAGATTAATTGTACTACGATTTCCAATATTACCTATCTTAAATGGATTCCATTTCACATATGACCATGTTACATCAAATGTTAAAATAGAATCAGCTGCATCATGTGCAAGAGAAAGTTCTCCTACTATTTGAGGGAAACAACTAAAAACTCTTACTCCATAATTTTCTCTAAAAGAAATATTAGGTAATGGTTTTGTACCAGCACCTTTTCCCTGACCTCTTGGGCCATCAACTCCTGTTGCTTTATTTATGTCTGATGTAAAATCTTTTATTCCTTGACTAATTTTATCTGCTGTAGAAGGTTCTTTTGGTTTATCAATACGAGAACCAGATGCTATTGTTGTACGAGTATGAACATCAAATTCTGCTGTATATTCATCCCAAAAGTTAAAATTTCCAGTTAAGTCATTGTGTATTAATTTCTGCCATGCATCAAAATAATTTTTGATATGCATAGTTCCATCACAATAAAAAGAAGTTGTTATAGATCCGTATATTGAAGTTTGAGGAAATGGGAATGGTGCGGCACCAGCCTGTCTATAAAGTCCAGTTTGTATTTGTCTTTCAGGTATAGATACTTTACTACAATAGAGATCAAGTTTACTTTCTGATCTTGTTTGTGGGTTATTTCCACTAGGATCATATGTAGTAGAAGAAACTTCTTTTGCTTGATCAAATCGTTTTTTAAATTCTTTATTAGTAGAATTGTTCATAATATGTGTTTTCCAATCTAATCCCCCACTCTTCACTTGTCCTTTATTGGCTCCACCCCATGTTCCATTTCCACCTCTGGGCCCAGCATCTAAAACTTGTTGGTCAATACCTTTAGGCATCCCAAATCTTACTTTAAAATTAACAGGATGTTGAAAACCTTCTCCCTTACCAACAATGGTACGGATGGTTTGCATCTCACCTCTTGCATCCTTTTCAAACTCTTTCCTACCCTTACCATCATCAATAATTCCAATTTTTCTAAGAATGCCTTGACCCCTCTCTTTAGAAAGGCCAGTTTTCCAGTTTGACTCAAATTTTCCCATTTTCACGCCGTTTCTAAATATTGCCATTTATTATCCTTTCCAATCTCCTATAAAAGTTTTATATGATTCTTTATCTTTATCTTTTTTCCCCACTACCCATTTTTGAATGGGAAGTCCTACAGCATATGCCCAATCATTACCACTAATTTTAAAAAATCCACCTTTATTATAACTATTTAAATATCTTTTTATACATGGTTCTGCTGGAGGAAATTTTGTTATTATACTATAATTTAATTTTAATCTAAAATTTTCATCCATATTTCCTGAAACCCCTTGTGCTTTAATAAGTGCTCGCATTAAATCTATTCTTGGTTTGGGCCCAAGATAATGTAAATTAATTCCATAAAATCCACCTGTGGCTTTAGCAAATGGAAAAATTAAAGGAAACATATCCCAATATGGTAAGATGTCAGCCCATTTTGCTTGATACCTAAAGAAATACATTGAACCAATATCTGCTGCAGAGAGATTCCCCCTCACATCAACACTTTGTGTTTTTAAATCTTTTCTACCTGTTGATGCAGGGAAAGCTGCACGTTGAGTTTCCTTGACAAGTTTTCTAAACCAATTCATAGCATC
Organism: Flavobacteriales bacterium; assembly: GCA_012960805.1. GTDB lineage: Bacteria > Bacteroidota > Bacteroidia > Flavobacteriales > BACL11 > UWMA-0277. The sequence goes on along the minus strand of DUAO01000117.1, from coordinate 4,629 downwards.
TTTACTTTTCGCTCGTATTTGTTTTAAAAAATCTGTTTCTATTTCATTTGCCATATAAGTATTTAGTCGTGTTAAGATGGTCTTCTGTAATTATTAAAAACTTCCATCCAAATCTTTTACACACCTCTTGTGCAGCTGACCACTTTGCACGGTTCCTACTCCACTCTTTGGTTTCGTGCATAAAGGCCTTAGTAACACGTTTTGTCGGTTTGGGGGGTTTGGTAAATTTTTTAGGTTTAATCTCTATCATAAACTTGTCACCATTCTTTGTCTTAATGTAGAAGTCGGGAAAATATCGATGTCGTTTGCGGTCTAGGGGTGAGATGTATGGAACTATAAGTTCTTCTGAGCCCCATTCTACAATATCATTGTTATCATCACAATAAACCATGAACTTGCGTTCCCACAATGATCTATATACAATATTATTAATATCCCCCTTGTATTTTTTTCGATTGGTGGGACGAAATTTACCCTTATAAGACATATAAATAGTTAGAAATACTTCACAGGAATATTTATGCAAAATTTCATAGCACAATCTATGCGAAGAATGGGACTTGCACCTAAAAATAAAAGTGCTGCCTCTTCTGTATCACCATCTAGACTTAATAATTCAAATGCCCCCCTTGCTCATATGGATGTTGGTAGTAAATGGTCTTATTCAACTCTTGAATACCCAATGGACATCCAATCAAGAACAGATTTGGGCCACTATATGATGTTTTACATTAATGTTCCTAATAATACAGAATTTGGTAGAAAAGGTGGCGTTGGAGATAAAAAGAATTACGTTCTTGATGATTCAGGAGATGAAGATTTAGGATCACGATCTCTTCAACAACAACAAATAATGGGTGATGCAAAAATTTCTACAAAATCAAAAGATGGCCATTATGATGTAAATGGACAAAGTTGGAAACCAGGCACACCTAATAAAGTTATAGATAGACCATCACATCAAGGTACAGCTGCTAATACTTTAGGGCAACAAAGAACCCAAAGAACAACTGATTCTATAGTTTTATATATGCCCCCAGCATTAACAACAAATTATGCTTCTGCTTACAAAAGTAATGAATTGGGGGGAGAGTTAGGGGAGAGTGCTGGGAGAATTAATTCTTTTATGGATCGTGCTGCGTTGGTAGGTGAAGTGACGGCAGCAAAAGAAGCAGTTTCAGGCGTTGCAGGACAAGCCGCAAGAATGATTGAACGGGCAGGTGCAAAAATGTTAAGTGGAATTGTAGGTGGAGATGCACTAGGTGCATTTGATAAAATTTCAAATCGTGCAATGAATAATTTTTTAGAAACAACATTTACAGGAGTTGACTTTCGTAAATTTTCATACTCATGGAAATTTGCTCCAAAAAATGTAGATGAAGTATTTATGGTGGAGAAAATTATTAGACTTTTTAAATTTCATATGTTACCAGAATTACCTCAAGATACACTATTTGGTAGATATTATGTGGTGCCTTCAGAGTTTGACCTTTTTTATATGTTTAGAGGTGATGAAAATACATGGATGAATAAAATACAAACTAGTGTTTTAGTTAATATGGAAGTAAATTATACCCCAAATCAATATACAACCTTTAGACCAATTCAGGGTCGAAATGGGGCACCACCTACAGAAATTGATATGAAACTCGATTTCCAAGAAACCAAAATTATTACAAAGAAAGAAGTACAAGAGGGATATTAATATGTCATATTTTAATAATTTTTCAACAATACTATATGATCCTACTGGTGATGGTTCTGCAAAACTCTGTACTAACATCTTGAGTCGTGTTCGTGTAAGAGCTAATATGAAAAAAGAAATTGTTATGTTAGATTCCTATGATGTTAAGGAAAATGAAACTCCTGAAATAGTTGCTGACAAACATCATGGAAGTGTATATTATCATTGGGTTGTTATGTTACTTAATAATATATCAGATATTAATCATGATTGGGTTAAATCTACTCGACAAATGCAAAAATATCTTCTAAGTAAATATACTGAAACTCAGCTTACTGAAGCTCATCATTATGAAATATCACAAACATCTGGTGATACTACCGTTAAAATTGAAGTTGAAAATGCAACATACCCCACCGCAACAGCTATTACAAATTATGAATATGAAATTGCATTAAATGAAACAAAAAGATCAATTGATCTATTGAGAAACGATTATCTTGGTTTTTTTACAGAAGAATTTTCAGATTTAATATAATTTATTATGGAAAAAGAAAGACTTCAAAAGGCAGGGGATTTTATTTTAGATGGAGTTCTTATAGTCGGGAGTTCAGGTGCAAGAATAAATATTATAGATCAAGTTCAGGAGCTAAATATATATGAAAGTATTGATACTCCATATATTTCTGGAAATCTTTTAATTGCAGATTCGTCTGGAGTTGCAGAAATCCTACCAATATTAGGTCAAGAAAGATTATTATTTAAACTTAGAACGCCAGGCCATTCAGATTCAATAAATTTTAATAATTATCATGCAATAATTTATAATGTTGAAAAAAGATTTAGTACTTCAGATAGAGAACATATTTTAGTATTAAATTGGACTACACTTGAACATCTTAAAAATCTCCGTACAAAAATATCTGCATCATTTAAAGGAACTATAAGTGAAATAGTCCAAAAAATAATAAAAAGTGATAATTATTTAGGTTCTAAAAAACCATTAAGTATAGAACCCACTAAAAACATTAGAAAATTTGTAATTCCCAATCTTACACCCTTTCAGGCAATAAATTTAATAAAATCAGAAGCTGTTAGTGGTGAGGAACAATCTCCACATTATGTATTTTTTGAAACACCAGATGGATTATATTTTAGGTCTTTTGACAGTCTATTAGGACAAAGAAGAGATTTGTCAATAAAACATAAAAACACTTATAGATCTCAACCACCAGAACAAAACAATGCTGAAGCTAATTTAGCAACTATTTTAGATTGGCAAGTAGATGATAATTCTAATGCCTTTTTAAATACCAGACTTGGTATGTATGGATCTACTCTTTTTTATCATGATATATTTAATAAAAATATTCAAAAATTTGAATATAATTATATGAAAGATAAATTTAATAGAAGAAATTCTATGGAACAAGGAGTTAAAACTTCTGGAGCATTAGTTTCTCAAACTATACTTGAAGATAAAAAAACAATTTCAGAATTTCCTGACTCAAAAATATTTGTACATCCTACTGCAAGTGATAATTTACATACTGAGGGAACTGATAATAATGCTGAAGAGTGGTTGCAAGAATCAATGTCTAGAGAATTAGAAAGGACTTATTTTACATTAAAAATAGAAACATATGGTGATACTAATATTATGTGTGGAGATTTAATTAATGTAGTTATTCCATCAAATAGACCACTTCAGCCTCCTGTAACTAAAGCATCAATAGACCCAATCTTATCTGGTAGATATTTAATTACTAGTTTACATCATGCAGTTCATCCAACAGAACAAATGCACAATATGGTATTAACTATAACAAAAGATTCTTTAGATGTTGAACCATCTGTTGTAGAAACTAAATATAAAGAAGAACCAACAGGAAGAGTTGAGAAAAAAGTGAACAGTCAAAATTTAACCACTAAACCAAAATCTGGGCCAAAATAAGATAGATAAATAGTAATATGATAACATACGATCAATTTTTAAAAGAGGGAGTTTACGATCTCAATATATTCAAAGCAGTTTTCATGGCAGGTGGCCCAGGCTCAGGTAAGACACATATTGCTGATAGAACTGCTGGTGGATTAGGATTAAAAGCTATTAATCAAGATGATCCTTTTGAAATATATTTAAAAAAAGCAGGACTTTCCTTAAAGATGCCTGACTCAGAAACCGCAGAAAGAGATCCCCTACGAGCAAGAGCAAAGAGAGTAACAGTAAAGAAACAAGCTGCTGCAGTTGATGGTCGATTAGGACTTCTTATAGATGGTACTGGTCATAAATATGATGAACTCACAAACCGAGCTGCACTACTTCTTCAGCTTGGTTATGAAGTATCAATGATTTTTGTTAATACCTCACTAGAAGTTTCACTTTATAGAAATGAAAAAAGACCTCGTTCAGTACAACCTAAATTAGTAAAGAAAAGTTGGCAAGATGTACAAAACAATATGGGTAAGTTCCAGAACTATTTTGGAGCTGCAAATTTCTTCATTGTGGATAATAATGGATTTGAGGAAGATAGGTTGGATATAAGTACAAAATTCATCAGGCGAGCAATATCAAAACCAGTAAAAAATATTATTGCTCAAGCCTGGATTGCAAATGAAATGAAAAAGAAAAGGAGAACATAATGACTTGGTTAGAAATTATAGGTTGTGCTGTTACTTTATCTATAATTATTAGTTTTACTTATCGAAAAGGAGTAAAGGCTGGTATTAGACATTCATTATTAAAATTAAATTTAGAACAAGATCAAGTTCAAGTATTAAGTAATGAGTTGAAAAATGGTAAATTATCTACAGAACTTATGGAAAGTGAAATTTTCCCTAAACATAAAAATGATATTAGATATAATTAATTAGTCAAAATCTTAAATTGCATAAATAATAGTGTTCGCACTATAGAAAAAGAGAAAATCTTTTATATGTCAACT
>DUAO01000116.1 GCA_012960805.1 Flavobacteriales bacterium | reverse complement strand
TTAAATTAGTATTATCAATTATAACATCCGTTACTTCTAATGAGTCTGTGCAGTCAAAAGCAACAGAAGAGCAATTAGCACTAAATAAAGCCCAAGAATCAATATTGCCATTAGCCCAATTTACAGTTGACCAAGCTACATCATCTACGCTAATACAAGAAAGGTTAGGGTTGTTTGAAGCCCAAAAATCAGTAAAATTAGTATTGTTTCCATTCCTTACATCAAGGCTTGTAAGGTGATTAGAAGAACAAGATAAATCAGTTAATGCAATATTATTACTTATATCAAGGCTTGTGAATTGATTATTGCTACACCACAAAGTAGTTAGATCAGTATTCTGACTTACATTAAGACTGTCAAGATCATTCTCATAACACCACAGAGTAGTTAAAGCAGCATTCTGACTTAAATCAAGGCTTGTAAGTTGATTGTCAAAACACACTAATAGAGTCAAATCTATATTATTGATTAAATTAAGGCTTGTTAGTTGATTAGAATAACAAAATAATAATGTTAGTACATTGTTATTACTTACATCAATACTGCTCAGTTGATTATTTTGACAAATCAAATCAGACAAAAGTAGATTATTACTTACGTCAAGGCTTGTAAGTTGATTATTATCACACGACAAAGAAGTTAAGGCAGTATTATTACTTACATCAAGACTGCTCAGTTGATTACTTTGACACCATAACAAAGTTAAAGCAGTAGCACCACTTACATCAAGACTTGTTAATTGATTATTACTACAATCCAAAACAATTAAAAGAGGATTATAACTAACATCAAGAGTGTCAATCATATTACCCCCAAAGATATCGCCACAATTCAAATATGTTAAGTTACTAAGAGAGCTAACGTCAAGGCTTGTGAGTTGGTTGTTTTGACAAATCAAAGTAGTTAAAGCAATATTACTACTTACATCTAAAGAAGTAATTTGATTATAAGAACAATCTAAATCAATTAAAGCTGTGAAATCTTCTATTCCTGTTAAATCAAAAAAGCCAGTTGCAGTTCCAGCACCAAATGACAAATCCAAATAGGTTAATGTATCAATAGCTGATGTGAAGACACTAGAATCATATGGTATCCCATTACCCATTCCATTATTTTCTAAATAAGCTTCAAAATTATTATCAGGAACATAAGTTGTCGGAGGAGCTTGACAGTTAGTACTAAAATAAGTTTGTGCACCAATATTTGTCCAATTGTTAGTTGACCAAGCGACATCATCTACATCTACACAAAAAAGATTTGGATTATTATTTGCGTAAAAATTATTCATATTAGTATTGTTTCCATTTGCAACATCTAGGTAAGTGAGTTGATTAAAAGCGCAATTCAAATCACCTAAAGAAGTATTTTGACTTAGATCAAGACTTGATAATTGATTATTACTACACCACAAAGTAGTTAAAGCAGGATTCTGACTTACATCAAGACTGTCAAGTTGATTCTCATAACACCACAGAGTAGTTAAAGCAGAATTCTGACTTATATTAAGGCTATCAAGTTGATTCTCAAAACAATAAAATTCAATTAAAGCCGTATTTAGACTCACATCAAGACTTGTGATTTGACCCTGCAAATAACCATCACCTGAACAATTCAAAGAAGTTAAAGCAGTATTCTGACTTACATCAAGACTTGTGATTAAATTAGAAGAACAATTCAAAACAGTTAAAGCAGTAAAGGCTTCAATACCTGTTAAGTCAGAGATACCTAAACTAGCACAAAAAATAGTACCTCCAAAGGCAGATGCTTCACTAACTTGAATTTCGGAATCGCCATTGGTGTTAATAGCGCTATTCCCAACTAAAACTGCTTTAAAGATAGCGTCAGGTATGTTTACATTTTGTGCATGTACAATACCAATAGTTGCTGAGATAATTAATGTAAGCAGTATTTTTTTCATTGTTAATCTATTGTTTTATTCTATAACCATTCTTTTCTCTACTGTTCCATCATCATAGATGTAAAATAGAGGTGTATTTCTTCTGTAAGGTGTTTCTTTTCCTAACAGATCAGTAATCTTAACTAAGTTCCTTTTATTATTAGTTATATCTAAAATGCCGATTGTACTAACAGTTAAGTTAAGATTTGTAATACTATCACATCCTACTGAGTTAATTAGAGTGGCTGAATAATCTCCCGGAACACTAATAGAAATACCATTCCACACTATAATACTATCTCCATCACATATTGAATAACTCTGTTGCCATATTGCTGGGGGTGTTATGCTAATATTTGTATAAATTATACTATCACATCCATTTACAGCATTTAATGTGTCTGTATAATTTCCTACTGTATTATAAGTATTACTTCCTACTACAACACTATCTCCAGTACATATTACAAACGCCTGTTGCCATATTACAGGATAAACACAAGAACTATCATTAATTGTTGCTAATGGATCATAATTACAAGCTAAACTATCTGTACAGCCACTTATATAGAATTGACAATTTGAAGGAAGAGGATTTAATTCAATAACAGTTGAAGGTGTTAATACTAAATTATTAAATCCTGAATAGGATGGAGAGAATCTTTCTCCCCTAAAACAAATATTTCCAAAAGGAGGAGGTGTTGTTCCTTGAGTAATAGGATTTGGACCAACCATAGGTATAATATAATCCCATACCACAGAATCAGTCTGATACTCTATTTCAAAGATTTTTCCTTGTGCTCCAGAGCATATCAAAATATTTCCATTTTCTAATTGTTGTGCTCCTGAGATAAAAGCAGAATAAAAATTGATACTATCCGAATAACTCCAATATAAATTCAAAGGACCATATGGTGTTGAATTATTAGTCAAAATATAATTATTAGAATTATTAGTATCTAATGGTGGATCTATAATATCTATTGAGGAATATCCTCTTTGATTTCCATTATTAAAAATCATTATCTTACCTTGATCTGGCAATCCTGATGGTATCCAATGTGCATCATGCTGAAATTCAAAAGCCTGATCTAAACTATCTCCTCTATTATATGCTTGAGGATTCCCCCATCTATATAGTATATCTCCTCCTTTACCAGAAAACCCTCCAACACTATCAGCAGCTTCTGCAGTTGTCGCACTATGATCTAAAATCCAAAATTCATTAAAAGTTGGAGAATTAATTATTATTTGATCTAAATCAGCATTATAATCAATAGAATTAGCATGAAGCCAATCAGGATCAGTGCCATCAAAAGCATAATTAATATTAATCCTTCCTGGATAGTCAGATATTGTTCCATAATTAAGCAAATTAGGATCTGTATCTTGAATTAAATGATCCCAAGCATGCCACTCCCATACAATTTGATCAGTTGTAGGATTTACTTCTAGTATCATTTCTGAATATCTATCTGCACTAAATACCGCTCCTGAAGAATCAGTATAAGAAAGAGATCCACAAGTATCAGCTTCTTGTGCTGAAATAAGTTCAATTGCAAGAATTAAAACATTTCCATTTGGGAGGATCTCTAAATCATGATGGGCAAGCGTTGAGTCACTATTTACTTCATAAGACCAAATCACATTACTGCTGGGATCTAATATTTCAATTCCACCACCAGTACCACCAAAACTAAAAGTAGTACTGTCCAATTGGCTTGTTTTAAGTAAATTTCCATTTTCTAATAAATATACTGATGCCGCAGGTTTAAAATTAGAGTTCCACTCATATACTTTAACTCCACAATTGTCAATCAAATAGGTATTTGTACTTCCAAGTGAATTAAATAAAGTATACCCATTATAAGATTCTGGTAAATTAGAGAATAATCCAACTGTTTGTTGTGCTAAAGTCATTAAAGGCAAGCAAAGTAATATAAGTAGTAGTTTTTTCATCTTAGTTATTTAATAATTATTTTTTTCTCTACTGTTCCATCATCATAGATGTAAAAGAGAGGCGTGTTTGGTTTAGGTTTGGTTGACTGGCCTAAAATAGTTGTTATTTTTAATAATTTTCTTAATGAGGAAATAGCTGTTGGCTCATGTATATTGGTGGAAACAGATCCATTCTCAATTAATATGTTTTCGTCTCCCAATTGATAAGGCAGAAACTGAAAAATAAAAATAAACATTTCATCTTCTGTATTAAGGCCTGATTGAACAGTAACAGGGTTAGGATTAGTTGCACTAACGGTATTGTCATAGTTTCCTTTTGCATATATCATGCTACCTGCAGGAATTTTAATAAAGGTTTGGTAAAAATAAAATCCTTGCCATTCAAAATCCCAATTATTGATTCTGATTAAATTAATAGTATCATTAGTTGGAGTTACCGCCATACACTCCATATCTTTACCTAAAAGATGCATGTGAGGAAAAACAGACATAAAAGAATAATCTTGTGATGTTGGTCCAAAAGAACCTGTAATCTCAGTAATCTGATTTGGCGGTAGAATAAACGGTATACCAAATAATCCTTCATTAATTAAAAAATCGGTTGTTATTTCCCTAATCACCGTGCTTTGCGGATAAAAATAGAATCTGACTTTAGTGCTATCTACCTGACCAAAACTACCTTCTGGATAGTGCATAGCAAGTGTAATGTTACTATTTGCAGGTAATTCTACACCAAAAGAGTTGCTAGTATTCGTAGGATAGGTTAATGCTACTGATCCTGGAGCATAAGCATACAACATGTCTCCGGTTGGCCCCATACAATTAGGTGTTGTTACAATGGAGTTATTAGGAAATAAATCTATTGATACCAGTACATGATGTACAGTTTGTAAATTTCCAGGAATAACCTCAATAGCTCTTATTTTTCTGCTTTGAGTTAAACCAGTTGGTATTGAAAAACACACATAATCATCAGAATTTGATGTTGCAGTACTTGAGTATGTTGGAATCTGTAATTCTAAATCAGGAGTGCCAAGTAGTGATGAATTTGTGAACGTTGGCATTGGTGGTAGTAATGAGGTATCGCCAATAGGCGTTCCATTTGTTATCCAATCCATAATTGTACTTATCTCATTCATGCTTAAAGTATTTTCATATGCATAATGCTGAAACAATGTATCAGGAGGCCATGGAGGCATCTCTCCGGTGGATGTAACGTGTTGTATCATTCCAGCATTTGTTACTGTATTTGCATAACTCTCCAAGTTCAAATTTGAAATTCCACCACTATGGTGGCATTGCAAACATTTCCCATATATAATAGGAGCAATATCTTCAGAATAATTAGGATTTTGCGCAAAGCCAATTAATGGATAGCAAAGTAATAGTAATAATAGTTTTTTCATAATATAAATTTAAGATTGATCTAATTTCCGTACCATGGTTAAAATAGTGGAAAGCATTACTGTTTCTCCATCATCATCATATACATCTACCAAGAATTTTACAATTCCTTTTGCAATATCATCATCCTCTCTTTTTTCTTGGCTTATTTTCTCTTTTGCTGTAAAACGAACTCCAACTGTCATTCCAGGATAAACTGGTTTGGTGAATCTGCATTGATCAATACCATAGTTTAATAAAACCGGTCCTTTTTCAGGATCAACAAATAATCCTGCTGCTTTGCTCATTATAAAATATCCGTGTGCAACTCTTTCTGTAAATATCGTTCCTTCCAATGCGTTTTCATCCATATGAGCATAGAATTTATCTCCTGAAAGTTCTGCAAAATCATTTATATTATCAAGGGTAACTAAATGGGTATCGGTAATTACCGTATCTCCAATTTCAATTTCTTCAAAGTGTTTTCTAAAAACATGAGGCTCCTCCGTATTTTGAGCTGCTCCCACTTGATATTGTTTGGTAAGTGCCGTAATGGTTGTTGGGTGCCCTTGTATAGCAGTTCTTTGCAGATAATGTTTAATTCCTCTTATTCCCCCCATTTCTTCTCCTCCTCCTGCACGACCTGGACCACCATGGGTAAGTAGTGGCATAGGAGAGCCGTGACCAGTACTCTCTTTGCTACAAGCTTCATTCAAGACTAATATTCTACCATGCATGCTTGCAGCTCCCAATACAAATTGTTCTGCAATCTTCATATCGTTTGTAATAATAGAACATACTAAAGAGCCTTTACCCATTCTAGCAAGTTCAATTGCTTCATCAATCGTTTTATAAGGTAAAATAGTAGAAACTGGTCCAAAGGCCTCAATATTATGGCAATCAGTTTTATTGAACGGATCATCATTTAAAAATAGAATTGGGGAGATAAATGCTCCTTTGTTTTTATCTGCTCCAGTTACTTCAAATTCTTCTAAACTTCCGTAAACAATTTCTTGTGTTTTAGCTAGCTCTTTAACTTTCTCAGTTACTTCTATTTTTTGTTCGTTTCCAGCTAAGGATCCCATTCTTACTCCTTCTACTGAAGGGTCTCCAATAGTAGTTTTAGAGAGTCGTTTCCCAAGAGCAATTTGCACATCTTCTACTAATTTTTCAGGAACAATTATTCTACGTACAGCAGTACATTTTTGTCCTGCTTTTACGGTCATCTCTTTCTGAACTTCTTTTATGAATATATCAAACTCTGCAGTTCCAGGAATTGCATCCTCTCCTAAAACAGAGCAGTTTAAAGAATCTGCTTCCATATTAAATGGTACAGATTCTTCTATTAATTTAGGATGTGATTTTAGCATTTTTCCTGTAGAAGCACTTCCAGTAAAAGTTACAATATCTCCTGTTTCTACATGGTCAATAATTCCCCTTGCACTTCCACAAATTAATTGTAGACTTCCTTCAGGTAAAATCCCCGAATCTACAATTTCACGAACCATCATTTCGGTAAGGAAACAAGTAATAGTTGCCGGTTTTACAATAGCAGGAACTCCTGCCATAAGGTTTACTGCAATTTTTTCTAACATTCCCCAAATAGGGAAGTTGAACGCATTTATATGAATAGCAACTCCCTCTCTTGGCGTCATGATATGATGTCCAATAAAGGTTCCATTTTTTGATAATGGAGCCATTTCACCATCAATATGATAAGGTAAATCTGGGAAGTTTTTTCTTAGAGATGCATTGGCGAATATATTTCCAATTCCTCCTTCAATATCAATCCAAGAATCTACTTTGGTTGCGCCTGTTTGGGCACTAAGGGCATAGAATTTATTTTTTATGGAATGCAAGTGAAGTGCCAAGGCTTTTAACATCAAACCTCTTTCTTGAAAAGTCATTTTTCTAAGTTTTGGACCTCCCACTTTTCGAGCATAGTCCATCATTGCCAAAAAGTCTAAACCTGTAGAGGATGCTTTCCCTATTTCTTCTCCAGTAATTGCATTAAAAAGTGGAGCTCCTTCTCCATCTCCTTTTGTCCAATTTCCTAATGCATAATTTTCGTAATTTTTCATTTTATTCTATAACTATTCTTTTCTCTACTGTTCCATCACTATAGATGTAAAAGAGAGGTTCATTCTTATTGCCTTTTGTTTCTCTTCCTAAGATGTCAGTTACTTTAAGTAATTCTTTGTTTGTAGTGTGTTCTTTAATGGCTGTTATCTGTCCAATTTTTGCCCAACCAGAAGGACTGTAAGTAAAAGTATCACAATTAATAAATGTATAATAAATTAGATTTCCGTTTATTGGAATTGCTCCAACAGTTAAACAAACAATATAATTACCATATACAGAATATGTGTGTATTGGATTTTGTATGCTATCAGTTCCTCCGTCTCCAAAATCCCAAGACCAATTAGTAACAATAAGCGTATCTCCTGCAGATAACATAACTGCAGTTGAATCTGTTGTAAAACTAATTGGCATTACATTAATAGGGTCTGATTGTGCTGTAAATTCTGCAGGTAGTTGCCATTGCCCAAACCCAATCATAGGCAAGCAAAGTAATATAAGTAGTAGTTTTTTCATCATTTTGTTTTTTTCCAAGTATCAAAAGTTATTTTTTGTTTTTCTTTTCTATTTTCTTCTATTTCAGATAAAGGGCTGCACTCTTTCATTAATAATTTGCATTCTTCTGGTAATTCTTGGTATAATTCTGTCCCTTTACTTTTCCAATTAATCATGTCATCAGATACATCACCTTTTATTTGTGCAGGATTACCTACTACAACTTTTCGGTTTGGTATTTGCATCTCTCCTTTTACAAAACAAAGCGCGCCAACAATACATTCATTGCCTACATTAGCATCATCCATCACTACAGCATTCATGCCCACCATACTATTTTTTCCAATATTAGCACCATGAATAATAGCACCATGACCGATATGAGCATTCTCTTGTAAAAGAACATCTTTCCCAGGGAAAATATGAATAATACAATTATCCTGCACATTACAACCATCCTCAATCGTAATTTGTCCCCAATCTCCTCTTAAAGATGCTCCTGGGCCGATATATACATCTTTTCCAATAATTACATTTCCAATGATAGTTGCTTCTTTATGTACAAAAGAAGAAGGGTGTATTACAGGTTTATATCCGTTAAATTCGTAAATCATTATACTCTTTCAATTATTGTTGCATATCCTTGCCCTACACCAATACACATGGTTATTAATGCGTATTTTTTATTCTGCTTTTTAAGTTCAATTGCAGCAGTTTGTAAAATTCTTGTGCCACTTACACCAAGTGGATGTCCTAAGGCAATTGCACCTCCATTTGGGTTGATTCTTGGGTCGTTGTCTTTAAGTCCCCACTCACGAATACAAGCTAATGCTTGAGCAGAAAAGGCCTCATTCAGCTCAATAATATCCATATCTTCCATTGTTAAACCTGCTCTTTCAAGAGCTTTGTTGGATGCCATAACAGGTCCTATCCCCATAATTTTTGGTTCTACACCAACCACAGCTGAACTTACAATTTTTGCAAGAGGAGTGAGGTTGTTTTCTTTTACACCTTTCTCTGATGCTAATAACATAGCAGCTGCTCCATCATTTAGTCCTGAAGCATTTCCTGCAGTTACAGTTCCTCCATCTTTTTTGAAAGCGGTTCTTAATTTTCCTAAAACTTCTAATGAGGTATCTCCCTTTATAAATTCATCATGTTTAAATATAATGGGGTCACTTTTTCTTTGTGGAATTTCAACAGGGATTATTTCCTCTGCTAATCTTCCTGAACATTGTGCTTTTGAAGCTTTTATTTGTGAGTTGTAAGCAAACTGATCTTGGTCCTCGCGTGAGATATTGTATTTTTCAGCTAAATTTTCAGCTGTATTTCCCATTCCATCTACTCCATATAATTCCTTCATTTTTGGGTTTACGAATCGCCAACCGAAAGAAGAATCGTGCATTTTAGAATCTCTCCCATAAGGCCTGGATGCTTTTGAAATCACCCAAGGTCCTCTTGTCATATTTTCCACTCCTCCTGCAATAAACAAATCCCCATCACCTGCACAGATTGCTCTGTGTGCATGAATAACTGCTGACATTCCAGAAGCACATAAACGGTTTATAGTTTCTCCAGGAACAGAAAAAGGTAAGCCTGCTAGGAGTAGGGACATACGCGCCACATTTCTATTGTCTTCCCCAGCCTGATTCGCACAGCCCATAATTACATCATCAATTTTGCTAGCATCAATTCCTGTTCTTTTTACGAGTTCTCTAATTGGAATTGCTCCCAAATCATCAGTTCTTACCTCTTTTAATGTTCCTCCAAAATTTCCAATTGGAGTTCTTACTGCATCAATTAGATATGTATTCATTCTATTGTTATTTTTTTCTCTACTGTTCCGTCATCATAGATGTAGAATAAAGGGATCTTATGTTTTCCATTTGTTTCTCTACCTAATACATCAGTAATCTTGTTTAGTTTCTTTTTGTTATTTATCTCTTCAATTGAAGATATAATAACAGAAACCATAGTTATAATTTCATCACCAATACATCCATTTATATTTGTTTCTATTACCGAAAGAGAAAACATTCCAGAATTATTCCATAATACATCTATTGAATTTGTGCCCATGCCAGATTGTATTGTCCCTCCAATTAAAGTCCAGTTGTATGTAGAGCCAGCTGATGGATTAACATAATAGGTTACGGTT
>DUAO01000115.1:30071-55062 GCA_012960805.1 Flavobacteriales bacterium | reverse complement strand
ATTTAACTGTTTTCATATTCTTTTAATTACTAATTTTAACGCTTACTCCCCCTCTTTTTTCAGGTTCTGTTTTGTTCCATATTTTTATTTTATCTTCCTTTGTAACTCCAGAAAGAACTTCTGCATTTACTCCATCCGATAGGCCTAATTCAATGTCTCTTTTTTCAAATTCTTGCTCTCCAATCTCCACTTCAACATAAGGTTCTTTGGTTTTTAGGTCGTATTGTAGAAGGGCTTCACTTATTGCTATTACACTATCTCTTCTTTCCGTTACTATTGATGCATTAGCACTATAACCGGCTCTTATAAAATATTCGTCATCCAAGTAAACTTCTCCTTCAATTTTAAACTGAACAGCACCTCCTTCTTCTATTCCTTTTGGGGCAATAAACTTTAATTTGGCAGTATATTCTTTCCCTTCAATAGCAGCAAGTGTAACAATTAGTGACATGTCTTGTGATAATTTTCCTACTTCAGCTTCATCTACTTTCCCTTCAAAAATCATTATGTTCAAATCCGCAATAGTGGCGATAGTTGTTCCTGCATTAAAGGTGTTGGCTTGGATAACTTGATCTCCTTTTTTTACAGGAATCTCCAAAACAGTTCCTGTTACTGTTGCTCTAATATTAGTATTTGCTATTCCTGAACCACCTGAAGATCCTATTTTAATAATTTGTAAATCACTTTTTGCATTTTCTAAATCTTGTAAAGCTTGATTGTATTGTAATTCTATGCTATTAAATTCTTGCTGAGAAATAATCCCTTTATCAAAAAGTGTTTTGTGTCTGTGAAATTCTGCTTTAGAATTGGTTAAAATGAATTCAGAATTTTTCACCCTACCTTGTGCATTATTTAAGCTCTGTTCATTTGGCACTACTTTTATTTGAGCTAGCAGATCTCCTGCTTTCACCTCATCTCCTTCTTTTACCAATATCTTTTCTATAATTCCAGCTATTTGCGGCTTTATCTCCACTTCATCTTCAGGAATTACTTTCCCGGTTGCAACTATTTTATTTTCAATAGTAGCAATAGTAAGTGTGGTAGTTTCGTACTCAACTAGTGGCTTACTGTTTGACTTAATAAAAAAGGCACTTGCAAATATTATTCCTAAAAATAAAAGGCCTAATCCAATTTTCTTACTGTGTTTCATAATTTTAATTTTAATTTATTCTTCTCTTAATGCATCTATTGGTTTAATACTAATTGCTCTCTGTGCTGGTATAAGCCCAATCAAGGTTCCTAATATTGTCATTAATCCTAGAGCACTCAAAATATATGAGATTGGTACCGTTGGATTGGTAAAAGGATAATCTGTTAGTCCTTGTGTAGCTAAATTTATTCCAGAAAGCACAATAGCTCCTAAAATAATTCCAATGATACCTGCAATTATAGTAAGAAAAACAGATTCTAAAATAATTTGTAATCTGATTTCTTTAGGAGTAGCTCCAATAGCACGTCTTATCCCAATCTCTTTTGTTCGTTCTTTTACTGAAATAAGCAAAATATTTCCTATACCTATTACACCTCCAAAAATGGTAGCCAAACCTATTACTAATGACAAAAATGTTAGACCTGAGGCAAATCTAGTAATTTGCTTAAACATTTCACCTAAATTAAATCCGCCAATTGCACGCATATCAGCAGGGCTTATATTATGCCTATCTTTCAGAACAGTTCTAATATCTTGTTCTACTTTTACAATATCAGCATCATCAAAAGCAGCAACTATTAAAAAATGAACATGTTCTCCATTATTGTAGAGTTTCTTATAAGTTGAGAAAGGAATATGAATATCACCATCTTCTGCCATCCCCCCATCAACAGCATATTTATGTATTCCTACAACTTTAAAATAAATATTATTGATGCGGATGAATTCACCTATTGGATTTTCATCCTCTTCAAATAATTCTTGCCTTGTTCTTTCGCCAATTACACATACTTTTCTATTAAATGTTATATCTGATTCATTTATGAATCTACCTCCATCATATATGTTTTTTGTTGTAATTGTTGTAAATACTGGGAAATCTCCATAGACATTATAAGTTCCTGTTTTTTGACCATGAACTATCTTTCCACCAGAAGTACCCCATAGCCCACTTACATTTCTAGGTGCAATATATTGTATCTCTGGGATTTTGTTTTTTAAAGCCTGAACATCACTTAATTTTAAGCTAATTTGCCTTCCTATTTTAAATCCATCATAAGGTACAGTTGTAGATTGTCCCCAAACGAATAAACTATTAGAAGATATCCTTTCAAATTGACGCTCAAATCCGTTATCAACTCCTTTAGCTGCACCAGACAAAACTATATATAAAAAAATTCCCCAGAGCACACCAATTACAGTAATTATTGTCCTAATCTTGTTTTGATTAATTGAGCTAAAAATTTCTTGCCATGTATCGCTATCAAGTAGTTTTTTCATATCTATTCGTCTCTTAATGCAATAATAGGTTTAATTCTTGCTGCTCGTCTTGCTGGAATGTAGCCAGCAAGTGCACCAGAAAGTATAAGGATAATAGTAGCAAAGATTGCAGTTGAAATTTCAATGTTAGGATTGGTGATAAAATAATTTTTTTCAAGGGTATCTCCTATTAAGCTCAAAGTAGCAATACCTGCAATTAGCCCAAAATAACCTGATAAAGTAGTGATGAAAATAGCTTCTTGCAGGATCATAGCAATAATGCTTCTTGGGCTTGCACCAATTGCTTTTCTAATGCCTAATTCTTTAGTGCGCTCTTTCACTACAAACACCATAATATTACTTATACCAATAATTCCAGCAATTAAAGTGCCAATTCCAATAAGTGAAATAATTAATTGAAGAACACTGGAAAATTGTTGAGTTTCTTTCATGTCATCTGCAAGATTTCTTATATATATTCCTCCACTATCTCTAGGGTCAATAGCTTTTTTATTTTTTAAAAATTTCTTTAGATTTTTTTCAAATTCTATTGCTCCTTCATAACCAATTTCAGGATTATAGCTAAGTACAATTTCATCAATTTTATTATTTCTACTTTGTAATTTTTGATAACTCGTATAAGGGATATAAATAATTCTTTCTTCATTGTCTCCTCCATCATCTTGAAATACACCAATCACTTTCCAACTATGACCTCCAGCATGTAAATATTGACCTATTGGCTCTGTATTTTTAAAAATATCTTGCTCAACTAACCTGCCAATTACTGCATATTGGCATTTATTTTTTATATCATCCTCATTTAGATAACGTCCTTTCATCATTATAGTCATTTCATTATATTGATGAGCAGGACTAACTGCTCTAATCATGTAGCTATTAGCCTCTCCCTTAAATTTAACCGTAGCTTGATCGTAAATTCTAGGGGTTATACTCTCCAGATAATAATCAAATTGCTGCTCTATATCTCTTAAATCACTATTATCAAATTCTATTCTTCTTCCTGATTCATACCCCTTAAAGGGTTTATCAGTTACACCAGGGTATATCCACATGGTGTTAGATTTATCATCATTAAAAAATGATTGAAACGTATTACCTAACCCATTACCAAAACCAAAAAGTATAATAAAGATAAATATACCTAGAGCAACAGTAAAACCTGATAAAAAAGTTCGCAATTTATTTTTACGTATTGTATCAAATATTTCTCTCCAACTATCTTTGTTAAACATGAGTTGTTGCTTTTATTTGATTAACGACTTTATCTTCAACAATTACACCATCTTTTAGCCGAACAATACGTTTACACATCATTGCAATATCTTCTTCATGAGTAACTACTAATATTGTTTTCCCTTCAGCATTTATTTTTTGAATTAAATCCATAACTTCAGTAGATGTTTTGGAATCTAAAGCACCAGTAAGCTCATCAGCAAGCAATACTTTTGGTTGGGTAACCATTGCTCTGGCAATTGCCACCCTTTGCTTTTGTCCTCCTGAAAGTTCACTTGGTAAATGAGTGGCCCAATCGGCTAACCCAACTTTTGTAAGATATTCCATGGCTATTTCTTGACGTTCCATTCGCTTAAGTCCTTTATAATATAAAGGCAAAGCAATATTTTCAAGGGCAGTTTTATAATTAATTAGATTAAATGATTGAAATATAAAGCCTAAAAATTTATTTCGGTATTGAGCAGACTTAGTTTCATCCATATCTTTTATTAGGTTGTCATCCAAAGTATAGATCCCTTCATCAGCAACATCTAACATTCCAATAATGTTTAGTAGAGTAGATTTTCCAGAACCTGAAGACCCCATAATTGCAACCAACTCCCCTTCATTAACATTAAAATTAATACCCTTTAAAACATGCAAGGAGTTTTTTCCAATATGATACGATTTATGTAAGCCCGTAATTTTTATCATTTTGATTGATTTATGGCTGGCAAATGTAAATAAAATATAGTACTATGCAAGACAAAGTACCTAAATATGTAATTACTAGATTCAACTCTCAAAATAATAAAAATAGATTATAATAGAATTGAAAACGAAAAAACATGTGAGATAGTGTAATTAATAGATTTTATCAGCATGTTTATTCTCTACCCAATCTCCATGTTCTTTAATAAGGTCAATTAATGCACTTACTGCTTTTTCTTCAGGGATGTTTTTTTCTACCACAGTTTGTTCTTTATATAAAGTAATTTTTCCTGGGCCCGTACCTACATAGCCATAATCTGCATCTGCCATTTCCCCTGGCCCATTTACGATACAGCCCATAATTCCAATTTTTACTCCTTTTAAGTGATTAGTAACTTTCCGGATTTTGGCTGTGGTTTCTTGCAAATCAAAAAGAGTTCTTCCACAACTAGGACAAGAAATATATTCTGTTTTGGAAATACGAGTTCGTGTAGCTTGTAGTATTCCAAATGCTAAGGAATTTACAGATTGATCAGAACCGCAATTCTCTGCCGCAATAAATATACCATCCCCTAATCCATCTAAAAGCAGTGCTCCAAAATCAGAACTAGCAGAAAGTTGTAATTGTTCTTCAGACAAGTCTCCATAAGCCCTACCAATAATTACTGGAGTTTTTATATTATTATTCATTAGCTCGGTAAAGAGCTTTCTTTGCTCGGCTAGTCCGTTTCTGTTATAAGTATCAATTAACAAAACGGCTGTTGTATCCGTTTTTAGTTTTGTAAAAAGTTCTTTATTCAATTCAGATAAACAGACATAAATAAAGTTTAGTTTATCTGAGATAATTTCTTCATCTAAATAATCATTAACCGTTAAAAATGGATATCCTTTTTTATGTTCTTGCCACTTTTTATAATTATAAATAATGCCTAACGTTCCAGGAACTTCAAAGTCAATATCATGATTTCCCATAAAAACATAATCAGCTGCCATATCAGAGATATGCCATTTATCTAAAGGAATGGAATAATTAGAACCTAAAGCAAAAAAGGAAGCAGGTGTAATTTTTTCTTTAAGGCAAAAGTCAGCCATTACAATCGGCACATTTCTTCCGCCAATATTTAGGACTTTATTTGTTTCTCTCTTTTTATAATCAAAAGAATGGAGTGTGTTTTTTGTTATTTTCTCAATAGAATTATGCTTCTCAATTCCTTCAAAATGCTTTAACAAATTTTGTGCTACTGGAACTTCAAATTCTGGCGCTTCCGTTAGCGAAACACGAATAGTGTCACCTAATCCATCTGCTAAAAGCGTACCTATTCCAACTGCCGATTTTATCCTACCATCTTCCCCTTCCCCTGCTTCAGTCACTCCCAAATGAAGCGGATAATCCATACCTTCTTTTATCATTTCAGCTACTAAAAGCCGATAGGCGTGCACCATCACTCTAGTGTTGGACGCTTTCATAGAAAGGAGAATTTCATGGAAATTCTCATCTTGGCATATGCGTAAAAATTCCATGGCTGATTCCACCATTCCCTTAGGCGTATCCCCATAACGAGAAAGAATTCTGTCAGAAAGAGAACCATGATTAGTCCCAATTCGCATAGCTGTTCCGTACTCCTTACAAATTTTAACAAGAGGAGTGAACTTTTCCCTTATCCTGTCCAGTTCAGCTGTATAAGATTCGTTAGTATATTCAATATTTTTAAATCTTTTTTTATCAGCATAATTCCCAGGATTTACCCTTACTTTTTCTACAATCCTGGCTGCAATTTCTGCTGCATTTGGTGTAAAATGAATGTCAGCTATAAGGGGGGTATCATACCCTCTTTTTCTTAGTTCATCTTTGATGTTTTGTAAGTTTGCAGCCTCCTTTTTGCTTGGAGCTGTAATCCGTACCAATTCACAACCTGCCTTAATCATTCGTATTGATTCTTCAACAGTAGCAATGGTATCCATAGTGTCTGTTATGGTCATTGATTGAATAGCAATAGGATTATTTCCTCCAATTCCCAAATTACCAATCATTACAACTCTTGTTTTAAAGCGAGAAAACTTAGTTAAACTATTACAATATTTCATTATTGTTTCATTATTTTTCTAATGATTTTACCATCATCAATCTCAACAAAATAAATTCCTTTTGCAAGAGATTTAATATTTATTTTTTGTGAAATTGCGTTTTTATTTATTTGTTTAGCAAGTACAATTTTTCCTAAATTATCTACAATTGTAAATTCAGAAAATACCGATAAATCTCCACTTATTATTATATCATCTTTAGATGGATTAGGATAAATATTTATATTATAATTCTCTTGTTCAATAGACGAAGAGCCGCTCTCCACTTTAAATTCATAAAAAATAAATTTCCCGAAATCACCATCAAAAGCATGCAGCCAGCCTGCTCCTAGCTCTCGGAATCTAGCCATCCCAGAGCCATCATTATTTGCCCAAAAATCAAAACCATCTTCATCTTCATCGTTAATAATAAACGTATAACAACCATCATCAAAAGTGAGTGTGTCTCTGTAATTTGTATTTGCATATAAGATATTGCTAGAAAAAAGAATGTTGTCATCCGAATTCAAAAATTTCCAAGAATTTTCAGATTCTTGTGTAGCAACATTCACAACTCCTGAATTTGTTTCAAACCAAAGAGCGAATGTATTAGGATATGATGCAGGAGCTTCAAATGCTGAAGTCATTAAATTATTTTGTGAATATTGATCAGTTGATGAATTTACTTCAAATATCTCAACATAAAACTTGTTTGATGAAGCTGTATTTATTGTTAACCACAAAGAAGTAGGATCTGGAAGTTCAATCTCAACTTTTTCTAAGAAATCTAAATTCCCAGACCAATTATAAGTATGTTGTTGCCCTCCATTAATCCAATATTTTATACTCACAGAAGTTAAAGTAGAGGATCCTGTATTTTGCAACACAACTTCTGGTTTTGAACACATAGGATTTCTTCTGAAATGTTTTATACTAGTTGTCGGAGAAAGTACTTCAGCAATTGAGGCATCGATGCTAAAATTAGGATCATCATAACTTACCAATTGACAATTCACCCAATAATTTGAAGATCCGGAAGCTCCATCTATTCCATAATCAAAAATATGTGATTGGCCTGGAGTAACAAATGGGGTAATATCATCCTCTCTTAAATCTGTTTCTTTTCCTGGACACCATCCAGCTCTATCGTAAATCCAAGTGCCTCCTTGTGGATAAATAGGATTGTCGGCACATTCCGTCCATACTTGCCAACTATAGGTAGAAGGATTTGATCCATCTAAATTTAAAGTATGAGTTCTTGGAATAAATTCTCCTTCTTGTCCATGCCCCGTAATAGAGGTTCTTAGTTTAAAAGAAGTGGCATTTGACAATAAAGTATGAGATCTTGCTTCAAATGCATCATCTGACATAATAGTAGTATATCCTTTAGATTGTGGTCTCCAAATTTGTTGCATCTCTAATACATCTCTAGTAGGAGTTCCTACAATAAATAGAAATTTAACATCCATATCTTCCTGCCATTGTCCACCACCACTCATTGTAATTTGTTTATTTCCTTTTAATACAGGAGAATAATCAGTTACATCAAAATACCAGGTTTTCCCAGTAGCTCCAAAATCTACCCCCATACCGTAGGGAGTAACAAATGACATGATTTGAAAAGCCATTGGATAACGTTTATAATAGATTAGATCAGTAATAGAAATTGATCCATCTATGGTTGTTGTATCAACACTTAATATATTTCCATTTGCATCAAACAAATAAGATAATGCCTCCCAATAAGTGTTAGTAGAAACAGTAGCAATACTGTCATTTTGTAAAGTTCCATAATTGGGCACTATTGCGTATTGTGTAATAGTATTTGCCCCAGCAATTAATGAATCTAAAATAGTGTCAGTAGTAATAGTTAAAGAATACTGACCTTGGTAAAAGTTAATATTTGGCCGAGAATTTACTTCTGTAAAAAACTGACTTATTTCATTTCCTCTGGCATAATTCCAATTAACATTTCCGCTAAAAGTTGCAATTTGTTGATTTATTGTATTGTCTAAAGATGTTGTCCCTTGCCCCTCATTTAAAGGATAATGAGCAACTAAATTTATATAATCAGGATGTGAATTATCAATTCGTTTTATCATCCAATCATTTATAGTTGCTGCAGAAAGTTCTTTATCAAATATTCTTACCTCTTTAATATGTCCATCCCAAAAATATCCATTAGCATTACCCTGACTTGCTAATTTTAATGTTGCAATATCTATTGTTCTGGTATGTCCAGTTCCTGAGTGCCACAATAAACCATTTCTGTATATTTTCAAATCTCCTGTAGTTGCATTTTTTGTAAATGCCCAATGGCTCCATCCATCAGTATATTCACTTAATGAAGCTGCTTTATCAATTCTATCGTAAGATGAGGTCCCACTATTTCCACAATCCCAATACATTCTGCCATTACTCCAGGGAAAGTGAATGTTTAAAGTTCTGTAATTATTGGCATCATATCCTTCTATTATTGTAGTATTCTGGGGCAATACATTAGCATTCCCATTTATCCAAAATGAAACAGTAATTTCATTAGAAATACTGTTCATTGCAGTAGTTGGCAGATCAATACTTTCAGCAGAATTTACAGTTATATGATTTGCATCATTTGAAAACAATCCTAAATTATTGTTTAGTTGCTCTCCTTCAATCAAAGTTGCACTTCCATTGGTTGAATTTGTTATTGAGAATTCCACTATAATATTGGATACTGAATCCCAAACAAAATCATTTATGAATTGGAATCGGTTAACTCCACTATTAAGAAGTGTATTTGCATTGTAAACTTCCGTAAATCCATTTATATGAGGGCTGATATTACCTAACACGCTATCAGTAGTCAACTTTAATTTTATTGTTAAGAAATTTGCTGTCTGACTACCACTTAGAACATTTAGCGAAAGAGCATTGATGGTGTCATTTAACAATCCTAATGCAACCAACTCATTTGCTTTATACAAAAACTGAGATTTATGCGAATTTTGCTCTGTTGCAATTACAAAATCAAGAGAGTCCGCCCCATTCCCTATATGAATAGTGTCTTCTGAAATAATTGAATTTATTAAAGCGGTTTGCTGCTGAAATTGGTAATAATTATAAACTGGACTTAAAGAATAATTATAAATGTTGCCAGAAAAAGAGGAGATAGCATGGCTTGCCTGCTTAGATAAAATAGAATCAATTCTTGTAGAATCATGTATATATGTTTGGCAACTATAGTCCCATGCCCCGCAACCAATTCTTGAATTCCCCCCAGGATTATTACTATTATTATCTTTACACCTCATATTATAAGACATAATTATTTTTTCAAAAGTTAAACTCGTGTCATTTGGAAAATAAGCTACGGTATCTCTTGCGCCACTACCTGTTGAATTGCCAGCCCCATCAGTCCATGCATCATGAATAAAGGCTTGTACAACAATAGTGTCTCCTGGGTTTTGAGCTGAACTTTGTATAATGAAGGATGCACCTATAAGTAAGTAAAATAGTTTTTTCATATTTATAAGCTTTTTTCTGATGAATTATCTAGTTCAGTAACGCCGCCAGAAACAATTAATTTCATTATTTCAGCAGATGATTTATCTATTAGAGTGATATAAGAGCGATCTACAACAAATAGTTGCCCTGAAAACGCATAGGAGTGTGGTAAGTACACTAGAATTTTGCCATTTTTTATCCCTAATGAACTCAAATCGTCATTTGTTATAAAGCCAATTCGTTCTATTGTTGAATTTTCATATAATTTAATAAGTACTGCTTGCTCAAATCCTTTCTTTTTGCCTACAAAAGTATTCATCAAATCTTTCATTGAACTATAGATAGTTTGTAGTAAAGGGGCTTTTTTTAATAATTTTTGGAAAAAAGAATTGATAGGACTTGCGATAATGACAGAACCTGCAAAGCCAATTAAAGTAATCAGTGCAATAATTACAATAAGCCCTAAGCCTGGGAACCGAAAGGGTAAAATACCATCAACTGTAATGAATCCCCAGTATACTACATAAAGTGTTACAGATATAGGGACTATGTATAATAACCCCTGTAAAAAATAGTTTATAATTTTTTTCATACTTTTAAATTTAAGTTTGCGTTTGAAATTGAAGACATAAAAGTACTAATCTTTAAAATATATTGCCATGAAAATAATGATTTTTAGTTTCACGCTCTTTTTCGGAACCAGCTTATTTATGCCACTAAGTAGTTTTGCACAGGTAGTGGCGTAATTTTTTGTAGATTGTATTTGGATAGAAGGCTATTGGGCACGCTAATTTCTTTTCATTTTTTGCTGTTGAAAAGTATTCTTTATCAATTATTTTTTCTTTTTCTTCCTTTGTAATTTTGAGAAAATTAAAAATTTTCAAAATGCAAAAGTCTATTCTATGCATTAGTGCACTGCTATTGGCATTAAGCGCCTGCGTAACCCCAAAAATTCATAATACTTTAGTTGCAGAACACGAAAGTGCAAAATCGGCTTTAATTTCAGCTGAAAAGAAAGTGCTTTCCCTTAATGGTAAATTGGAAGAAAGCGAAGGGGGTATTGTTGCTTTACGAGCACAAATTTCTGATTTAAGAAATGACTCTCTACAGAATGGAAAGACCTTAACTATTTTGAAATTTAAATATACTCAGTTGAGTGACGCGTACGACTTATTGACTTCTAAAAATAGTAGCTACATGGCGGACAAAGCTAAAGAAACCAAGAAGCTTTTAGAACAATTAGAACAATCTCAATCGGAACTTTTTGATAAAGAAGATGAATTGAACAAATTATCAAATTCCCTAGATGCTAAAAAACAAGAATTAGAGGAGCGTTCAGCAAGAGTAACAGAACTAGAAACTATCATCAACAAAAAAGATTCTATAGTAACTGCTTTGAAACAATCTATTTCCAAAGCATTAATAGGATTGGAAGGGGATGGTATAACTATAGAACAAAGCAATGGAAAAGTATATATTTCATTAGAAGAAGATTTGTTATTTGCTTCTGGAAAATATGAGGTAAATAGCGATGGAATTGCAGCACTTAACAAATTGGCAACCGCCTTAGCTTCACAAAAGGATTTGGAGATTTTGGTGGAAGGACACACCGATAGTATTCCATTAAGAGGTAAAGGAATGGTTAAAGATAATTGGGATTTAAGTGTAATGCGAGCAACAAATGTAGTAAAGGTTTTGCTCAAAACCCCAACATTGAACCCGCTACAACTTACAGCAGCAGGTAGGGCGGAATTTGTGCCCATTGAAAGTAATAAAACTTCAGATGGTAGAAGCGCAAACAGAAGAATAGAAATGATACTCTCCCCTAATTTGGATGATTTGTTTGAATTGTTGGAAGAATGACAAAACTACTACTCATATTACTTTGAGTGAATCCTAATTACTTTTTTTGATATAAATATAATTTATCTTTATAGGCACCACTGGGGGTAATTTAAAATGTATGGTAAGTTTAAATTTGGTATTTACCTTCATACCTCTATTTTTTACTTGAGAATATTTTAACAAACGAATAATACGCTCAGCTTCCTTATCACATCCATAACCTAATCCGTTTATAACTGATATACTATGCACCATTCCTTCTTCATTAACCTCATATCTAAGGAAAACACTTCCCTCCACCCTGTGCATTAAAGCCTCTTTAGGATAACGTAAATTGTTCTTTATAAACTTCTTTAAAGCTTCTGACCCTCCAGGATATTCAGCTTTTTTAATAAAATGCTTTGATTTCATAAATACATTGTAAAGTTATATAAAAAATAACTATTAAATAATAGGGTGTAACAATCCCAATACAACTAATAAAATTATTAGATTAGAAAAATTATGATTATGTTTAGGAAAAAATTAAAATTTAAAATTATTAAAAAACTACTACTCTTCGTAGCAATTCTAATGCTCATCCCCTTAATAGCAATGCAATTCACAAGTGAAGTAAGTTGGAAATTATTTGATTTTGTAGTCGCTGGAATTCTTCTATTTGGTACGGGCTTAATTTTTGATTTTGTGAAAAGAAAAATAAAAAACATCAAATATCGAAATGTGCTCTATATAATTATTTTGATAATCTTTCTACTTATTTGGGCAGAACTTGCTGTTGGTATTTTCGATACAACTATCAGTGGAATTTAGATAATTTTAAAAAACATTAAATTAATGAAAAAACTACTATTCATAAGAGCATTTAAATTATTAAATTATGAAAAACTATAAAAAATTATCTTACAATTATATAATATGCCATTTAAGAAAGGAACAAGTGAAATAATGTTATGTATTAGCCCTAAAACGACAACTAATCTGACAACATAAAAAATAATGCCCTTGTAAATCATTGATAAACAAGGGTAATAAAATTAATTGTGCGGTGAGGAAGGGATTCGAACCCCCGAAACAGTTTCCCGTTTACACGCTTTCCAAGCGTGCGCCTTAAGCCACTCGGCCACCTCACCAATTGGGCAGCAAATCTAAAAAATTAGTTGGTAATCTCTCCTCTTAAATTCGTTTGTAATTGTGCTTTTATTTCATCATCAGTCAATCCTAGTCCCAATAGGAACATCAATTTGGTAATTGCAGATTCTGTAGTCATATCTTTCCCGCAGATTACTCCTGCTTTCTCAAAAGGTTCATTCGTTTCATATTGTCCTCTTACAGCCTTTCCATGCAAACACTGACTGATGTTCATGATAATTTTCCCTTCCTGTATTTTTTGGCTAAGTAATAGGGTAAATTCAGTGTTAGTTGATGCATTTCCTGCTCCAAAACTTTCAATAATTATTCCTTTAGCACTATTGAGAATACTCCTTATGATTGCTAGTTTTATGCCTGGAAAAAGTTTTAGAATAGCCACATCATCTGAACAGTTTTTATGAACGATTAATCCCTGATTTTGTTTTTTTTGTAATACTGATTTGTATTTAATGGTCACTCCAGCTTCTGCCAAAATAGGATAGTTAGGTGATTCAAAAGCTTCAAAATGTTCCGTATTTACTTTTACCGTTCGGTTTGCTTTGTACAATTGATCTTCAAAATAAATACATACCTCATTTACTTTTCCACTTGCCGCAATCTCCACTGCTGTGATGAGGTTTTCTTTGGCATCACTTCTTCTTGCTCCAATGGGAATTTGGGAGCCTGTGAAAATTATGGCCTTATTCAAATTTTCCAACATAAAACTAAAGGCAGATGCTGTATAAGCCATAGTGTCGGTGCCATGCAGAATTACAAAACCATCATAATTAGCATAATTAGTTTCAATAATTTCTACTATTTCCACCCAAATATTAGGATGCATATTGCTGGAATCAATAGGGCTTTTTATACTGACATTCTCTAAATCTAATTCATCGCTTTTCAGTTCAGGAATGGCTTTAAGCAAGCCATCAAAATTGAAAGGAACTAAGGTATTTTTTATTTTGTCCTTTACCATACCTATGGTTCCACCCGTATATACTAATAAGATTTTCTGTTTCATAAGTCGAATAATTGTTTTGCATTTTCAGTAGTAATCTGGGCTACTTCTGAAAGCTCAATAGTATGAATTTCTGCTAGCTTTTCGGCAATATTTACAAGGTATTTGCTTTCATTTCTTTTCCCTCTGAAAGGTGTTGGAGCAAGGTAGGGAGAGTCAGTTTCCAATATCAAATGTTGGATATTAATTTCTTTAATTGTTTTGTCCAATCCTGAATTTTTAAAAGTCAGCACTCCTCCAATCCCTAAATAAAAACCACCTAAATTAATAACTCTTTCTGCATCTTCTGCGTTGCCTGTAAAGCAATGAAAAACGCCTCTTAAATTTTTATCATTTAGTTTTTCAATAATTTCTATAGCTTCCGCAAAAGAATCTCGTACATGAATCGCAATGGGTAAATTATAGTGTTTAGCCAATTCAATTTGCTGAATAAAAGCCTTTTTTTGAATCTCAAGCGTGGATTTATCCCAATGCAAATCCAAACCAATTTCCCCAACAGCAATGTACTTTCCTGTTGCTAATTCTTGTTGAACATGTCGCAGCTCACTTGTTAAGGTTTCCACTTTTACATCACATGGATGCAACCCCATCATAGCAAAACAATTGTTAGGAAATTTAGCACATAAGTTGTTCATTTCTTTAGTATATTCGCTAGAAATGTTTGGCAGAAGAATAGTATTTACTCCTGCTGTTATTGCAGCAGTAACCACATGAGCTCGATCTTCATCAAATTGACTGCTGTATAAATGACTGTGGGTATCAATAAATTGCATGAGCACAAAATTAGGATAATTTCTTTAGTTTTACACCTGTGCAAAAACCATTAAAAATATTAGTTGTTAGATTTTCCTCAATTGGAGATATAGTGCTGACGACTCCTGTGGTTCGGATGCTAAAAAAACAATTAAATACTGAGGTGCATTTTCTTACTAAATCAACATATGTTTCACTTCTTAAAAACAATCCTTATATTGATTCAGTTTATCAAATCGAGCAGTCTATAAATGAGGTTATTGCTGATTTGAAAAAAGAAAATTATGATTATATAATTGACTTGCATAATAATTTACGTACACAAATTCTGAAATTTAGATTAGGCGTTCCTTCAAGGAGTTTCAGTAAGCTGAATATGGAAAAATTCATGCTAACTGTATTTAAAATGGATAATTTGCCTGAAGTGCATATTGTAGACAGATACTTAGATACGGTAACCAATTTAGGTGTAAAAAATGATAATGAAGGTCTGGATTTTTTCCTTAAGGATGAAGATAAACTTGATTTATCACAATTTCCAGATTCTTTTATTGCTTTTGTAATTGGAGGACAACATGCTACTAAAATGTTGCCTACTGAAAAGATAATTTCTATTATTAATAAACTAAATGAAAGTGTAGTTTTGATTGGAGGGGCAGAAGATTTTGAAAGAGGGGAAGAAATAATTGCAGCTACTGAAAATACTATTAATTCCTGCGGAAAATACAATATTAATCAGTCGGCTTATTTGGTGAAAAATGCAAATCATGTAATTACACATGATACAGGCATGATGCATATTGCAGCAGCTGTTAAAAAGAAAATTTATTCTGTTTGGGGCAATACTGTTCCGGCATTTGGGATGCATCCTTATAAGGCAGATGAGAATTCTAAAATAATTGAAGTTAAGGGCTTAAGTTGTCGTCCTTGTTCCAAGATTGGGTATGATAAATGTCCAAAAGGACATTTTAAATGCATGCAAGAAATTGATGAAAATTTATTTTTAAGCGAATAATGCTTTTAGTTCAGTAGCATCACTTGCTTTTAATTTTCCAGCTAAAATAAGAGAAAGCTGCCTTCTTCTAAGGGCTCCCTCAAATCGTTTTTTTTCTAATTCTGTTTCCGGGATTACTTCTGATACTCTTGTTGGTTTTCCCATAGAATCAACAGCTACAAAAGTATAAATAGCTTCATTGCATTTCGTTTTATTGCCGGACAATGTATCTTCAATCCATACGTCAATAAATATTTCCATAGATGAAGAAAAGGCTCTAGAAATATTTGCCTCAAGAGTTACAATACTGCCTCTTGGTATTGGATGTTCGAAAGAAACATTATTTACAGCAGCTGTTACACAAGTTCTATTGCAATGTCTATGAGCTGTGATGGCAGCAGCAATATCCATCCAATGTAAAAGCCGACCTCCCATTAAATTATTTAGATTATTGGTATCATTTGGCAAAACAATTTCCGTTAAAATTGCTTTTGATTGGCTTGGAGTCTTTGAGCTCATATTTTATTTAGCAAGCAACCAAGCCTCAGGATTTTCTTGCTTGATTTTGTTTAACGCTATAATTGCTTTATCTTTATTGTTGAATGTATCATAACTAACTCTTAGAAAATTACCCCCCTCAACTATCGTTGCATTATAGTTCCATTTGTTAAGTTTTGCTAACATTTTGTTGGCATTTTTTTGTTCTGCAAATGCTCCAGCAATAATATAATATGTTTTTTGAGAAATAATTACTGGAGCTACTTCCACATCAATAATTTTAGGGGTGATAATAACTACTTCTTCTATTTTATTTGCTGTTTCAATAACTTTAGTAGGAGTAAATGGGTTTAAACTAGCCATTTGCGTATAAATACTATTGATATTATTTTGCTCAGAAATGGTTAAATAAGAAAGGGCAACTAATGGAATAATGACTGCAGCAGCTCTTAAGAATGTTTTTGGGCTATTGTTATGTGTGCGAATTGTTTTAATAGTAGCAGCCACTTTCTCTTCAACAATAGTCTCTCTTGCAACTGCCTTGTTGTGGATTGTTTTCATCCCAAAGGAATCCAAGTTATAATTATTTGTGCTATCTTGCAAAAAGATGATATTTCCTTCTTTCCCTAAAGTGAATAAGCCAATTTTGTCTATACGTAAAACTTTTGAGCTATTCAGTTTTTCAGTAATTTTTGCAACATAATTTTCTACTTCATTTTTCGCTAAATCTTGTGAGACATCTTCTTTATTTGAAATATGAGTAATTAATAACCCATCATTCGTTTTTAAATTAGTATTAAAAAGAATCTGTTTAGATGGAGGGGTTAGCACCCCAGTTATCTTATTTAATTTTACTGATTGAGGATTACTTACAAAACCTCCAAAATTAGGAAGTATTATACAATCATGTAAAAATAAGAGTTCTGAAATATAGTGCTCAATCGTTTTATTCATAGGAACAAAACTAATGAATTTATCTCATTTGAGCTTTAATTTTTTTAATATCCTCAGGGGTGTCTACTGATACCCCTTCGTAAGTGGTAATCCCCACTTTAATTTGATAGTTATTATCAAGCCATCTTAATTGTTCTAAGCGCTCTTTTAGTTCATTTTCTGAAGGGGATAATTCACAAATTTCGGCTAGTGTTTCGGTGCGATAACCATAGATCCCTATATGTTTGAAATAGTCTTTTTCTGTTGAGTATTCTTCAACTGTTCTGCAAAAATTTAGGGCAATTCCATCTTCATCAAAAATAGCTTTTGGACTATTGTCTCCTGTTATCAGACTTTTATCTTCTATCTTTTTTGCCAGCGTTGCAATGTTCACCTTCTCAGAATTAAATAAAGAAGCTATTTGATCAATTTGCTCAGGATTAATACAAGGCTCATCTCCTTGAATGTTTATTGCAATATCATACTTTTCGGTTAAAGTTTGAATTACTTCATTACACCTATCTGTTCCTGAAAGATGAGTTGTTTCGGTCATTAAGGCTCTGCCTCCAAAACTAATTACATGATTAAATATCTTTTTATGATCAGTTGCGACAATAACTGCTGATAGTGAATTAGCTTTTTTGCATTGCTCATATACTCTTTGGACCATGCTTTTCCCCAGAATATCAGCTAAGGGTTTTCCAAGAAAACGGCTAGAGGCATAGCGAGCAGGAATAATACCAATTACTTTCATTCTATATCTTTAAGGTTAACTGCATGGCAAAAGTTCTCGGCGGCATCATAGTTGCTGGCCTTGTCATATATTCTCTGTTAAGCAAATTGTTTACAATAAATCCAAATCTTAGCATATCATTAAATTGATACCCCAATCTTGCATCAATAATTATATCACCATCCTTAAATTTCTCTCTTGCAGCATTGATTCCAGGAATCATACCTTCATAGTTATCATATGTTGGAGTATTCCCATCATCCGCTCCATTTAATGCAGGATCATCCCTTAAAGGGTTATCTTCATAATTCCCATTAATTAAAACTGTGGTAAAGACTTTATCTATATTTTCCATAAAACTATTATATCTACAACTGCCACCTATTGACAGTTTTTTATATACTATTTCAGCATCAATCTTAGCAATATGATTATATCTATACTTTAATATTCTTGAGTCCGAACTGCTATTTTGATATGTTAATTCTATACCTGAGATGTCTGTAGTATAAACTTTGTCTAAATTAAGAGAGATAGGATTCATGTAAGTATATCCTGCAAGTAAATTGATTGTAATGTTGTTATTAATTTTCCCCTGTCCAGTTGTACTAACTTCTATACCGCTAATTTGTGTTTCCCCAATATTAATAGATTTAAAACCAGGACCTTTATTTCCCCATACACCAAAACTAAATTCCATCATATCATCATATTGCATTAAAAATCCAGCAACATCCAAATATCCCATCCAATTTCCAAACTTTAATCCCTGTTTAATTCCTATTTCTGTGCTCCATCCACTTTCAGGTTTAAGATCAGGATTTGGATATATTTCAAGCCCAGATTGATTAGTAGAGATAAATAACTCAGCCATTGAAGGGAAGCGGTACCCCTGACCCCATGAAGACCGAATATAAGTGTACTCTGCTATTTGATAATTTAGACCTGTTCTGAAAACGGGTTTTCCTGTAGTTATATGATTAATAGTATCACCATCCATTACATGATCTGTTTCAGAATCAATACTGAAGTATTCATATCTAGCACCTAATGAGATGTTTAATCTATTCCATTTTTTATCCAATTGTGTGTATAAAGAATGGTTTTTTCTAGAATTATTACCTTGGAAAATGTCAGAACGAGCATAAACAATTTCGTTAGTAGTACCAGTGGTAATACGTAGATTATGTTTTTCAAGATTTTTCTGCCATTGATAATCCGAATAAAAGATTTCTGATTCATTATCTTGTTCGGAATCAGCACCTCCAGTGCTATTGTCATTCACCACTTTCAAATACCTTGTTTTTAACGAATATCGATTAGTTCCTTTAATATATGTAATAAAAGGATCAACATTATAGGTGTCACCACTAGTAGTTGTAACATCTCCTCTTAAAGGAATATAAGCCTCATCTAGGCTATTCCATATGATCACCGACCCAGTTGATTGAAGTAAAAAATTTGCATTTACACCACAGGAAAGCCCTTCAATCTTTTTGCTTTTATAGGTAGAATTTATATTGAACCTTTTCCGATCTGTTACTTCTCCCATTCTATAACCATCATCTAAAAAGATATTACCTCCTAATGATAAGTCTAGATTGTTTAGTTTCATTGATTGTAAAAATTCAATACCTTTAAAAGCTCTTCTTTTTTCTCCATTCCAATTAAGCTCTGCTCTTTGAGGTTTGTCAATTAATCCAAAATGCATATTTACTTTAGTGTATCCTGGTAGTTTGTTTTTGTCAATATCTTTTTGGTTTGGGAAAGCAGTACGAATATTTATAATCCCATTTAATGCAGAAGAGCCATATAGAGCAGAAGAAGCTCCTTTAATTACCTCCACTTGATTAATATTTTCAGTAGCAATCAGTTTCCACTGAACTTGCCCTGCATCTCCAGAAATAAGTGGCATATCATCTACCATTACTAACACCCTTGTTCCTGCTCCAAAGCTCCAACCACTTCCTCCTCTAATATTTGCTTGTCCGTCAGTAATATTGACCCCAGGAATTTGATCCATAACAGTTTGTATGTTTGTAGTGTTTTTATTTTCAATCAAAGCTGGCTTTATTACCTCCATTGATACGGTAATTTCTTCAATTTTTTGCTCAAATCTTCCAGCAGAAATTACTACTGTTCCCAATTGCTCACTAGTGTGCGTTAATGAGATATTTATTGTTTTATTTTCTCCTTCAACCAATGTGATTTCTTTTACTATGTCTTCATATCCAATGTACCGGAAGGTTACTTTTTGCATGCCAACAACTGCTTTTAGATTGTATTTCCCAAACACATCTGTTGCTGTTCCGGTTCCATTGCTGAGTATTATATTTACTCCAATGAGTTTTTCATTATTATGGCTATCGGTTATGGTTCCATTTATGTTTTGTCCATAAAAAGTGAAATTACAAGCTATAAAAGTAAGTAGTATAATTAATTTTCTCATATATTTACTCGGTAGTTGTTAATCTGACAAATATAAAAATTTGAATGAAAGTGAGTGAAGATGAAAAGAAAAATCAAATAGCACTTTCCTTAATTGAGGGAGTTGGGGATAAAATTGGCAAGAAATTATTAGCTTATTTTGGTAGCGCTAAAGCAATTTTTTTAAGTTCAAAATCAGATTTGGAAAAAGTTGATGGGATTGGAAAAGTATTGATTAATTCAATTATTAATGCAAATGTACTGTCGAAAGCTATAGAAGAACTGCAATTTATAGAAGAACAGGAAATTCAGCATTTATTTTATGGAGATAAAAACTATCCAAATAGACTAAAACAATGTGAAGACGCTCCGCTTAACCTCTATTTCAAAGGGAATGTAAATTGGGAAAGTAATTTTGTTAGTATAGTTGGGACGCGAAAGGCTTCAGCTTCTTCAAAATTATTTACAGAAAAATTGGTGAAAGATTTAGCTCCTTATAATCCGATAATTGTAAGCGGTTTAGCACATGGTATAGATATTGCAGCTCATAAAGCAGCCTTGAAATATGGATTAAAAACTGTAGCTGTTTTTGCACATGGTTTGGACAAAGTATATCCTAGTGTTCATGCGGCTATAGCAAAGCAGATTTCAGAAAATGGGTGTTTGCTAACTGATTATATGAGTAAAACTGTAGCACTTCCTCAAAATTTTGTTTCGAGAAACAGAATAGTGGCGGGGCTTTCGGATGCTACTATAGTTATTGAAAGCCCTATTAAAGGAGGTTCGCTAATTACAGCAGATATTGCAAATTCTTATAATAGAGAAGTTTTTACTGTTCCAGGAAATCCGGCAGACGCAAATGCAAAAGGTTGTAATTATTTAATAAAAACACAACAAGCAATATTGATTGAATCAGCAGAAGATATTATAAAAGGGCTTAATTGGGATGTAAAAGAAAAGGCAATTCAGCAGCAGATTTTTGTTGAACTAAATCCTAGCGAGCAAAAAATAATTGATTTACTTACTGAAAAAGAATTACATATTGATTTGATAGTAGAAAGTTTAGATTGGGGGTTTTCAAAGGTGGCAAATGAATTGTTGCAAGCAGAATTTAAAGGCCTGATTATTTCTTTACCAGGTAAAGTTTATAAGAAGAATATATAATTTTTTTGCTTTTTAGAAAAATACTCTACATTTGCCGAAAATTATCACTCCAAAGTAATTAAAACGAAAATAAAAATGGAACAGAAAATCCATGAGTTTATAAGTGAAGTTGCCGCTAAAAATGTAGGGGAAGTAGAATTTTTACAAGCGGTTGAAGAGGTTGCTGAAGTAATTATCCCGTTTATAGAAGAAAATCCAAAGTACAATAACAAAATGTTATTGGAAAGAATGGTAGAGCCTGAGCGTGTATTGATGTTCAGAGTACCATGGTTGGATGATGCTGGAAATACACAAGTAAATAGAGGGTATAGAATAGAATTTAATTCCGCTATTGGACCTTATAAAGGAGGATTAAGATTTCATCCTTCTGTAAACTTATCTATCCTTAAGTTTTTAGGTTTTGAGCAAGTATTCAAAAACTCTTTAACAACACTTCCAATGGGAGGGGGTAAAGGAGGTTCTGATTTTAATCCAAAAGGAAAATCGGACAATGAAGTAATGAAGTTTTGCCAATCCTTTATGACGGAATTATGTCGTCATATTGGGCCAAATACGGATGTTCCTGCTGGGGATATTGGTGTTGGTGGTAGAGAAATCGGATTTATGTTCGGGCAATACAAAAGAATAAGAAATGAATTTACAGGGGTACTTACTGGGAAAGGAATAAGTTGGGGAGGTTCTTTAATTCGTCCTGAAGCTACTGGATACGGAAATGTATATTTTGCACAAAATATGTTAGAAGTAAAAGGAAATTCTTTTGCAGGAAAAACAGTTGCCATTTCAGGATCTGGAAATGTGGCACAATACGCTTGTGAAAAATCGACTGAACTTGGAGCCAAGGTAGTAACACTTTCTGATTCGTCAGGGTTTATATATGATTCAAATGGAATTGATATAGAGAAATTAGCATTTGTAATGGAACTTAAAAATGTAAAAAGAGGTAGAATTAAGGAATACGCTGATAAGTTTGGTTGCGAATTCCATGAGGGAAGACCGTGGTCGGTCAAATGTGATATTGCGTTGCCTTGTGCTACACAAAATGAATTGAATGAGAAGGAAGCAAAAACATTAGTAGATAATGGATGCATGTTGGTTTCGGAAGGAGCGAACATGCCTTCAACTCCTGAAGCTATTGAGGTGTTCCAAAATGCAAAAATCTTATTTGCTCCTGGTAAAGCATCTAATGCTGGTGGAGTTGCAACTTCTGGTTTGGAGATGAGTCAAAATTCATTAAGAATGAATTGGACTAGAGAAGAAGTTGATACTAAATTGAAACAGATTATGCAAGATATTCATTCTTCATGTATCGAGTATGGAAGTGAAGGTGATTATGTTGATTATGTAAAAGGGGCTAATATTGCAGGATTTGTAAAAGTTGCAGATGCCATGTTAGCACAAGGGTTAGTTTAATTTTCTTCATATTTCACCTTTATATCATTTTTTTATATTTGATTCATTAATTAACCAAAAAAATTATTATGAAAAAAATTATTTATGTTTTAGTAGTTGCAAGTATCTTTTTAGTTTCTTGCACTAAAGATGACGACACTTCTAGTATTGCAATGCATGACCCAAGTGAATTAAATGAAATTCAAGAAAATGCCATTGGTGTAGTTAATCAATATGCCCAAGAGCATATTAAAGAATTAAGAAATGGTAGTATAACCAAAACAGATTTCTATGATAATTTGTTAGATTCTTTAGCTAATTATCTAAGTGTGGCAACAGCAACTTTAGATTGGCTTGGTATTAAAGGAGGAGTTCCTTTAGACATATGTAAGGATGTCTTAACAACTCAAAGAGATACTTTAGCAAATATAAATATAGCAACAGATACTGTTAACGGATCATTTAAACAAATAGATGCTTATGAAGAAGATATGTCAGCTGAATACCATGTTTTAAGATTAAGACATATGAATTTAAGACATGAAGGTTTAGATTTTGCACATGATGTAGCGCATAGTCATTTACTGTCTACAGGCTTCAATACTTTAATTCCTGAAGAGGCTAATTATTTATCTGCTAAAATTCACCCTGTATTAGGAGTTCATGCTATGTTTGAGAGTGGACAATGGGATAATTTAAAAGAGATATTTGGGAAAACGGAGCCTAAATTCTTTTCATGTTTTGTTGCTGCTTGTGCTGCAATGACTCTTGTAGAAGCTCTTACTGCAACTGCTGCAGTAGCTGGTACGGCAGCATCTGTTTCAACCATTGCTAAAAATTCTTCAAAAACATGGGGATTACCAAGTTCTACTACAGATTGGGAACATATACACATCAATAATGTTTTTGCTTCATGCTCTTCATTACTTGATTTAGTAGAAAATCATTTAGATTCAGAATAAAATTATTTTTAATTTAGTATTAAAAGGAGGCTCTTGCCTCCTTTTTTTATTTGTATATTTTTGTATTCTTACAAAATAAAATTATGTTAGGAAAATTCCAAAAGCAGTTACAAGATGAATTAGCAAATATTGAAGATGCTGGTTTGTATAAAAAAGAAAGAATAATCACCAATCCTCAAGGGGCAAGTATTCGTGTAAGTACAGGAGAAGAGGTGCTAAATTTTTGCGCTAATAATTATTTAGGATTATCCTCTCATCCGGATGTTATTAAGGCAGCAAAAGATGCTTTGGATACCCATGGTTATGGAATGTCATCTGTGCGTTTTATTTGCGGTACACAAGATATTCATAAAAATTTAGAAAAAAAGATTTCTGAATTTTTAGGCATGGAGGATACTATATTATATGCTGCAGCTTTTGATGCTAATGGAGGGCTTTTTGAACCTTTGTTTGATAAAGAGGATGCTATTATTTCTGATTCTTTAAACCATGCATCTATTATTGATGGGGTTCGCCTTTGTAAGGCTACTCGTTACCGTTATGCAAATAATGACATGGCTGATTTGGAAACGCAACTCAAAAAAGCACAAGAGCAAAGAAATAGAATAATCGTTACTGATGGAGTTTTTTCTATGGATGGTTATTTAGCTCAATTGGATAAAATCTGTGATTTGGCCGAAAAATATGATGCCTTGGTAATGGTAGATGATTCTCATTCTACAGGTTTTGTTGGTAAAACAGGTAGAGGAACGCATGAGCATTGTGGAGTTATTGGTAGGGTGGATATCATAACCTCAACATTAGGGAAGGCATTAGGTGGAGCAATGGGAGGTTTTACTTCAGGTAAAAAAGAAATTATTGACATGTTGCGCCAAAGATCTCGTCCGTATTTATTTTCAAATTCATTGGCCCCTGCTATTGTTGGAGCAGCCACTAAAGTTATTGATTTACTTTCAGATACTACTGATTTAAGAGATAGATTAGAGGAAAATACTACTTATTTCAGAAAGAGAATGACAGAAGTAGGTTTCGACATTCAAGAAGGCATCCATCCTATTGTTCCCGTTATGTTGTATGATGCAAAACTTTCACAAATAATGGCAGATAAATTATTGGCAGAAGGAATTTATGTAATTGGTTTTTTCTTTCCGGTTGTAGCAAAAGGTCAGGCTAGAATAAGAGTGCAAATTTCAGCAGCACATAGTCGTGAAAATTTGGATAAAGCCATAGCTGCTTT
>DUAO01000115.1:0-30061 GCA_012960805.1 Flavobacteriales bacterium | reverse complement strand
CTAAGATTGGAAAGGAGCTAAAAGCGATTGTTAATATATAGTTAATATTATTTTGCAGAATTATAAAAAAGTGTAATTTTGCGACCCTTTATAAAAGGACTAAAACATATATATTGTGGATACAGTAAGTTACAAAACATTATCAGCAAATAAAGAAACGGCAAACAAACAGTGGTTTGTTGTTGATGCTGAAGGACAAACTCTTGGAAGAATGGCTTCAAAAATTGCCAAAGTTTTAAGAGGAAAATATAAAACAAATTTTACTCCTCATGCTGATTGTGGTGATTATGTTATCATCACTAATGCAGGTAAAATTGTAATGACAGGAAATAAGATGAAAGATAGAAAAATCTTTTCTCACACAGGATATCCAGGTGGACAAAAGAGAATTTCTCCTACTGAAATGCTAGCAAAAGACGAAACCTCTGTTGTAAGGCATGCGGTTA
Source organism: Flavobacteriales bacterium (assembly GCA_012960805.1). Taxonomy (GTDB): domain Bacteria; phylum Bacteroidota; class Bacteroidia; order Flavobacteriales; family BACL11; genus UWMA-0277. The sequence goes on along the minus strand of DUAO01000115.1, from coordinate 29,615 downwards.
AAGGGATGTTGCCTAAAAATAAATTAGGAGCAGCTATCTTGAGAAACTGCTATATATATGCAGGTGATGAGTACGAGCAAGAAGCTCAAAAGCCAAAAGCACTTAACTTAAACGACCTTAAATAAACTATGGAGAAAATTCACACAATAGGAAGAAGAAAAGCATCAGTTGCTAGAATCTATATGTCAAAAGGGAAAGGAAACATTACTGTAAATGGCAAGGATTTTAAGGAATATTTTCCTGTTGATACTATGCAGTATAAATTGCAACAACCTTTTAATATTGCTGATCTTGCTGGAAAGTTTGATGTAAAAGTAAATGTTAATGGTGGCGGTACTACTGGTCAGGCAGAAGCTATTCGTTTAGCTATTTCAAGAGCACTTTGTGAAATTGATCCTGAAAACAGAGTTTCATTAAAACCTGAAGGAATGCTTACAAGAGATTCAAGAATTGTTGAACGTAAAAAACCAGGACAGAAAAAAGCAAGGAAGAAATTCCAGTGGGTTAAAAGATAGAGTAATACAAATTATTAATAAATGTTTAGCATCTAAACTGTTAGGACAAGTAAATAATAACTTCTACCTAGCAGTTGCTTAACGAAAAAAAGAAAGTAAACATGTCAAGAACAAACTTCCAAGAATTATTACAAGCAGGTGTACATTTTGGACACCTCAAGAAAAAGTACAACCCAGCAATGGCTCCGTATGTATTTATGGAGAAAAATGGGATTCATATCATTGATCTGAATAAAACCGTAGCAATGGTAGAGGATGCAGCTGCAGCAATGAAACAAATTGTAAAATCAGGTAAAAAGATTTTATTTGTTGCTACAAAAAAACAAGCGAAAATCGTAGTTGCTGAAACTGCAGAAGCTTTAAATATGCCTTATATTACTGAAAGATGGCCTGGAGGCTTATTAACTAACTTTGCTACTATCCGTAAGTCAATCAAAAAAATGCAAATTATTGATAAAATGAAAGAGGATGGAACATTTGAGACTCTATCAAAAAGAGAGAGATTGCAAATTAACAGACAAAGAGCTAAATTAGACTTGAATTTAGGATCTATTGTGAAAATGACAAGAATGCCAGAAGCTATTTTTATTATTGATACTAATAAGGAGAACATTGCCTTAGCTGAAGCAAATAAATTAGGTATCCGTTCATTTGCTATGAATGATACAAACACAAATCCTTCACAAGTTAGTTTTCCTATCCCAGCTAATGATGATGCTTCAAAATCAATTGAATGCATTTTATCTATAATAAGTAAAGCAATTACTGAAGGATTAGCAGAAAGAGATGCTGACCAAGAGAAAAAAGCTGAAGAGAAAAAAGAAAAAGCCAAACAAATAACCGAAGGATTAGAGGAAGTAGTGGTTGGTCAGGATGAAAAATCTGATGAAAAAAAGGGGAAATCTAAAAAAAGAAGAATTAAAGAAAAATAAATATAAATTTTTCAAAAAGAGTTTAGAAGATGGTAGATATTAAAGCGGCTGATGTAGCCACATTAAGAAAACAAACAGGCGCAGGAATGATGGATTGTAAAAACGCATTAGTGGAGGCTAATGGTGATTTTGATATCGCAATTGATGTTTTGAGAAAAAAAGGACAAAAAGTAGCGGCCAAACGTGCCGACAGAGATGCTACTGAAGGAATTGCTATTACTAAAATGAATGCTGATAACACAGCAGGAGTTGCTCTTGTTTTGGCATGTGAAACTGATTTTGTTGCGATTAATTCCTCATTTAAAGAATTAGCAAATCAGTTTGCTGATATCGCTTTAAATCATGCTGATAAAGATGCTTTTTTAGCAGCTGATTTTGGAGGCATGACAGTCGCTGAAAAGTTAACCGAACAAACAGGCGTAATCGGTGAAAAAATTGAGATTTCTGGATTTGAAAGAGTTGAGGCTGCATATGTTGGTACTTATACTCACGGATCTAAAATTGCTGTTTTAGTAGGTTTAAATAGTTTAGTTGAAAGTGCAGAGATATTATCAAAAGACTTGGCTATGCAAGTTGCATCCATGGGAGCTTCTACTTTATCATATAAGGATTTTGATGCTGATTTTGTTGCTAATGAAACAGAAGCACGAATAGCTGCTATTGAAAAAGATAATATTGAGTTAGCAAGATTAGGAAAAACACTTAAAACTGTTCCTCAATACATTTCAATGTCACAATTAAGTGATGAAGTTATGGGTAAAGCTAAAGCTGATATTCAAGGTCAATTAAAAGCTGAAGGTAAGCCAGAACAAATTTGGGATAAAATTGTTCCTGGAAAAATTGAAAGATTTATTTCTGATAACACAACTCTTGATCAAGAACAATGTTTATTGGATCAGAATTTTATTAAAGATGAAAACAAAAATGTTGCTGAATACATCAAATCATATGGCGATGTAGCGGTAAGTAGTTTTAAGAGAGTAGCTTTAGGCTAATCTTAAAATGAAATTTATATTAAAAAGCCATCTTCTTGAGTGGCTTTTTTTGTTTATAAAAATCTAAACTGCTCTTTCTTTTGCTTAGGCTGAATTTCTTATCTTTGAATAAATTTTAATACGATTATGCAATATAAAAGAATTCTTTTAAAATTAAGCGGAGAGGCTTTAATGGGAGATGGAGAGTATGGTATCGACTCTAAAGTGTTAAGTAGTTATGCTGCTGAAATTCATTCTATTGTACAAGAAGGAGTAGAACTAGCAATAGTAATTGGAGGGGGTAACATCTACAGAGGAATACAGTCAGAAGGAGCTGGCTTTGATAGGATTCAAGGTGATCATATGGGAATGTTGGCTACCATCATTAATGGGATGGCTCTACAATCGGCTTTGGAATCACTAGACATTGAAACTAGGCTACTTACTGCCATAAGAATGGAGCAAGTCGCAGAGCCTTATATTAGAAGAAAAGCAATGCGTCATTTACAAAAAGGAAGAGTGGTTATTTTTGGAGGAGGTACAGGTAACCCGTATTTTACTACCGATACCGCAGCAGCTTTGCGTGCGATTGAAATAGAGGCGGATGTTATTTTGAAAGGAACAAGAGTGGACGGAATATATAACACTGATCCTGAAAAAGACGCAAATGCAATTAAATATGACACCATTACTTTTGATGAGGTATTTCAAAAGAAATTAAGCATTATGGATTTAACCGCTTTTACTCTTTGTCAAGAAAATAACTTACCAATTAAAGTATTCAACATGAATATTGAAGGTAATTTAGCTAAAATATGTAAGGGTAAAAATGTAGGCACACTTGTTAACTTTTAATAAGATTGAACAATAAATAAATTAATATGACGGAAGAAGTAGATTTTCAATTGGATATTGCAAAAGAACAAATGCAAGAAGCAGTTATGCATCTTGAAAATGTTTTGGGAAAAATTAGAGCAGGAAAAGCAAATCCTCAAATGTTACGAACTGTAATGGTAGATTATTATGGTGTTTCTACTCCACTTGCTCGAGCGGCTAATGTTTCTACTCCTGACGCTCAAACTATTACCATACAGCCATTTGATAAAAGTTTAATTATTGACATTGAACAAGCTATTGTAGATGCTAACTTAGGGTTCAATCCTTCAAATAATGGGGAAAGAGTGATTATTAATGTGCCGCCTTTAACTGAAGACAGAAGAAGGGATTTGGCAAAACAAGCCAAAATTGAAATTGAAAATGCTAAAGTGAGTATTAGAAATATAAGGCAAAAGGCTAATGATGAAATGAAAAAATTAGGTAAAGATGGTCTTTCAGAAGATTTAGCGAAAGGGGCTGAAGAAAGTGTTCAGGAATTAACCAATACTTATTCATCCAAAATAGACGTTATCTATACTGCAAAAGAAGCAGAGATTATGACTGTTTAAAAAGAGGAAAAGAAAAAGATTAAAAAGGGACAATAAGCCCCCTTTTTATTGTTATAACACCGCTCTATCCTTTAAAATTGAAGTATTTTAGCGCAAATTATTTTTAAGTATGTGGAATTTCCTTTCCCGATTTATCATTAGATATAGAGTCCTTATTATTGTTGTAATTGTAGGGATTACTGGCTTTATGTTGAATTCTGCAACTGGAGTTCGGCTGACTTATTCTATGGCTAAAATATTACCAGAAGATCATCCTGTTTATTTGGATTATTTAAATTTTCAGGAAAAATATGGTCAGCAAAATATTATAGCAATAGCTATTGAAGATGCACATTTTCAGGAGATATCTCATTTTAAAGATTGGGCTGACGTAAGTAATAAAATAAAGTATATTTCAGGAGTTGAGCAAGTAGTTTCAATAACTGAATTTCCTCTATTGTACAAAGATACTTTAGAAAACAAGTTTTATACAGAGCTTTGGTATGATTCATTGATAGCAACTCAAGATGAATTAGATATTGCACTTAGCTCATTTTTAGCAGAACCTTTTTATAAAGGACTGTTGATGAATGAAGAAAATCAAGTTACTGCTTTAATGATAAAGCTTGATAATGAAGTGCTTTTAACTCCTGAAAGAAAGGATGTAATCTCGTCAATTAAAGCAATTACGGATGCTTATTCCGAAAAATATAAGGTTGAAATTCATTATTCAGGACTGCCTTATATCAGAACGGTTCACTCTATAAAAGTAAAAGAGGAAATATCAATTTTTATTATTCTTGCTTTACTAATTACTTCATTTATTTTATTTCTATTTTTTCGCTCATTTAAAGCAGCTATAGCATCCATGATTGTAGTAATTGTTGGTGTAATTTGGGCTTTTGGAACGATAGCTTTATTCGACTATGAGATATCAATTTTGATGGCTTTAGTGCCTCCGATACTTATTGTTATAGGTATCCCAAATTGTATTTTTCTGATTAATAAATTCCACAATGAATTTAAAGAGCATAAAAATAAAGTATTAGCATTAAAAAGAATGGTGCTTAAAATTGGGAATATTACCTTGCTAACTAACTTAACTACAGCATCTGGTTTTGCAGCCTTTACACTAACAAAAAGCCAAACATTACAGGAATTCGGAATCATAGCCTCTATTAATATTTTATGTATTTTTCTATTGTCATTATTTATCATTCCTATCTTTTTCAGTTTTGCTAATCCACCAAAAAGTCGGCATACACAGCATCTTGATAAAAAATGGATAAAAAAGTTAATTGCCTATCTGGTATTTTTGGTGCAACACAAGAGAAAACAAATATATTTTGTAACAACCTTGCTTATTGTTGTTGGAATTTTTGGAATTATGAATGTAAAAACTACGGGTAATTTTACTGATGATTTACCTAAAGATCAAGTATTATATCAGGATTTGAAATTCTTAGAACAAAATTTTGGAGGAGTAATGCCACTTGAGGTTATTGTAGATACTAAAAAGAAAAATGGATTATTAAAATCTTATAATATACAGAAGATTGAGAAGTTATCTAATGTGCTTTCTAGTTATGAAGAGTTCTCAAAACCAATTTCTTATATTGATGTATTGAAGTATAGTAAGCAAGCATTTTATAATGGAGATACTGCTTATTATTCATTGCCAAATAATCAAGAACAAAGAATAATTTTGAGCTACTTAAAAAATAGTTCTGATGGTTTAGGTTTTGGTAATTTACTAATGGATTCATTAAAACAAGAAGTAAGAATCAGTTTAAGGATGGCAGATATTTCTACTTCAAAAATGGATAGCATTTTTGAAGATTTGTTGCCTAGGATTAATACAATTTTTAATAGTGAGAAATATGATGTTACAGTTACAGGAGCTAGCATAGTCTTCTTAAATGGGACTAAATTCCTAATTAAGAATTTAATTCTGAGTTTATTATTGGTAATAGTCCTCATTTCAATATTTATGGCATGGATGTTTAATTCTTTCAGAATGGTAGTGATATCAATTATACCTAATTTAATCCCATTACTACTTACCGGAGCAATTATGGGGTATTTTGGTATTGCTCTAAAGCCTTCAACAATACTAGTATTTAGTATCGCGTTTGGTATTTCGGTTGATGATACTATTCATTTTTTAGCCAAGTACAGGCAGGAGTTGATCGCTAACAATTGGCATATCAAAAAATCAGTATTATCTGCCCTAAAAGAGACAGGAGTAAGTATGTTTTACACTTCAGTTGTTTTATTCTTTGGTTTTTTTATCTTTATAGCCTCTGATTTTGGAGGAACAGTAGCACTTGGGTTATTAGTTTCAATCACATTGTTGTTGGCAATGTTGGCAAATTTATTATTGCTTCCAGCACTTTTATTATCACTAGAGCGAGTGATTAATTATGAGGCATTTCAAGAGCCATTATTAGGTGTATTTGATGAAGAAGATATTGAATTGAATGAACTTAAAGTAAAACGAATAGAAAAAAAATGAAAGGAATAATTTTAGCAGGAGGTTCAGGCACTCGCCTACACCCTTTAACTTTGGCAATGAGTAAGCAGATGATGCCTATTTATGATAAGCCCATGATTTATTATCCATTGTCTACTTTGATGTATTCAGGGATAAATGAAATATTAATTATTTCCACTCCACATGATTTACCACTATTCAAAAAATTGTTAGGAGATGGCATTAAATTAGGCTGTCGTTTTGAATATAAAGTACAAGAAGTGCCAAACGGTTTAGCGCAAGCATTTGTATTGGGAGAAGAATTTATTGGAGATGATAAAGTATGTTTAGTTTTGGGGGACAATATTTTTCAGATGAAAATAAATACTTTAACTTCATGTAAAGATGTAGAGGGGGGTATTATTTTTGGATATCATGTTAACGATCCAGAAAGATATGGCGTAGTTGATTTTGATGAAAATTATCATGCTTTATCATTAGAAGAAAAGCCAAAAAACCCAAAATCAAATTACGCAGTTCCAGGGCTTTATTATTATGATAATTCTGTAGTGGAAATAGCTAAGAATATTCAACCATCAGCAAGGGGGGAGTATGAAATCACTGATGTAAATAAAGTGTATTTAAGAGAAGGTAGATTAGATGTAAAGATATTAGGTAGAGGAACAACTTGGCTAGATACAGGTACTTTTCAATCGTTAATGCAAGCCAATCAATATGTGCAAATGATTGAAGAAAGACAAGGAAGAAAAATTGGATGTATTGAAGAGGCGGCTTACATAATGGGCTATATTGATGATACAAAACTGTTTGAAATTGCTGAGCCACTAAGAAAAAGTGGCTATGGTGAGTATTTGGTAAAATTGGCTAATAAAAAGTAATGCAAAATTTAGAACAGTTACAATTACTGATTGAGCAAGAATTAGGAAAGATTGCATATCCAAAAACTCCTCAAAAACTATATCAGCCAATTGAATATGTAATGAGTTTAGGGGGCAAAAGAATGCGCCCAATGTTACTTTTAATGGCTCATCAATTATTTGATAAAAATATAGAAAAAGCAATTCCCCCTGCTCTTGGTATTGAGATTTTTCACAACTTTACCCTCCTGCATGACGATATAATGGACAATGCGCCAATAAGAAGAGGTAAGAAAACTGTACATGAAAAATGGAACAATAATGTAGCTATTTTATCGGGTGACGTTATGATGATTCAAACTTATCAATTGATGTGTAATGTAGATAAGGATGTTTTAAAAGAAATTTTAGATGTATTTAATAAGGCAGCTATTCAGGTTTGTGAGGGGCAGCAGTGGGATATGGATTTTGAAACTCAAAGTGACGTATCACTTTCTGATTACATGAAGATGATTGAAAATAAAACGGCAGTTTTGCTAGCCGCATCATTACAAATTGGAGGAATAACCGCTGTAGCATCTAAGGAGAATCAAAATAATTTATATCATTTTGGGCTTAATATGGGAATTGCCTTTCAATTGAAAGATGATTTATTAGATGCTTTTGGAAATCCAGATGAGTTTGGGAAAAAAATTGGTGGTGATATCATAGCAAATAAGAAAACCTATTTATATTTAAAAGCCTTAGCGCTTTCAAATCCACATCAGCATGCCGATTTGGTAGGTTATTTTTCAACGACTGAAGTTACTGAAGATAAAGTAGAGGTTGTTAAATCCATTTTTTTAGCTTTAGATATTCATAATATAACTTCAGAATTGATGAAGGAATATCATGCAAAAGCAATGCAACATTTGGATGCAATAAATTCAAGAAATAAAGAACCCTTATTGGAATTTTCAGCAATGTTATTAGACAGGGTGTCTTAATATAGCATTTGCATTCCCTTAAAATCAGTAGTTTTTTGTCGTATATGAATAAAAATAGATAGTTTTGCATTCAAATTTTACCAATAAATAATGGATAAATTTTCCTTCTTAGGAGCCACACATACAGGAATGATTGAACAGATGTATGATAAATACCTCCAAGACCCAAAAAGTATAGGTGAAGAGTGGAGTAATTTCTTCCAAGGTTTTGATTTTGCAAAAGAAGTATATTCGAAAGAAGATATTCCTCAAATTTTTCAAAAAGAATTTAAGGTAATTAATTTGATTGATGCCTACCGTAAAAGTGGACACTTGTTCACTAAAACGAATCCTGTAAGGGAAAGAAGGCAATATACTCCAACATTAGATTATAAAAACTTTGGCTTGGAAGAATCAGATTTAGATATAGAATTTCAGGCAGGAGAACAGATTGGAATTGGTCCAGCAAAACTTTCTGATATAATTGCTCATTTAGAAAAGGTATATTGTCAATCTATTGGAGTAGAGTATATGTATATTCGTGATCCGAAGGAAATTGAGTGGATTAAAAATAAATTGCACAAAAATTCCAATACACCCACATTTGACACTAAGCAAAAGAAACATATTTTACATAAATTAAATCAGGCAGTTGCTTTTGAAAATTTCTTGCACAAAAAATTTGTAGGGCAAAAACGATTTTCATTGGAAGGAGCGGAATCTTTAATTCCGGCTTTAGATGCTTTGGTAGAACATGGTGCTGAACTAGGAGTAGAGGAATTTGTAGTAGGTATGGCACACAGAGGAAGGTTAAATATATTGGTCAATATTTTTAACAAAACCTATAAAGAGATTTTTTCAGAGTTTGAAGGGAAATCATATGATGATGATTCTATTTCTGGGGATGTAAAATATCACTTAGGCTTTACTTCAATTCAGAAATGTAATAATGGTAAAAATATTAAATTAAATTTGTCTCCTAATCCATCCCACTTAGAAGCAGTAGATCCGGTTGTAGAAGGAATTACAAGAGCAAAATTAGACAGCAAATATGGTGGTAATGTAAATAAAATTATACCTATTTTATTACATGGTGATGCGGCATTGGCTGGGCAAGGAGTGGTATATGAAGCAATCCAAATGGCACAATTGGACGGTTATCAAGTAGGAGGGACAATACATATTGCGGTAAATAATCAAGTAGGGTTTACTACTAGCTATTTGGATGGTAGGTCAAGCACCTATTGCACGGATATTGCCAAAGTAACTTTATCCCCAGTACTACATGTAAACGGAGATGATGTTGAGGCGGTTGTACATGCTTTGCAATTAGCAGTTGAATATCGTCAGAAATATCACAAAGATGTATTTATTGATTTATTGTGCTATCGTAAATACGGACACAATGAGGGAGATGAGCCAAGATTCACTCAGCCAAAATTATACGAACTTATTTCCAAACACCCAAACCCAAGAGAGATTTATAAACAAAAATTATTAAATGAGGGGGTTGTTGAATCAGAGATTGTAAAAGAATTGGAACAAGATTTTCAGAATTTATTACAAGATAGATTTGATGAGGCAAAAGAAATTAAAAAAGCAAAAATTACTCGCTTTTTAAAAGAAGAGTGGGTAGAAATAAAAAGAACTTTTGACGCTGATTTTATAGCTTCTTCTTCAACTAATATAGGGCAGAAAAAGTTAAAGGAATTAGCTAAGTACTTATATGATATTCCAGAAGCTGAAAAACTGTTTAAGAAAACAAGAAAGTTGCTTGACGCTAGAAAGAAGATGGTGGAAGAAACCGATAAATTGGATTGGGCTATGGGAGAGCTGTTGGCCTACGCTTCTCTATTGGATGAAGAGCATGATGTAAGGTTAAGTGGGCAGGATGTAGAAAGAGGAACTTTTTCTCATAGGCATGCAATCTTGAAAGTAGAATATCCTGAAGGAGAAGTTTGTCCTTTGAATGCAATTAGTGAAACTGCTAATTTTGAGGCCTATAATTCCTTGCTTTCAGAATATGGGGTGCTTGGTTTTGATTATGGCTATTCTATAACTTTGCCGAATACCCTAACTATTTGGGAAGCACAATTTGGTGATTTTTCAAATGGGGCTCAAATTATATTGGATCAGTTTATTTCCTGTGCAGAAGATAAATGGAAGGTAATGAGTGGTTTGGTAATGCTATTGCCACACGGATATGAAGGGCAAGGATCCGAACATTCTTCTGCTAGATTGGAAAGGTATTTACAAATGTGCGCTAAGTATAATATGCAAATTGTGAATTGCACTACTCCTGCTAATTTCTATCATGTATTAAGAAGGCAATTAAAAAGAGATTTCAGAAAACCTTTAGTTGTATTTACCCCTAAAAGTTTGTTGAGGCATCCAAGATGTGTTTCCTCAATTTCTGATTTGGCAGATGGAAATTTTGAAGGTATTATTGATGATATAATTCCTGCAAATCAAATAGAGAAACTCGTATTGTGTAGTGGGAAAATCTACTATGAATTATTAGAGAGAAGAGAGCAAGAGCAATCAGATAAAATTGCACTAGTAAGGATAGAGCAATTGTTTCCTTTGGATATTCAAGGGATAAATAAGTTAGTGGATAAATACAAAGCAAAAGAAATAATTTGGGTGCAGGAAGAGCCAGAAAATATGGGTGCTTGGACCTTCATTTTAACACAACTAAGAGGTTTAGGTGTAGATGTTATTGCAAGGAGAGCTTCTGCAGCAACAGCAAGTGGGTCGAGTAAAACTTCAGCAATACGTCAACAAGAAATTATAGATAAAGTTTTTAAATAAATAAGACATGTTATTAGAAATGAAAGTCCCGAGTCCGGGAGAGTCCATATTAGAAGTAGAGATTGCAGAATGGCTAGTAGAAGATGGCGATTATGTAGAAAAAGATCAATCTATTGCAGAAATTGATTCTGATAAAGCTACTTTGGAATTGCCAGCTGAAGAAAGTGGAACCATCAAAATAGTTGTAGGCAATGGAGAAACAGTAGCGGTTGGTGATGTAGTATGTATTATTAATACTTCTGTAAAAGGAGTAGCCAAAATAAAAGAGATTAAGGAGGAAGCTGCTGAAACACCTAAAGTAACTGAAAAATCATCATCAGCTTTAGCAGGTAAAAAATTAACTCCATTAGCATCTGCTATGATTGGCGAGCATGATATTTTAGCTAAAGAATTGAAAGGAACAGGAGAGGCTGGAAAAATTACCAAGAGTGATGTGTTGGGGGCGTTAAGCGGAACCTCTACTAATGGACCAAGAGGAACTTCAAGAAAAAAGATGTCCTCTTTAAGAAGAAAGATTGCGAGCAGATTGGTTGCGGTGAAAAATGAAACGGCTATGCTTACTACTTTTAATGAAGTAGATATGACCGCAATTTTTAATATCAGAAAAGAATTTAAAGAATCTTTTAAGCAGAAATATGGAGTTGGTTTAGGCTTTATGTCGTTCTTTACTAAAGCAGTTACTACTGCCCTGAATGAGTTTAAAGATGTTAATGCTATGATTGATGGGAATGAAGTAATTCACCATAATTATGCAGACATAGGTATTGCGGTAAGCGCACCAAAAGGACTGATGGTTCCTGTTGTTAGAAATGCAGAATTAATGAATTTTCAAGAGATAGAGTCAGAGATTAAGCGTTTGGCAATAAAAGCAAGAGATGGGAAAATTACGATTAATGAAATGTTAGGTGGCACTTTCACCATTACTAATGGAGGAGTATTTGGCTCTATGTTATCTACTCCTATTATTAACCCCCCTCAATCGGCTATTCTAGGAATGCATAATATTGTAGAGCGCCCAATGGCAGTTGATGGTGAGGTGAAGATTAGACCTATTATGTATGTTGCTCTTTCTTATGATCACAGGGTTATTGATGGTAAAGAATCAGTTGGCTTCTTAGTAAGGGTAAAAGAATGTTTGGAAAACCCAACTGAACACCTTATGGGTGGTGATGTGAACAAAACTTTAGGATTATAAAACCAATAAACCCATTCAAATAAGTAGGTTTATTTTGGTGGATCTTACCTGCCTAATTTCGAACTTTTTCAGAAAAATATTTAGTAAGTTGTAAATTTGCGCATCCTGTATTTATAGTGGTCATATTTTTTATATTTACGCATGAAAAAAACACTACTCATATTACTTTGTCTGTCTTTGCTTTTTACAGCTTGTAAGAAAGATTATGAGATATCTACTATAAATATGAATAATACAAATCTATCTATTGGAGATATTTATCAAGGTGGAGTTATTTTTTACTTAGATATTACAGGTCAACACGGTTTTGTGTGTGATTTTAAAGACCTGGGAATTGCAGAATGGGGTTGTCACGATACAATAATTGCTGGTGCAGACGAGACAGAAATTGGTAAGGGTTATCAAAACACCATTGATGTAGAAATTGGTTGTACTATGCCAAATACAGCAGCGGATTACTGTGCAAATAGTTCTGCGCAGGGCTATTCTGATTGGTTTTTGCCCAGCAAGGATGAATTGAATCAAATGTACCTGCATAAAACTACTATTCAATTAACAGATGGGGTTGCTGCTTTTTCAACTACCTACTATTGGTCCTCTAGCGAGAGCAATAGCAAGCACGATTATGACCCCGCCTGGGGCCAGTATTTCAGTAATGGTTTTCAGTACGGCTACGATAAGAGTAGTTTCTACAGCGTGAGAGCTATTCGGGCTTTTTAGTCATTAATAGATGAAAGTTATTTATTGGCAGGTTTTACGGCCCTAAGTTCTAATTTTTTCTTTTTAAATATAACATAAAAAGCTATGCGCGCATAGCTTTTTATGTTATATTTGGAATCACTAAAATAGAGATGGGGGGAAAAGAAAAAATAGCATTAGTAATTGAGGGTGGGGGATTTAAATCAGTTTTTTCAGCCGGAGTTTTAGATGCATTTCTAATGAATAAATTTAATCCTTTTGATATTTATATAGGTGTTTCAAGTGGGGCAATGTCTTTGTCTTATTATATAACCGGTCAATACAAAACATATTTTTCACTTTCAAAAGAAGTATCTGTTAATGAGGAATTCTTAAGCTATAAACATGCCTTTTCAGAACAAGGATATATGGATTTAAAGTTTTTAGCAGAATATGCCAAAAATCACAAGCCGTTAGAATTACATAACATGAAAGATTCTACTGAGAATAAACAATTTTATATAGTAGGCACAAATTTAGATAATGGTGAAGCTGTTTATTTAGAACCAAACAAACAGACTATTTATAGATGTCTACGAGCAACTTCTTCATTGCCATTTTTTACTAAAGGTAAATGTAAGATTAATGGGATAGATTTAATGGATGGAGCATGGTCTGATGCAATACCAGCAAAGTCAGCTGCTGATTTTGGGGCAAATAAAATAATTGTTATTAGGCCACATCCTGTAGGTTATAAATTAGATGGATTAAGTTATTTGGGATTACTTGCTGGATATTGGTGGAAGAATACTCCAAAAGTAAGAGATAACTTTTTTAAAGAAGATAATAAGTATAATGAAGCTGTAGATTTTTTAAAGAAAAAACATAAAAATATAGAGATTCTACAAATATGTCCTGACAATTCTTTAAGATCAGGAGTAGTTGGAACTAAAATAGAGGATTTAACACAAGATTATCATTGCGGTTTGGAAAAAGGCATGGATTTTCTTAATGATAATTTTTTATAAAAACCCACTCAAATGAGCGGGTTTATTTTTAGCGGACCTCTCGGTCCTAATTTCGAACTTTTTTAGAAAATTATTAAGTAAGTTTGCTTCATGAGAAAATCAGTAATTCTATTTATCAGTGTGGTTTTATTTAGTTGTAACAATAATAACTCACTTCCTAAAGTGTCAAAAAAAGAATTAAAAAATTCTGCAAACTATATTGAGTATGTAAACCCAATGGTAGGAACTAAAAACATGGGACATACTTTCCCTGGATCAACAACTCCATTTGGAATGGTTCAGCTTAGTCCAACCACCAACATACAGCCTTTTTTTATAGATGGAAAATACAATAAAGACACTTATAAATATTGTAGTGGATATCAATATGAAGATTCTTTAATTTATGGATTCTCTCACACTCATTTTTCAGGAACAGGTCATTCTGATTTAGGAGATTTCCTCTTGATGCCTACCGTAGGAGAATTACAATTAATCGATATTCAGTCTGAATTTTCTCATACAAATGAGAATGCAGAAGCGGGGTATTATTCTGTTAATTTAGATAAGTATGATATAAAGGCGGAACTTACTTCATCTGATAGAGTTGGTTTTCATCAATATTCTTTCCAAGAAACAGACTCCGCTCATATTATCTTAGACTTAGAATACAACATTTATAATTTTGAAGGGAAGAATATATGGACTTCTGTTAGAGTAGAGAATGACTCTACTATTACAGGATTTAGACAAACAACTGGTTGGGCTAGAAATAAAACCATTTATTTCGCTATGAAATTTTCTAAACCATTTAGATCTTACGGACATGAGAAAAGAGATGACATTCCTTACAATGGTTTCTACAGAAGATTTAATGAAAAGAAAAATTTTCCAGAAATGGCAGGTAAGAACATAAAAGCATATTTCAATTTTATGATTGAAGAAGATGAAAAGATTCAAATAAAGTTTGCTCTTTCCTCTGTAAGCACAGCAGGAGCTTTAAACAATATGGATGCAGAGATTCCTCATTGGGATTTTAAAAAAACTAAAAAAGAAACACAAGATAAATGGAACAATGAACTGTCTAAAATTGAAGTTGAATGTATAGAAAAGGAGGATAAAGAGACTTTTTACACAGCGCTTTATCACACTATGTTAGGGCCAGTATTGTATGAAGATGTAGATGGTAAATACAAAGGATTAGATAAGAATATACACATATCTACTGGATTTACTAATTATACTATTTTCTCACTGTGGGATACATATAGAGCCTTACATCCTCTTTTTAATATCATACACACTGAGCGGAATAATGATATGATAAAATCTATGTTGGCTCATCAAGATCAATCTGTACACAGGATGCTTCCTATTTGGAGTCATTATGCAAATGAAAATTGGTGTATGATTGGTTATCACGCAACTTCAGTTATAGCAGATGCGATATCTAAGGATGTAGGTGATTTCAATAAATTAAAAGCTTTAGACGCTTGCATTTCTACGTCAAATGTTTCTTATTTTGATGGTATAGAAAGTTATAAAGAAAAAGGATATGTTCCAGAAGATGTTAGTAGTTCTTCTGTCTCAAAAACATTAGAATTCGCTTATAATGATTGGTGTATTGCACAAATTTCTGAGAAATTAGATAATTCAAGAGTCACAAAAGAATACCTGAAAAGATCAGAAAATTTCAGAAATCTGTATGATAAAAATATTGGATTTATGAGGGCTAAGCTTAAAAATGGAGATTGGAAAACCCCATTTGACCCAATGGATACCCATGGGCAAGGATTTATTGAGGGAAATGCGTGGAATTATGGATTATATGTGCCTCATCAAATTGATACTATGATACAAATAATGGGTGGAAAAGATAGGTTTTCATCTAAATTAGATTCTTTGTTTAATATGGAAATAGATGAGAAATTCATTGAAAATACAGAAGATATTAGTAGAGATGGGATCATTGGTAATTATGTTCATGGAAACGAGCCTGGCCACCATATACCTTATTTATATAATTGGACAAATGATAGTTGGAAAACTCAGGAGAGGGTACGCATGATTATGAATACAATGTATGGTAATAAAGAGAATGGACTATGTGGTAATGATGATGCTGGACAGATGTCTGCTTGGTTTGTATTTAGTTCTTTGGGGTTTTATCCGGTTTGTCCAGGAAGTAATGAATATGCTATTGGTAGTCCATTAGTGAAAAATGCAACGATTCGCTTAGAGAATGGAAAGAAGTTTCTAATAAATACTATAAATCAAAATAAAGAAAATGTATTCGTCAAGAAAATAGAATTAAACGGTGAAGTATTGAATCGAGATATACTATATCATCATGAAATAAGTAACGGTGGAGAACTTACTTTTTATATGAGTAATACAAAAAACCCACTCAATTGAGCGGGTTTCTTTTTGGTGGGCCTTATTATCCTGATTTCGAACTTTTTTTAACCTTCAACTTCCCAAGTTTCTCCTGATTTCAGGAGTTCATCTACTGTTTTGAACTTAGCATTTGTCTTTTCGTATTCTAATTGAGCAAGCATTCCACTATTAAAAGTAGGTCGGCTTACTTTTCGGATAATTCCTAATGCTGCAGGAAATTCTGGTGGTCGCATACGAGCAAGCATAGTATGCAAAGTCGGATCTTCTTCTTTAGCATCATGCACTAAGATATCTTTTTTAGTAATCCCATTTTCTCCAATTTTTACTACCTCAAGTTTAAGGCCATTAAGGATAATCCCTTTATTACCTTCTGCTCCAAAAATCATTGGTTTTCCATCTTCCAAAAAAAGTTGAGCATCTGCTTTTACTTCTTTGGCTGTAATGGAGGCAAAAGTTTTATCGTTAAAAATCACACAATTTTGCAATATCTCAATTAAGGAAGTTCCTCTATGCTCTTCGGCTCCTCTAAATAATTGCTGCATCAATTTTGGATTTGTATCTACCGCTCTTGCAAAAAAAGAACCTTGTGCGCCAATTGACAAATCAGAAATAGAAAATGGTTCGTCAGTAGTTCCGTGTGGGTTTGATTTTGTCTTTATCCCTTTTTGGGAAGTAGGGGAAAATTGTCCTTTTGTAAGTCCATAAATTTCATTGTTGAATAGTAAAATGTTGATGTCAATATTTCTTCTTAGGGCATGTATAAAATGATTACCACCAATAGCCAAAGCATCACCATCTCCAGTAATTTGCCAAACACTTAAATTTGGATTAGCTAACTTTACCCCTGTTGCAAAGGCAGGAGCCCTGCCATGTATCGTATGAAATCCATAGGTATTCATGTAATATGGAAAACGAGATGAACATCCAATTCCAGAGATAAATACAAAATCTTCTTTCTTTTTTTCTAGTTGAGGCAGGGCTTTTTGCATGGCTCTTAATATAGTATAATCCCCGCAGCCAGGACACCACCTTACTTCTTGGTCGCTTGTAAAGTCTTTATTTGTTAAATGTTCCATATTATTTCTTTAATAATGATTTGAAATGAGCTTCTAATTCGGAGGTAGTGAAAGGAAATCCTTGTATTTTGTTGTACTGATTAAAAATAATTCCTTGAAAATTTATTCTTAGGTAATTTGCAAACTGACCTGAGTTCAACTCACAGACAACAATTGTTTTGTAATTATTCAGAATATCTGCTGTATTTTTAGGCAATGGATTTATATAGTTGAACTGACATAAAGAAATGCTTTCGCCTTCTTTCTGTAAATTGTCCACTGCTGAATATAAGGATCCATGAGTTCCTCCCCACCCTACAACTAATACATCTCCTTCTTTCCCTCCAAACACTTCTTGTTTTGGAATAAGTTCAGCAATTCGTCTTATTTTTTCAACTCTTATATAGCACATCTTTTCATGATTTTCTGGATCATAAGATACATTCCCCGTAATATCTTCTTTTTCCAAACCACCTAATCTATGTTCTAATCCTTTTGTTCCTGGTAGCGCAAGTTTTCTTGCTAATGTTTTCTTATCCCTAGCATAAGGTTGATATTCTTCTCCTTCCATAGCAAGCAGAGGCTTTATAGAAGGCATATCCTGTATGGATTTTATTCTCCATGGCTCAGCACCATTTCCAAGATATCCATCTGATAAAAGAACTACTGGCGTGTTGTGTTCTAAAGTAATTTTGGATGCCATATACGCCCAATCAAAACAATTGGCTGGAGTTGAACTAGCCAATACTATTACAGGACTTTCTCCATTTCTACCATAAAGGGCTTGCATTAAATCAGATTGTTCAGTTTTGGTAGGCAGTCCTGTTGAAGGACCTCCTCTTTGCACATCCACTACTACTAGCGGTAATTCTGTCATTACAGCCAACCCCAAGGCTTCTGCTTTTAAGGCGAATCCTGGCCCAGAAGTTGTAGTAATCGCTAATGCTCCGGTAAAACTCGCTCCTATTGCAGCACAAATTCCGGCAATTTCATCTTCTGCCTGAAAAGTTTTTACCCCTAAGTTTTTATGTTTCGCTAATTCATGTAAGATGTCGGAGGCAGGAGTAATAGGATACGACCCTAAAAATAATCCCTTATGTGCTCTTTCAGCAGCAGCTAAAAAACCCCATGCAATTGCCTGATTCCCCATCACATTTCTGTAGGTGCCTGCTTTTAAATTTGCAGAAAGTACAGTGTAGGAAGAGGGTAGTGCTTCAATGGTGTTTGCAAAATTATAACCTGCATGCATCACTTTAATATTGGCGGCTACTAATTCTGGCTTTTTGGCAAATTTATTTTGTAAGAATTTTTCAGTTTGTTCCATTGGCCGGTTAAACATCCAATAGACAATTCCTAAAGCAAACATATTTTTTGATCGCCCAACACTTTTTCCATCTAAGCCAGAATCCTTTAAGGTTTCACGAGTTAATTTTGTAATAGGCGCTTGTATAATATTAAACCCTTCAAAGGAATTGTCGTCTAATGGAGAGGTCTCATAGCCTGCTTTTTCTAAATCTTTATTTGTAAAACTATCAATATTTACAATGATAGCTCCTCCTTTCTTTATCCAGTTTTTATTGGCTTTTAATGCTGCAGGATTCATAGCCACTAATACATCAGCAATATCTCCTGGGGTATTTATATCAATTCTTCCAATATGAATCTGAAAACCTGAAACCCCCGCCACAGTACCTTGAGGGGCTCTAATTTCGGCAGGGAAATCAGGAAAAGTAGCTAAGTCATTGCCTAAAAGAGCAGAGGTGTCAGTAAATTGAGTGCCCGCAAGCTGCATGCCATCTCCTGAATCACCAGCAAATTTTATCACAACTTTTTCTAAATCAACAACCTTAGTAGTTTTCTCCATTAGTAGTTTTTAGCAAAAAATTAACTTTAGCAAAAATACAAAGCTTACTTATAGTGGCAGTTCATTTCCTTCTTTTTTTCATAGTAATTTAGAATAGGTATAAATCATTAGTGGATGTAATTCTTATCAAAAAAACTATATTTTTGCAATTAGATAATCTATTTAAAAAGAAAGAAATGGCAATTAAAATTACAGACGACTGTATCAATTGTGAGGCTTGCGAGCCAGAATGTCCTAATAATGCAATTTATGCTCCTGAAGAAGACTGGAAGATGTCAGATGGAACGACAGTAGCTGATGACACTGAGCGTGAGGCAGGATCAGATGATTTTTTTTATATAGCAACTGATAAATGTACAGAATGTATTGGCTTCCATGAGGAGCCGCAATGCGCTGCTGTATGTCCTGTTGATTGTTGCGTTCCTGATGAAGATCATGTTGAAACAGATGATGAATTAATGGCTAAAAAAGACAAATTACACGCATAATTATAAGTGAGTAATAATTTAAAAGAGGAACATTTTTCTTCTCTTTTTTATTTTGCAAAAAAGTATCTGAAATCTAAAGTAACAAAATTTCCAAGCAAATCTAACGAGAATTCAGTATCGTCATTAAAGATATTTGTTTTATCATCATATTCAGGAAAAACTCTCCCAATTGCTTTCCATGGCCTGTGTAAAGATGTTCCAAAATAATAGTATCCTTTTTCTTCAGTTCTGTATTCCATCCCTATATTAGCTAGTAGCGCTTGATACCCTCCATTTTTTCTATAAGTATTCTGAAAGTAATTTTCTGATTCTTCACCATAAGAGCCGATGTCAGATGCCAAAACATTATGGGAGATTCCAAAAGCAACATTCACATACCAATATTCTGAAGTTTGCACATAAGCAAGTAGTTGAATGGGTAATTCGTATGATCTCATCCTAAAATCAGTAAAATCATCTAAATTGAGATCACTATTCTTTATAGCTAATTTAAAGTTTCTTTGGGTATAGTTCAGTCCTGACTCAATTGAGAAAGTAGCATTGATTTTTTGTCTAACAACCATCCCAAATGAGTGGCTATATTTAGGACTTAAGTTAAAATCATAAGAACCAGAGGTTTTAATTACTTCAGTAGAATTAAAATAAGCAGCAGGGATGATTGGTTTGTATTGCAACCCAAAAGTAGTTTTAATAACTTGAGATCTGACCTCTAAAGCTAATAAAAAAAACAGGGCAAAAATGAGTTTACTCTTCATTTGCCCTCACTACAATATTAGGATCAATTTTTTGATTCAATAAACTTTCAATCCCTCCTTTCAAAGTGCTTGTTGATGACGGACATCCACTACAAGCCCCTTTTAGATTAACCGTTACTACATCTCCTTTATAAGAATGTAGGGTAATAGCTCCACCATCTGCTTCAACAGCTGGTTTTATATATTCATTCAACAGATCAATAATTGCTTTTTCTTTATCAGTAAAGTCAATTTTTTCTGTAGTCGCTTCTTTTTTTACTTCTGCTGTAATTATTTCTTCTTCCGAGATATGTTCAGTATAATTTTTCAATCCCTCCTCATTCAAGTGATCAGCAATAAAGATTCGTAATTGCATAGCAATATTATCCCATTGCACATTTTCTGTCTTGGCTATGGATATAAAGTTTGAACTTAGGTACAGACTTTTAACAAACGGAAAATTAAATAAGGCTTTAGCAATAGAGATGTCCTGCGCTTGTTCAGCCTTAGTAATTTCAATGCTTTTATCCACCAACAGACGGTTGGCAACAAATTTCATCACTTCCGGATTTGGAGTGCTTTCGGCATAAATACTATAATTCATAATGTTTGCTTTTGCGCAAAAATACAAACAAACTATAGTATGGCATTGATAAAAAGTCTAAAAGGTAAAAGAATTAACCTTTTCATTTTTCAAATATAATAATTTAACCCCAAAGATTTATTTCTTCTAGTTTTAGGTCTTCTCTAAAAAAGAATTTAGCGCTTTTTTCAAAGGATTTTGTATAGTTTGAAACATAAAAATGATATTCAGTTTTTGCACTATTATTTAATAAATTAACTGTTTTAAGTTGCTTGGCAATGTGTTCAGCTACAGTATTTGCTGAGTCAATTACAACTACTTTATTTTTATAGTAATCTTTAATTTCTTGATGAATTAAGGGGTAATGCGTACAGGCAAGTATCAAATGGTCAATATTAGCTAATTTTTTATTGGACAAATAATTAGCAATTACTGTATGACTAATATTTTCATTGATAAAACCTTCCTCAATCATTGGGGCGAGTAGTGGAGTGGCTAATGATGAAACTTTAGCTATTGGACAAATAGCTTTTATCTCCCTTTCATAAATATTAGATTGTATCGTTGTTTTTGTCCCAATTACTCCAATATTAAATTCTGAACACTGTTGCGCCACCTTAGTAACTACTGGCGTAATTACATTAAATACAGGAATATTTTTTGCCATTTCTTTTACAGATTGTAAGGCAATTGAGGATGCGCTATTACAAGCAATAACTACGGCTTTGCACTTCTTTTCTATTAGAAATTGGGTAATTCTTTTGCTAAAATTTTGAATGGCTGTTTCAGATTTCTCCCCATAAGGAAGGTGCTCGGTATCCCCAAAATAGATGATATTCTCATTTGGTAATTCTTCTTTCAATGCATGAGCTATAGTAAGCCCACCAATTCCAGAATCAAAAATGCCAATAGGATTATTTTGCATGAGATAAAGATATAAAAAAAGCACCTTATAAAGATGCTTTTTTTAGTGCTAATAATATTACGTTATAGTCCTAATTTCTTTCTTACTAAATTAAGTACATTTTCACTGTCTTTAGCATAAAGAATTGACCCAATGCTTTTATCAAAGATATAAGTATAATCTCCTTCATTAGCGACATCTTCAATGGCTTTTCTTGCTTTTGCCAGAATTGGCTCTAGCAATTCCTGCTCCTTTGTTTGTAAGGATTGTTGTGCATTTTGTTGAAAGTTTTGAATTCTTTGTTCTAATCCAGTAATTTCCGCAACCTTATCTTGTTTTACTAAATCAGTATAAGTCGCTTCATTAGCTTGATATTCTTGTACGCTTTGTTGATATTCAGCGGTCATTGAGCCTAGCTGAGCCTCCAAACTTTTTGCAAAGTTTTGCACATTGGTTTCTGCTGTTTTGCGTTCAGGCATCAACATTAATAATTCTTGCGAGTCAATATATCCAAATTTATTTTGAGCTATTGTACTTAAAGTAAGTGCACTTAAAAGCACTAAAAAGGTAATTTTTTTCATTTTGTTGTTATTGTTTAATTTATATGTTTTAGTATCCTAGTAAATCCAATACCTTGTCTGATTTGTCAAGGTTATTGTTTTTGTAAAGCATGATTAAATCGCTTGAGCTATCAAAAACAATTGCGTATTTACTGTTAGCTGCTAATTGCTGAATTGCATCATATATTTTGTCCTGTATTGGCTTTATAAGTTCTTGTCGTTTGATGTATAATTCTCCTTCTGGGCCAAAATATTTTTGTTGTAAATCTTTTGCGCTTTTTTCTTTTTTGATGATCGCCTCTTCTCTTTTTATCTTCATCTCATCAGTTAATAACACTTGCTCCTGCTGATAGCTACGATACATTTGATCAACATCAGCATATTTATTTTCTATTTCTTTTTGCCAATCAGCAGATAAAGCATCTAATTTATCTTGTGCTTGGTTGAATTCCGGAATTTTATTTAAAATATAATCTGTATCCACATAGGCAAATTTTTGTGCTTGTGTTGTTGTTGCTAAAAAACTAACCGCTAATATTAAAAGTATTTTATCCATCTTTAATTTTTTTTAGGTTACAAATATAATTAAAATTGTTGACCCATTGAGAAATGGAATTGACCTCCATTTGCATTGGGTTTTCCAGGAATATCATCAAGCCCCCATCCATAATCAAGCCCCATCATTCCTATCATTGGCAACATGATTCTAACCCCAATTCCTGCTGATCGTTTTACACCAAACGGGTTAAAGTTATCAAAATTATCCCAAGCATTTCCAGCTTCTAAGAATCCTAAAGCATAAATGGTAGAGCTTGGATTTAAACTTAAAGCGTATCTAAGTTCCGTAGTGTATTTGTTATAAATTGTTGCGCCAGTTTGCGGGGAAATTGAATTATTGCTATATCCTCTTAGCGAGATTAATTCTCTTCCGTCATACACCATCCCCATACCTGACAAACCATCCCCACCCACATAGAATCTTTCAAATGGGGCAATTCCTAGATTATTGTTGTAGGCTCCTAATAATCCCATTTCTATTCGCGTAGCTAATACTAACTTATCAGTAAATGCTGAGAACCATGAGGATTTAAATTGCCATTTATAGTATTCAATCCATTTGTATTTTTCTTGATCATTTAAAGTACTATAATCATCAACCCCATCAAACAATGTGTATGGTGGTGTTGCTTTTAAGCTTAAGGAAAAATTAGAACCTCTTCTTGGGTAAATTAATTGGTCAACAGAATTTCTTCCTAGGCGGATATTGTAATTTACATTGTTAGAATAACCATCCTTAAAAGTAAAGAAGGATTGAGAGTTAATTAATTTATATTGTTGGAAATTAATTCCGTTATAGATAGTAAAATAATCATCAGGGTATTTCAATCGTTTTCCTAATCCTACCGTTAATCCTGTTATTTCAATTGCTTCTCTGTTATCTCCTTCCTGTCCGTTTGAAGATACTGATTTGTAAAGAGATACCGATAATGCATTTGGTTTTTTACCTCCAAGCCATGGCTCAGTAAATGAGATATTATAGTTTTGATAATATGCTCCGTTAGAGGATGCGCTTAATGAAATCCTTTGCCCATCTCCTGAAGGAAGTGGACTCCATCTTTCGCCTTTAAATATATTTCTAGTAGAGAAATTATTGAAAGATAAACTTAGTGAACCGACAATTCTGTTTGCCCCCCATCCCCCTTGTAATTGTATTTGATCGGATGATTTTTCTGCCAATACATAAGTAATATCTACTTCATTTCTGCCAGGGTCCGGCTCTACTTTTACGTCAAATGCTTCAGGGTCAAAAAATGGCATTTGCGAAAGCTCTCTTTGCGAACGCATAATGTCAGAACGCTTAAATAAATCCCCTGGACGAGTCCGGATTTCACGCATAATTACATGATCGTTAGTTTTTGTATTTCCTTTAATCATAACTTTATTTACTCGCGCTTGTTTCCCTTCATAAATTCTGATTTCAAGATCAATATTTTTATTATTTACAGCAACCTCAATAGGTGTTGCATTAAAAAATAAATAACCATCATCCAAATAAAGCGAACTAATGTCAGTTCCTTCAGGACTGCCAAACAAACGAGCGTCTAAAATGGATTGATCAAATACATCACCTTCTTTAATCCCTAATTGTTGGCTTAATTTGTCACTAGTATATACTTGGTTTCCAGTAAAACTAATTTTACCAAATTTATAAGGTTCGCCTTCTTCAATAGTTATTTCAATACTTAAGGTATTATCATTATTAAGGTAAGTGGTATCTTTGGTAATACGCGCATCACGATACCCCACTTCATTGTATTTTGCAATGAGACTCTCTTTATCTTCAGTATAATTCTTGTCAATAAATTTAGAAACTTTAAAGATACGCCACCAATTTTTGACTTTTGTATCTTTCATGCTTTTCTTTACTTTTCTGTCGCTTATAGCAAATACAGTATCTTGTCGGCTAAAGAATGTTTTATTTGTATTTGCAATTTTATCTCTGCCAATTATTTTTATTTCTTTAATCTTAATTTTTTTACCTTTATTGATGTTAAAAATAAGGTTTTCAGAATTAATTGCAGAGGTGTCAATGGTTGTTAAATAGCCTACAGCCACATTCAAAAACCCTTTGTTGATGTAGTAAGTTTTAATCAAGCTAACACTATTGTTGATTATGTTTTGAGTAAGTATTTTTCCTCTCATCAATTTCAAATCTTCCTTTAAAGTGCTAATGTCAGACTTGCTAATCTTTCCTTTAAATTTAAATTTTGATAAACGACTATTTTCTTTCAGATTAATATTAAGGAAGACTGTATTTTCAACAATCTTATCTATTGTAATGTTTATGTCAGCAAATAATCCTTCTTTCCAAAGTTTTGTGATAGCTATACTTATGTTATCACTAGGAATCTTAATAGTTTCTCCTACTGTTAATCCTGATATAGCAATTAAAGTACTATTATTTAAATTGTCAGCACCATTTACCATAATTCCTCCAATTTCATAGCTTTTTGGAGTAGAATAATCTACCTCTTCAATCGTTTGAGCGACAAGGCTTATGTTAATCAAGGATAATAATAAAAGTGCAAATTTTTTCAAAATTCTATTTTTGCAATTGCTCTGTTGTTTTTCCAAATCTTCTTTCTCTATTTTGATAATTTAATAGTGCTTTATATAAATCAGCTCTTCTGAAATCAGGCCAAAGGGTTTCAGTAAAATAGAGCTCGGAATATGCAATTTGCCATAAAAGGAAATTACTTATTCTATATTCACCACTTGTTCTGATTAGTAATTCAGGGTCAGGAACGCTTTTTGTTGTAAGATATTGCTGAAAAGAAGTTTCATTTATCTCTCCAGCTTTTTTCTTATCTTTAATGATGTTTTGTACAGCATTTAAAATCTCCCATCTACTGCTATAACTTAAGGCTAAGACCAATGTCATTCGAGTATTCTCTTCCGTTTTTTCTATTGCTTCCTGCAATTCCTTTTGGGCTTTTGTAGGTAATTTTTTAATATCACCAATAGCACTTAATCGAATATTGTTGTCCATTAAGGTTTTGGTTTCTTTATTAATTGCTGAAACCAAAAGTGTCATTAATGCATTTATTTCTTTTTCAGGTCGGGTCCAGTTTTCAGTTGAAAAGGCATAAAGCGTGAGATATTTAATGCCAATCTCAGCAGCCCCCTTAACAGTGTCGCGCACTGCTTTTACACCATTTTGATGGCCAAAAAGCCTAAGCTTTCCTTTTGTTTTTGCCCATCTTCCGTTACCATCCATGATAATAGCAATATGTTGGGGTAAGTTATTTCTATCTATTCCTTCCATTGTGTTGTGCTAAAATAGAATTTAGTAATCGCAATCTTTAGTATTGTTGTTTAATTTGAAGGAAAGCGTAATCCCCGCAAATGAATACCAATCATTTTTATTAGGGTCGCCTCTTTGATCACCATGCACATGCGTGCCAGTTGGATCTGACATTTCACTAGAGGAAATCCCATATTCAGGAAGTAGGACCTCTTTCCCTGGATAAGTTTTACTCACATCATCCAAATAATCCGTGAATGTTTTACGAACTCCATATTCAAAAATAATGTTAAAAGAAGGATTGACTGCAACTTTAAGTCCACCACCCATAGGTATTGCAAATTGTGCTAAAGCATATTTGCTTCTGTCTGGAAAACTAGATGTTCCTTGTCCTTCAGTGCTTAATTCTTGTAAATCCACCCATTCTCCGTTTTTATTTTCAGCTTGAGGGTTAAAATGAAAAAGAGATACTCCGGTATAAACAAATGGAGTCCAAGTGTAGAGCGCATTACCTGGTTCATAAGGTAAGAAGTTAAATTCTATTTGCCCTGAAAGTTCATAGACAGGTGATTTAAAGTGCAGGCCTCTGTTAATAGCAATAGTGTCAGTAGAATTATTTCTATCATCAGAAGTTAGGTTTAAATAAAGCAACTCAGCTTTGTAGGAAAAACGTCTATCAATATTTTTTCTTATTACTAAACCGCCACACGGAAGAATGTTATTAAAATGAGTCGTGTTTAAATCTCCTAAATAGTAAGAAGCTCCACCAATAAAACCAATTTCAGTATTAGGGGTAAATTGCTGAGCTTTTCCGACAAAACTAGATGCAAAAAAAACAATTAGAATAAGTAGTGATTTAATATTTTGAATAGATAAAATATAGCTTTTCATAATCATGATTTATCAATAATTTGCAAATATACTTATTCTGAGTGTTTAAGGAGAGATTCTTAGCTTCTTTTATCTAATCCCCACATTAATTTATGTCTTATTGTGGAAATAAAAGAATTATTTTGTGGTTGTACAAGTTTAGTTTTAAAACTAGCTTTTTTAATGATAAGTTCTGTTTCTGAGTCAAAAGCCCTTGAGCGGGAATCTAACGATACAAGCGCTAATTGCTCTCTGTCTTCAACTTTTAATTTAACTACACTATTGCCATCAACAACAATAGGACGGACATTTAAATTATGCGGTGCATTTGGCGTAATAATAATATTGTCTGTTCCTGGCGTAATAATAGGACCTCCACAGCTTAATGAATATCCTGTAGAACCTGTTGGAGTAGAAACCACTAAACCATCTGCCCAATAGGTATTTAGGAATTCATCATCAACATAGGTGTCAATTCGTATCATTGACGAAGTATCTTTTTTTGAAACAGCGACTTCATTAAGTGCAAAATTTTTGTCTTTAAATAATTGCTTACTCGTGCTTAATTCTAATAAAATACGCTCATTTATTTTATAATTTCCTTTTAAAACATCAGTTATTGCCTCATCAATTTGATCAGCCGATATACTTGAAATAAAGCCTAGTCTTCCCGTGTTTATTCCTAAAATAGGAATATTTGAATCTCGAACATAAGTAACTGCCTTTAGCAAGGTCCCGTCTCCCCCAATGCTGAATAAGAAGTTAGCCTTATTTTTTAACGTTTCGTAACTATTAAAGGTGACAATGTTTTTGTTAAAACGGATATTGTTTTCTAAAAAGACACTAAATTCTTCTTCAACAATAAGATTGATGTGTTCGGTTTCTAATTTTTTGATTAGATGCTGAATATACTTGCTAAAATGCTCAGGATAAGGACTTCCAAAAATTGCAATTGTCATAATATTAGTATTTTATCAAAATGGACTTGAAAAGTGCAAAAATACTGCTTTTTCTCCTAATCGATTTATTGAGTACTCAATTCTTAATAATTTATCGTAATAAGTCACATAATCAAGAGCAATTCCTTTTCCCCACAACAAAGAATTATTGAGTGTGTTTTCAGGTTGTTCGTTTAAAACATAGCCTAAATCAGAAAAAACACCTAAGTAAAGCGAATAATGAGATTTCTTAAATTGCTTCATTTTTACATAGGGAATTTCAAAATTTGTCTTTTCAATTAGCGCGCACTTAATAGCTGTTTTGGATAGCCAATAGCTTTGTCCGTCCACTACATAATATTCGTAACCCCTTACATAATCCTCATATCCTAAAGCTTTTTGTATGAAATAGGGCTGATTGCCTTTAGTGCTATATTTTGTTTTAAAGCTACTTCCAAGATAAAGGCGATTGAACAGCTCAATATGTTTTTCGGCCTTAGTTAGTAATTCAGAATGATGTACATTAGTTGAATATGAAAAATATTTTTTGATTTCAAAACTAAGAGCATAACCATGTAGTGGATAAATGCTGTAATCCCGTTTTTCATGCTCCAATACATAGCTGATATTAAACAAGTCAGCAGTTGTGTTGCTGTTGCCTAAATAGTTTGGGTTAAGAATTATTATGGAATCAGAAACAGTTGATGTAAGGTAAGTAAATTTTATCTTGTGTTTTTGATGAATATTATTTCGATATACAATTTCAGTGTTTAAATCATAATCAATACTATTAAAATTATCGCTTTCAAAGTATTTTAAGCTATTATTGTCAGTATTGTAATATGTTTTTTTTCTTCTGAAAAACCCCAAGCTTGTATTGATGCCGATTGTTTTATTTTTGTTGAAATAAGGCACATCATACGCCAATAAATAATGCTCCTTAAATCCTTTTCGTATTTTTAATTGTATAAGTTCATTTCGGCCTCTAAAATTTTCCCAATTTAAAAATACGCCATAGTTCAAACGAGAAAAATCGGAATAATCATTGGCTGCAAATTCTTCCCACCAAGCATTAAAGTTGCGTTCAGAAATTTCGAATATAGGATAAGGTAAGATGTACCATCTTTCAATTACATCAACAGTTATTTGTGCAGAACCCTGGATTTCATTTTTGTTAATTTCAACAAAATTAAAAAGCTTTAAATTGACCAAATTTTCTTTGCTTTTCTCTATTCTTTTTGTCAAATCATCATTACTATAACTTTTATTTTCTTCAAAAGAAAGCTCCCTTAAAATGATGTCATTTTGTGTTTTAAGATTTCCGTTTAAGGTAATAGAAGTAATGGTAATTTGAGCCATTGCTACTTGAGTAAAAAATAACAGTACAATTAAAAATACAAGAGTTTTCATTTTAGGGATTTAAAAATCGCATTAATGATTCATATCTTTCTAAAAAATCACCATCAGCTTCTTCCTCTTTATAGGATGCACTAACCTTATACTCGCGTCTCTCAAAATCTTTAATAATTGCAGTAATATCTTGTCTATTAAGTTTTATTGTGACT
>DUAO01000114.1 GCA_012960805.1 Flavobacteriales bacterium | reverse complement strand
TCAATTCTGTTGCCTCATTGAATTTTTGATAGTTAGGTCCAAAAATAACAGGTAAACCAAAAGCAACTGCTTCTAAAATATTGTGTATTCCAACTCCAAACCCCCCTCCAATATAAGCAAGCTTCCCATACTGAAAGATATTAGATAGGATGCCAATGCTATCAATAATCAATACATTGCTGTTGCTGATATTTGTGTTGTCTGCTTTTGAAAATAATAAAGCATTAGTCTGTTTTTGTAATACACTAATATGCTGCAGCTCATGCGGAGCAATAATGTAGTTGTAATTAGGATTTTTCTTAATATATTTTGCTAAAAGAGCTTCATCCTTAGGCCAAGTGCTACCACAAATAATGGTGGTTTTGTTTTTGGAAAATTCTTCAATTAAAGGAATGCTTATTGCGTTTTGAGTATTAGCAATAACGCTATCAAAACGGGTATCGCCAGAAACAGTGCAGTTGGAAAAGCCAATGTTTTTTAATAATTCTTTTGAGTTTTTGTCCTGAATAAAAAAGTGACGTACATTATTAAGTTGCTTTGCAAACCATTTGTATTTGAAAAAAACTTGTTCCTTTCGAAAGACAGCAGAGACACTATAAAAAGGAATATTTTGCTTTTTAAGCTCGCTCATATAATTAAACCAAAACTCATATTTTACAAAGACTACTTTTATGGGCTTTACAATGCTGATGAACCTTTTTGCATTTGCTTTAGTGTCAGCTGGTAAGTAAAATACCCAATCAGCATCTTTGTAATTTTTACGGATTTCATATCCAGAAGGTGAAAAGAAAGTCAGAAGTATTTTATGCTTAGAGTATTTTTTTTTGTAGGCCTCAATAATAGGTTTCCCTTGTTCAAATTCCCCAAGTGATGCACAATGGAACCATACAATATTTTGTTCTTGTTTTATAGCTTCTGATAATTGCTTAAAGATATGTTTTCTGCCTTTGTGCCAAAGTTTTGCTTTGGTGTTAAATAAGGCAGAAAAACGAGCTGCAATTACAAAAATTTGAATGCTAATATTGTATAAAAAGCTCATTTAGTAATAATGAAATTCTTCTTCATTTTTTCGGTGAATAGGGATAATTATTCCCATTTTAACTCCTGCTAATTTGTCCCAGCTTTTTGTGTTTGGAGTGTATTCCATTTTATCAAACAGATATTCTCTTTGTATTTTAGTATAAGCTAAGGTCATGTTAACTCCTGCATACATTTGAAATCTTCCTCCTTTATCATAGTAACGATAAGTCGCTTCCCATTTACTGCTGATTCCATTTGTTAGCCTGTCGTATCCTTTTTTATAATCTTCATCAAGCTGAGGAACATTTTGGCTTTTGGTATCAATAAAGATTTGATGTTGTAAAAACCCTAATCCTCCTGAAAAATAAAAGCCACTTAAATTTTGTTCGTTAAAATGCAGGGCATAGCCTACAAATAAATGAGCATCAAATCCTCTTTCCATTAAATTGATATTTGCATATTGTCCATCAGCTCCAATAATTGCTCCAGTGGATGTAGTGATATTATCAAAAATTGTAGTATCTTTTACATTGTTGCTAAATAGATAATTTCCCTGAATCCCATAAAAAACATTATTTTCTTTTTCCCGCATAAAAGAAAAACCAATTGCTGAATTGTCACCAAAGTGTTCCGCCAAATTACCAATTGGTAATTGATGGGTATAACCAAAATCAAAAGCACTTTGCTTATTTTTTTGCGAAAAACAAGTGAAGCCAAGCAAGATAAAACAAAAGATTATTAAGGGTCTCATAGTTTGTTATCAGATTTGAGGCAAAAATACATTTTCAGTGGCTAATAAACGCAAAGCATTGGCTAATAATTGCCTATATTTGCTTCCAATTTCAAATAAGGAAAACAAAAGATGAGTAAAACAATTTTAATAACAGGAGGCGCTGGTTTTATTGGCTCGCATGTAGTGCGCTTATTTGCAAACAAGCACCCTGATTACAGAATAGTAAACTTGGATAAATTAACCTATGCTGGGAATTTAGAAAACCTTAGAGACGTTGAGAATAATGCTAATTATATTTTTGAAAAAGGCGATATAATAGATAAAAGTTATATTAAGAATTTGTTTTCAAAATATAATTTTGATGGAGTAGTGCATTTGGCAGCTGAAAGTCATGTTGACCGCTCAATTACAAATCCAATGGAGTTTATTATGACCAATGTAGTGGGAACGGTTAATCTGTTGAATGCAACTAAAGATGCATGGAAAGGAAAGGAGGACGGGAAATTATTTTACCATGTTTCAACGGATGAAGTGTATGGAAGTTTAGGAGATACAGGACTATTTTTAGAAACTACATCCTACGATCCTCAATCTCCATATTCATCTTCAAAGGCTAGTTCTGATCATTTTGTGCGTGCTTATGGAAATACTTATGGCATACCTTTTGTAATTTCAAATTGCTCCAACAATTATGGACCAAATCAGTTTCCTGAAAAATTATTACCCCTTTTTATAAATAACATCAGAAATGGAAAAGCATTGCCTGTTTATGGAGATGGAAAATTCACGCGTGATTGGCTGTATGTGGTGGATCATGCCATTGCGATTGATAAAATTTATCATGAAGGTAAAACGGGAGAAACCTATAATGTTGGTGGGTTTAACGAATGGACAAATATTGATTTGATAAAAGTATTATGTAGGCAAATGGATATTGCTTTAGGAAATGATGCAGGAACTGCTGAAAATCTTATCACCTATGTGAAAGACCGACCAGGGCACGATAAACGCTATGCTATTGACGCCAATAAATTGAAAAATGAATTAGGATGGGAACCGTCTTTACAATTTGAAGAAGGATTGGGAAAAACTATTGCTTGGTATTTAGGGAATAAAGAATGGATGGATAATATTACTTCAGGTGATTATCAAAATTACTACAAACAACAATACAGTTAATGTTAAAATGGTTTTCAAAAAAGAAAGAAGAGGCCTGCGCTCCTCTTGATTTTTCAGTATTGAAAACAGATATCCATTCCCATTTTATTCCAGCAATAGATGATGGCTCTCCTGATTTAGAAACATCAATTTCTCTTATCAAAAAAATGCAGGAATTAGGCTACAAAAAAGTAATTACTAGCCCACATGTGATGAGTGATTTTTATAAAAATACTTCTGAAATAATATTAGAAGGGCTTGCTGATGTGCGTGCAGAATTGAAAAGGCAAAATATCAATATGGAAATTTCAGCAGCAGCAGAATATTATCTTGATTTTGATTTTGAACAAAAAATAGGTAAGGAGAAATTCTTGACTTTTGGGGATAATTATATTTTGGTAGAACTTTCATTTATGCAAGCGCCAAACAACTTATTTGACATTATCTTTAAACTACAAATGGAAGGCTATAAAGTAGTACTAGCACACCCAGAACGCTATGAGTATTATGTAAAAAAGGATTATGAAGAATTAGTAGCAAGAGGGGTTCTTCTTCAAATTAATTTACTTTCATTAATTGGCTATTATTCTCCTAAAATACAGCAAAAAACAAAAGGACTAATTGTTGAAAATCAAGTGAGTTTTGTTGGTACAGATTGCCATAATATGAATCATGCAGCATTATACGAAAAATGTCAGACTCAAAAAGATTGGCATGATTTGGTAAATAGCGGAAAACTATTGAACCCTACTTTATAAGCTTGCGCTTTGCGTTTCAAGTTGACGGTCTACTTTATTAAACAAACCTTGTAATATTCTTCCGGGACCTACTTCAGTTACTGAGGTTAATCCATCAGCTATCATTTGTTGCATTGTTTGTGTCCACAATACGGGTGCTGTTAATTGCTTTTTTAAGTTTTCCTTAATCTCTTTAGGATTAGTAATAGGTTTTGCCGTTACATTTTGGTAGATAGGACAACTGCCTTCTAAGAAATTAGTTGAGTAAATGGCTTGTTCTAATTCTGCTCTTGCAGGCTCCATAAGTAGAGAATGAAACGCACCGCCAACAGGAAGTTTAAGTGCTCTTCTGGCGCCAGCTTCAGTAAGTTTTGCGCAAGCAATATCAATTCCCTCGTTGCTTCCAGAAATCACCAATTGCCCAGGGCAATTGTAATTTGCAGGCACTACAACTTCTGCAATTTCTGCGCAAATTCTTTCTACGACTTCATTTTCTAATCCTAAAACGGCAGCCATAGTTGAAGGATTTTGTTCGCATGCTTTTTGCATGGCTATAGCTCTTTTTGAAACTAATTTTAAACCATCTTCAAAAGATAAATAGCCAGTAGCAACTAAGGCTGAAAATTCGCCTAAGGAATGTCCAGCAACCATTTTTGGCATAAAAGACGCTCCCAATACTTTTGCTAAAATTACAGAATGTAAAAAGATAGCAGGTTGTGTTACTTTTGTTTTTTGTAGAGCTTCAGCATCTTCTCCAAACATAATATTTGTAATGGAGAACCCTAAAATTTCGTTTGCCTTATCAAATAATTGTTTTGCTTGTGCTGATGTTTCATAAAGATTTTTTCCCATTCCAGGA
This sequence comes from Flavobacteriales bacterium, assembly GCA_012960805.1. Classification (GTDB taxonomy): domain Bacteria; phylum Bacteroidota; class Bacteroidia; order Flavobacteriales; family BACL11; genus UWMA-0277. The sequence continues at coordinate 5,574 of DUAO01000114.1, read as the reverse complement.
AATTGGGCCCCTTGACCAGGAAATACATATGCTTTCATATAAAATATAGTTTTGAGTAACTAATAACTAGGCTGTTTTACTTTATCAAATTCATAAATTCGGAACGCGTTTTTTCATCTTTTAAAAAGATGCCGGAAAAAGCTGAGGTTGTAGTTGAGGAATGTTGTTTTTGCACGCCTCTCATTTGCATGCAAAGGTGTTGCGCTTCTATTACAACCGCCACTCCTTTTGGGTTTAATACGTCTTGCAAACAATCTTTTATTTGGTCCGTCAATCGCTCTTGCACTTGTAATCTTCTGGCAAATACATCTACAATTTTTGGTATTTTACTTAAACCCACAATGCGCCCATTTGGGATATAGGCAATGTGTGCTTTTCCAAAAAAAGGTAACATGTGGTGCTCGCATAAGGAGTATAGCTCAATATCTTTTACTAAAACCATCTGGCTATAATCTTCTGAAAACATGGCGGATTTTAAAATTTCAGCAGGATTTTGTTTGTAGCCATTGGTTAAAAAATCCATGGATTTTGCTACACGTTCAGGAGTCTTCAAAAGACCTTCTCTATCAGGATTTTCGCCAATTTCAGATAAAACGGATTTGATATTATTAGCTAGGTGTTTATTGTAAGTATCGCTCATCTTTTTATAAATATGGGGCAAATATACCACCTTTTCTTTTGGTATATTTGCCAAATGAAGATACTATTGGTTGTGGCTACAAAATTAGAAATTATTGAAGAAAAATTTAAAAATTGTGATGTGATAATTACTGGCGCAGGAATGGTAAATACTACTTTTTCTTTAACTAAGAGGTTGAGTAAAAGATCCTATGATTTAGTGATAAACATGGGGGTTGCCGGTTCTTTTTCTGATAAAATAAAAATAGGAGATGTTGTTGAGGTTGTGGAAGATATCTTTTCAGAAATTGGTTATGAAGATGGGAATAGATTTTTGGAATTCACTAATTTCAGAATTGAAAATTCTTTTAAGGTTGATGAAAAAACAAATCTTAATAAAGCAAAAGGAATTACTGTAAATACTGTTCATGGAAATGAGAAGACAATTACTGAAATTGTTAGGAAGTTAAACCCAGATGTGGAAAGTATGGAGGGTGCAGCTTGTTTTATGGTGTGTAAGCAGTTTGAAATTCCTTGTATTCAGATTAGAGCTATTTCTAATAAAGTAGAAAAACGTAATACAGAAAATTGGGATTTAGATTTAGCAATTTCAAATTTAAATACTGAAGTAGAGAAAACTATTGATTACTTATGAAACTAACTTTAGGATTTTCCACTTGCCCAAATGATACTTTCATTTTTGATGCCTTAGTTCATCATAAAATTGACACAGAAGGCTTAAAATTTGAAGTAACTTTTGGAGATGTTGAAAAACTTAATAAATGGGCTTTTCAAGGGAAGCTGGATGTTACCAAATTATCTTATTATGCATTTACTTTTTGCGTAGAAGATTATGCACTATTAGATAGCGGATCAGCTTTAGGTAATAATTGTGGGCCGCTGCTAATTAAAAAACCAGAAACAATTTTAACCCCTGAAAGTAAGATTGCAATTCCCGGAGAACACACTACATCAAACATGTTGCTTGGTATAGCTCTTCCAGAATATAAAAATAAAATAGAAGTCCTTTTTTCAGACATTGAAGAGGCTATTCTGACAAATAAAGTAGATGCAGGACTTATCATTCATGAAAATCGATTTACTTATCAAGATAAGGGATTAGAAAAGGCAAAAGATTTAGGAGAATTTTGGGAGGAAGAAACTCAGCTGCCTATCCCTTTGGGCGGAATTGTTGTAAAAAGAGCATTGCCCTTAGAAATTCAGCAAAAACTAGAGAGAGTACTGAAAAGAAGCGTGGAATTTGCTTTTGAAAATTCAAATAGTTCTGCTGATTATGTACGGCACCATGCTCAAGAGATGGAGAAAGAAGTGTTGGATGCTCACATTAATCTATATGTAAACGATTATTCTATTTCCTTAGGAGATAAAGGCAGAAAAGCTGTAGAAATGGTTTTTGAAAAAACAGGGAAAAGTACTAATGCTATTTTTGTTAATCACTAAGATAATATTATAAATTTGGAAAATGAGATAGATTCCGATCTGGCGAACTTTACGGTCTGTATTTCGAACTTTTTTCTAACTAGTTTGGAATAGATGCTTTTTGTTCAATGCTTGGGATGCAGCTATATTTAAAGTGATAACTTACTAAGTTGTCAATAGGGTTTTTAATAATATCATTAACCTTGCAATTGTACTTTTTAGCTATAGCATGAATTTGATCTGACAGGTAGTACGCCACAGAACCAATAAAGTTAATATCAACCTCTTTATAATTTTTAAAACAACTAACATGAATGTTAAAAAATTCATCCAGAGCCTTATAAATAAGGTCTTGAATTAAGGGGTGGTTTTTATTTTCTGATATAAAGGGAAAGAATTCTGCAAGATATACATTTGCTCTACTGTTATTGTAAATACGCTCATTTATTGTAGCCAAATTAGTTTCAAAATTAGTTTCAAAGCTAGATTTTAAATCATCAGGTAGCATTTTATTAAAGTAAAGATTTATCGCCTTTTTCCCAAAATAATTTCCAGAACCTTCATCGCCTACTAAAAATCCTAAAGAAGGAGCGTGTTCAGATATTTCTTTCCCATCAAAAAAACAGGAATTTGAACCCGTACCTAATATACATGTTATATTAGGTTTTCCTGTATACATTGCGTAGCAGGCTGCATCAATATCATGTCTAATAACTACATCAGCATTTTTAAAAAATAGATTGAATGGGTTTGATATTACTATGTTTTTTTCTTCTGATGAACAGCCGGCTCCATAGAAAACAACATTTGTAATAGTGTCTTTATACTCTACTAAATCAGACTCTTCTAAATGCCTTAGAATATTTTTTTCATCAATGAAATACGGATTAAATCCTATAGTATGATGTCGAGTAACAATCTTGCCATCCGTATCGCATAAAGCCCAGCTACATTTTGTCGAACCACTATCAGCTATTAAAATCATAGTATTAAAAAATTTGACCACAAAGATAGTGTAATTTATACACATATTAATAAAACTTCTAAATATTTCTTGTAAGTGTAATAAATACACTAACTTTGCAAACGTTAAAAATATAAGAAATGAACTGTCTTACGCTTTTTATAATAGGATTCTTTATAGGATGTTTGTTTGGAGGAATATTTTTCTTTTATATTTTTTGTTAAAAAAATCGCAGAATATAAAAAAAGAAAAAAAGAATAAATGATAAGTATAATAATATCTGATCCCGGTGATGAACAATCGGACACATCTATAATAAGAGAAAAAAAATAAAAATTAAGATATAAAATAATAATTATGAGTATAAAAATAGGAATAAATGGCTTTGGTAGAATAGGAAGATTAGTGTTTAGAGCTGCACTTGCGAATAAGAATGTTGAGGTAGTAGGTATTAATGATTTGGTTGATATTGATTATTTAGCATACATACTAAAATATGATTCAACGCATGGTAGATTTGATAAAAGCATAGAAGTTGATGGGAATTTTTTAGTTGTTGATGGTTACAGAATTAGAGTAACTTCTGAAAATAATCCTGAAGAATTAAAATGGAATGAAATACAGGCTGAATACATAATTGACGCAACTGGCTTATTTCTTACTAAAGATTTAGCAGGGTCACATCTTAAAGCTGGAGCTAAAAAAGTGATTATATCTGCTCCATCTAAAGATAGTACACCAATGTTTGTTATGGGCGTAAATCATAAAGATTATACTTCAAATATGAACATTGTTTCTAACGCTTCATGCACAACAAATTGTCTAGCTCCAATAGTTAAGGTGCTAGACGATAATTTTGGTATTAAGAATGGTTTAATGACAACAGTTCATGCAGTTACTGCTACTCAAAAAACGGTTGACAGTCCTTCTCAAAAGGATTGGAGAGGAGGCAGAGGAGCGTATCAAAATATTATTCCTTCTTCAACTGGTGCAGCTAAAGCTGTGGCTAGAGTTTTGCCGTCAATGGAGGGCAAATTAACAGGTATGGCTTTTAGAGTTCCAACGGCAAATGTTTCCGTTATAGATTTAACAGTAAACCTAAATAACCCAACTACCTATATGCAGGTTTGTGAGGCAATGAAGAAAGCTTCATTATCTGAAAATTTTAAAGGTATTTTAGGATATACTGAAGACATGGTAGTGTCTACTGATTTTCTTACTGATAGCAGAACCTCTATATTTGATGCTAATGCAGGAATTCAGTTAGATAAGCATTTTCTTAAGGTTGTGAGTTGGTATGACAACGAATGGGGGTATTCAAACAAGATAGTTGATCTTATAAGATATATGTATAGTGTTGATCGCAAAACAGCACTATTAAGTAAGGCTAGTTATTCATCATCTACTGAAGAATATTCCTTATCTTTATAAGAGGTTTTTCTAATAAAAGCTTTTGATATTTGGCTTTTTTTGTTATATTTTTGCATATTAAAATGTTATCAAGTTAACTTTTTCTTTTTACTTAGTGTTTATTGCACGCTTACCATTTTTTTTAGACTTAAAATCACTATTTTTTTAAAAGTGTATAAAGTACACTAAGACCTATTTTTTTATAATTTTATCTAGTAAAAAAAAGTTAATGTAAATGTAACACTAAGATAATTTTTTAGTAATTTTAAAGGCAATTAATCAATTAAACAAGTTATTATGAAAAAATTTACAAAATTATTGGTCTGTAGTTTTCTGACTCTGTGTTTTGGAATAAGCGCAAGCGCTCAGCAAGATTCAGCAACAGTTACATTCCAAGTCGACATGAATAATGTCACGGCAGCTTTTACAACGCCTGAAGTTAATGGAACATTTAACAATTGGTGTGGTAATTGTTGGGCAATGTCTGACTCAGATGGAGATAATATCTGGGATGTATCAGGCAAAGTATTAAAAAATACAGCACACGAATTTAAATTTGCTGCAGATAATTGGACTATCCAAGAGAGTCTTTTTTCTGGATCTTCTTGTACAGTCACAAATTCTGGCTATACAAATAGAACACTAAATGTTAGTGGAGACACTACTTTAGGAGTTGTTTGTTGGGAGTCATGCAGTCCTTGTGGAGGCGCTCCTTCGGCTTATAATGTAACTTTCCAAGTTGACATGAATGGCGTATCTGGATTTACAACACCGGAAGTCAATGGTGAATTTAATGGATGGTGTGGTAATTGCTGGGCTATGTCGGATGCTGATGGCGATAATGTTTGGGATTTTACTACATTATTAGCACCAGGATCTTATGAGTTCAAGTTTTCTGCAGATAACTGGAATATTCAGGAATCTTTAGATTCAAGTTTATCTTGTGTGCTTACAACAATTGACTCATTAGGAAATGTATTTGTAAATCGAGAAGTAGAAGTTATTGCTTCTGACCTTACATTAGATGTCGTTCCATGGAATGGATGTGCATCTGCAGTTGTGCCTGGTTGTACAGATGCAACAGCAAATAATTATGATCCAGCAGCAACAACAGATGATGGTTCATGTATGTATGATGTAAC
>DUAO01000113.1:5912-10252 GCA_012960805.1 Flavobacteriales bacterium | reverse complement strand
TTAGAGGAAGTAATTATGCATGAAGTAGGGCATAATTGGTTTTATGGCATGTTAGGAAGTAATGAGAGATATCATGCTTGGATGGATGAAGGTATAAACTCGCATAACGAATTGCGATATATGCGCAGCAAATATCCTGAGTTCAATAGGTTCTTAGACGAGCTTCCTCCTTTTATAACAAAAGCTCTTGATCTAAACGATTATACTAATAAGCAAATAGCGGGAGAAATAATATATTTTATGAATGCTTGGACAGGGAAAGATCAGCCAATAGAACTGCATTCTGCTGACTATACTTCTTTAACAAATTATTTCGGAATAGTCTATTCCAAAACAGCCGTAGTATTCGACTATTTAATGGCTTATTTGGGTGAAGATGTATATGATAAATGTATGCGTACTTATTTCAAAAGATGGCATTACAAGCACCCTCAGCCAAAAGATTTAAGAGCAGTTTTTGAAGAAGTAAGTGGTAAAAATTTAGCTTGGTTTTTTGAGGATGTAATTGGAACAATCAAGCAGTTGGATTATGCTATAGTAGGTGTGAAAAAAGAAACTAAAGATTTACTCATCACGCTAGAAAATAAAGGAGGAATTGCAGGGCCTATAATCATTAGTGGGGTAAAAGATGGGCAAAGTATGACTCCCCTTTGGATAGAAGGATTTGAAGGAACAAAAACAATTCGTTATTTGAATGGTGATTATGATCATGTTCGTATTGATTATAATGGTGATATGCCAGAAACAAACAGAAACAATAATATCTATAAAATAAAAGGATTGTTTAGGCAATGTGAACCCCTAAAACTACAAATACTAGGTAGTATGTATCATCCTGAAAAAACACAAATTTTCTTTCATCCTATGATGAATTACAACATATATAACAAGCATTCTTTTGGATTAAAAATTTATAATCATTTTCTTCCAAAAGGAGGTTTTTCTTATAAATTAATACCCCTATATAGCATGGGAACTAAAGATTTAACTGGTGAAATGAATCTTGCTTACACAAAATATAGCCAAACTTCTAGATTTCACAAATTAACTTTAAGTATAGATGCAAAACAATATCTGTATGATTACAATAAAGAATATACACGCATAAAGCCCCAATTAAATATTAAATTACAAAAGCCATCATTAAGAAGTAAGGTTAATAATTATTTATCGGCATCTTATGTGTATTTAGAAAAAGAGAATGAAACACTCGGGTTTATTAATAGTAGATATACTTATTCAAATGCTAGAACTTTTAATCCCTACTCTCTGCATGCCGGAATAGAAAAAGGAGAAGAGTATAGTAAAGCTAATGTGAGAATGTATTTAAGAAAGGATTTGAATCAAAAGAAGAAATTAAATGTTAGAGCATATCTAGGATTTGTAAATACTTCAAACGATAAATATAAGTTAAAAATGAGTGCCTGGAATGGTTCTGATGATTATATGTTCTCAGAAAGAGCATTTTCAAGAAGTGAAAGTTCAGCACATAATTTGCCTTACAAACAACAAATTTTTATAAGAGAAGGTGGTTTAAAACATTTTACTAATGATTCTTTAAACTCAAGCCAATGGCTATCTAGTTTATATGTTGATTATAATTTATTTAAATTCCTTCCAATATATACTGAATGGGGTACTAATGGAACTGACTTCGCATATGGAAGTGGTTTTGCTATTCCTTTAAGATTTGATGTTGCTGGATTTAAAGGTGGATTACAACTGTATTTACCATTAATTACTGAAAAGGGTGTTATCGACTTTAAAGATTACAAAAATGTATTACGATTTAATGTTTACTTTAATATTATAACATTTTAAAAGTAATTTTACTTGAAAATCAGTAAACTATTTTTGCTCAAAAAGGAAACTAAAGAAAGATAGGGCCTTGCTTTTGTATATTTTTTTATTAAATTTGAAAAATATACTATTTTAGTTTTTAGACTGATCTAAATATGTTTAAATTTCCTCATTATACTATTGTTAAAAGAAAGGAATATTATTTCTTGTTTGTTTTCATGTTTTTTTCAATAGTTGTATTTTCTCAATCAACAACAGTCAATTTTAATTATACTGGAAGTGCACAAAATTGGGTTATTCCTCCTTGTGTTACAACTATTACAGTAAGTGTAGCTGGTGCGGAAGGAGGCGGTGCCAATGGAGGGAATGGCGCTTTGTTAACAGGAAATATTAGTGTTACAGCTGGGCAAACATTACAAATAACTGTTGGTGGAAGTGGCACATGTCCTAATGCAGGATATAATGGAGGTGGTTTGGGTGCATCTGCTAATACTTCTGCAAATGGAGGTTGTGGTGGTGGCGGTGCAACTGACATCAGAACAACACCTTTTCAAATAAATAATAGAATCATTATTGCGGCAGGTGGTGGTGGAATGGGTGGAGGAAATACAGATGCTGATGGGGGTAATGGAGGTTGTAGTACCGGAACAATAGGCACAAGTCCTTTTGGCGTTGGAGGTGATGGGGGTTCACAAAATAATGGTGGTAATGGCGGCCCTCCATGGATTACTAGTGGAAATTTTGGAGGAAATGGTTCTTTAGGGAATGGAGGGAATGGAGCAACAGATCCTTGTTATAATGTTGGGCCAGGAGGAGGAGGCGGTGGAGGTTACTATGGAGGTGGTGGTGGTGGTAGTGATTGTTTTGCTTCTGGCTCTCTAGGTGGTGGTGGTGGTGGTGGTGGTTCAAGTTTAACTCCTGCGGGTTGTTCATGTGTAGCTGGAATAAATAATAATAATGGCTATGTGATTATCACATATGTTTTAGCAAATTTGGACGCTGGAAACGATAATACTCTTGTTTTTTGTGATACTGACTCCTCATTTAATATGTGGAATCAATTATTAGGAACCCCTGATAATGGAGGTGTTTGGTACAATAATACTTGGGCAGCTACTGGAAGTAATTTTGATCCTAGTAGTTGGGTAAGTGGTACGTATGCCTATGTTGTTGGAGGAACATCTTCCTGCACTGCTGACACTTCTTTTTTAACGGTAAATATCAACCCTACACCTATTCTTAATTTCCCTGCATTAAATGATGTTTGTAGTAACAATGCTCCTATTAATTTAGCAGTTGCTACTCCAGCAGGAGGGAATTATTCAGGAATAGGAGTGACTACAAATATATTTACACCCAATATTAATGTCTTAGGAAATAATACAATTACTTACAACTATACGGATACTAATGGATGTAGTAATAGCACTACTCAAAATATAACAGTTAATGATTTGCCCTTTGCAACATCTACAACTACAAATGCATCTTGTAATGGCTTTACAGATGGTAGTGCAATACTTACAATTTCTGGAGGAACACCTAACTACACTACTAATTGGGGGGGCTATAATGATACTGCATTAAGTGCTGGAACTTATAGCTATATAGTAACTGATACAAATTCATGTACCTTTACTGACAGTATAATTATTTATGAACCCGGAGCTTTTACATCTTCCGTCAACACAACAAACGTAAGTTGTAATGGATCTAATAATGGTACTGCAAACGTACAAGTGCAAGGGTCTTCCACTCCTGCTGGAACTGTTTCTACTTTAAGTTATTGCATGTCTACACCAGGATCAAGTACCGCTTCTACAATTGACAATATACAATTAATAGGAGATTCTGTTGATATAGATAATAATACGACTGGAGCATGCGATCAATATGAGGATTATACTAATCAATATGCTGACATTACCGCAGGGCAGTCTTACACTATTGATGTTACTTTAGGAGATTGCTCAAATAATTACCCCTCTGGAGGAAAAGTCTATATTGATTGGAATATTGATGGAGATTTTTTTGATATTGGAGAGGAAATAGGAACAATCCCTGTTGGGCCTCCCTCAACAACAACGACAATACCTTTTACAGTTCCTTTCTCTGGTGCTTATGGAGCTACAAGAATGAGAATTGTTTCTCAATTTCTTAATAGTATACCTGTCGATTCTATTGGACCTTGTGATGTTGGGGTTATGGCGAATCCAGTATATATACAGCCTTGGTTTGGAGCTACAGAAGATTATTCAATTGTAATATCAGCTGCTAATATAACCGCAACATATATTTGGTCAAATGGATTAACAACAGATAGTGTTAGCGGATTGTCTGCTGGAAATTACACTATAGATATAACTGACGGAAATGGCTGTACTATAACAGATTCCGTTACCATTACCGAACCACCTGCTATTTCTACCACTACATCACAAAATAATATAAGTTGTTTTGGGTATTCTGATGGAAGTATTTCACTAACCATTAATGGAGGAATTCCTGATTACACAATAAATGCTGCGGGCTATTCTCAA
>DUAO01000113.1:5646-5902 GCA_012960805.1 Flavobacteriales bacterium | reverse complement strand
TTGGTGGAGTATCTTTATTTACTACTCCCTCTCTACTGCCTGCTGGAACATATCCTTATACAATTACCGATTCTAATGGTTGTGTATTTAATTCTTCAATTACTATTAGTGAACCGCCTCTACTTATAGGAGTAGATAATGTAGGGTCTTATTGTGATACTTATACTTGGCTAATAAATGGAAATACTTATACTACATCTAATAATACAGCAACCTGGATAACTACCAATGCAGCTGGATGTGATAGTATAGTTGC
>DUAO01000113.1:0-5489 GCA_012960805.1 Flavobacteriales bacterium | reverse complement strand
TTCGGTAGGATGTGATAATGTAGCCACCTTAAATCTTACCGTTAATAATAGTACTGCATCAACAGATAATGTAGGGGTTCATTGTGATTCGTATACTTGGGTAGATGGGGTTGCTTATACTGCATCTAATAATACGGCAACTTGGATAACTACTAATGCAGCAGGCTGTGATAATGTAGCTACCTTAAATCTTACCGTTAATAATAGTACTACATCAACAGATCCTCAAACAGCTTGTAATTCTTATACATGGCTTGATGGAAATACTTATACTACATCTAATAATACAGCAACCTGGATAACTACTAATGCAGCTGGATGTGATAATGTAGCTACCTTAAATTTAACAATTGAATCCATAACCTTAAGCGCAACAGTTAACAATATTGATTGTTATGAATATAGTACTGGAACAATTGATTTAATAGTTATTGGAGGAACTCCTCCGTATACATATCAATGGAGTAATGGAGAAAGTACACAAAATATAGTTGATCTTCCAGTTGGTAATTATACTGTTGTTGTGTATGATATGAATAACTGTTTAGGGTCCAATACCTTCTCAGTTCTCCAGCCTGATTCTATTTATATAGCATTAATATCTACTCCTGATACTTGCGAAAGAGGGTTAGGAATGGTTAGCATTAATACCTATGGAGGCCAATCACCTTATACATATTTATGGAGTTCTGGTCATGACACATCCTGTGTTAGTAATCTATATGAGGGAATAGTTGAGGTTGTAATAATTGATGCAAATCAATGTAAAGTAACAAAAACGATAACTATAAACAATATCAAAAGTCCGGAAGCAGATTTTAATACTTTCCCTGAACATAGGAGGTATTACGATCAGCTTGATAAACCTTTCTTTTTTATAGATATATCTAACACCTATTGGCAAGACATACTTAGTTGGAATTGGGATTTTGACTATGATGGAATCTCTCCTATTTATGACGCAAATGATTCTATTGTAAAGAATTCTTACTATGAGACAGGATTATATAGAGTATTTTTAAGTATTGAAACAGAATATCATTGCATTGACACAATATCAAAGCATGTATTAATTGATGAATATGCATTGTATATTCCAAATGCTTTTACTCCTTTAACAGGAGATGGGTTGAATGATGAATTCAAACCCTATGGCTATGGGGTAGTAAACTACACTATGCAAATTTATAATAGATGGGGGGAGGTGGTTTTTGAATCTGATGATATTAATAGAGGGTGGAATGGAACTACAAGAGATGGGGGAAATATTGCGTCAATAGGAGTCTATTTATATTATATTGCTGTTGAGGATATTTATGGGGAGATTTTTAAATATGAAGGGAAATTAGATTTACTCAGATAATTAGAAAATCTTCCCTGGATTTAATGGAGGGTTGCAACTTTATTTCCCTTTAATTACGAAGAAGGAGTAGTAGATTCTAAAAACTATTCGAAAGTATTAATGTTTAATATTTATTTTAATTTAGAAGGCTTGTTTTAAAATAGATGAAGAATCGCTAAAAGCGAACTTATCGATATCATTAGCCAGAGCAAGAATCCTTGTACAAATGGTTTTACCCCAACGCTTTTTAAATTTTTAAAAGATAGATTAGCTCCTATTAAAAAGAGTGTAATAACCAATCCTTTTTTAGCTAACATTTTAATAAAACTGAATGTTTCGGCATATCCAGGAAAAATTGAGTTAATAAGCATAGCCACTAAGAAAAGTACAATAAAATAAGGAAAAGAATATTTTGCATCACTTCCTTTAAAAAAGTACGCTTCCAAAAAAACTAATGGTATTATAAAAAGTACTCTTCCTAATTTAACTGTAGTTGCAACTTCTAATGCTTGTTCTCCATAATCAGCTGCAGCACCTAATACTGAACTTGTATCGTGAATAGCTATAGCTGCCCAAATTCCAAATTGCTGCTCAGATAAATTAAAATATGCTCCTACTATTGGAAAAAGAAATAAGGCTAAAGCACTTAAAATAAAAACTGTACCTAATGCAACTGACATTTGTTTCTCATTTGCCTTAATGACAGGGGAAACAGCTACAATTGCGCTACCTCCACATATAGCAGTGCCTGATGTAATTAGATGGGAAATTTTAGTATCAATATTAAATATTCTACCAAACAATAATCCAGTAATTAAGGTAAGAATTATAAATCCAAAAATTAACCCAAAAGATGTGGCTCCTATTTCTAAAGCGTTAATGGCACTAGTACCAAAACCAATCCCAATTATTGAAATTTGCAATAATTTCTTAGTAATTTTTCCGCTTTCTTGTTGATAAGGGTTACCTAAAATTATAGCAAATAGCATTCCTATAACCAAAGCTATTAATGATGATATCCATGAAAATGGAAAACACAATACAATGATTATGATAAAAAATATTCCTTTTTGAAAATTTAAATTCATGAGTAACTAATTTTTAAACAAATATTTTACCTGGATTTAATATCTGATTAGGATCAAATAATTGTTTAATCCCTTTTTGCAAGTGTAATGCTTTTTTGGAAAATACTATATCCATATAGTCCTTTTGCACAAGGCCAATCCCGTGTTCGCCACTTAGTGTGCCTCCAAGATTTTTAGTCAACTCAAAAATTTCACGGATACCCAAAGGGAGTTTATAATTCCAATCATTAGCTGACATCTCCCCTTTTATGATATTAATATGTAAATTACCATCCCCTGCGTGTCCGTAACAAATAGACTTAAAGCCATAAGCCTCACCAATGGCTTTTACTCCTTTTAATAATTTGGCTAATTCTGCCCTTGGCACTACTGTATCTTCTTCTTTATAAACAGAATTGGATTTTACTGACTCTGCAATTTCCCTACGCAATTTCCAAATGTTATTTTTCTGACTTTCACTATCTGCCAACAGAATTTCGCCACATTCAAAAACTTCCATTACTTTAAAAATACGCTCACAATCTTTATACAGTAAATCCATATCATCTCCATCCACCTCAACTAAAAGGTGTGCTTGTACATCAGTATCAATTTGAAGCTTTACATCCGTATATTTCAAAGTCCAATCAATTGCATCACGCTCAATAAATTCCAAAGCTGAGGGTGTAATTCCTGCACGAAAAACAGCAGAAACTGCTTCACAAGCTTTTTCAGCCGAACTAAAAGGAACCAACATAGTTATGTCTTTTGTTGGCAAAGGAATAAGTTTGAAAACAATTTTTGTAATAATTCCAAGTGTCCCTTCACTTCCTATCATTAAGGAAGTCAAATCATAGCCAGTAGCATTTTTAAGCACATTTGCTCCTGTCCAAATTATTTCTCCTGTTGGTAACACCACTTCTAAGTTCAGTACATAATCCTTAGTTACGCCATATTTTACTGCTTTAGGTCCACCCGCATTTTCGGCTAAGTTTCCTCCTAAAAAACAACTTCCTTTACTAGAAGGGTCTGGCGGATAAAACAATCCTTTTTCAGCCACTGCATCTCTGAATATTTGATTGATAACTCCAGGCTCTACTGTAGCCTGCAGGTTTCTTTCATCAATTTCTAGGATAGTATTTAAGCGTTCAACACTAAGGGCAACCCCACCAAAAATAGGCAAGCTTCCACCACTCAATCCTGTACGAGCTCCACAAGGGGTAACAGGAATATTATTTGAATTGCAATACTTTAAAACCTCTGCAATTTCTTTCGTTTTACTAGGTTTCAATACTACTTCTGGTGGAAAAGATAAATCCTCTGTTTCATCACTACTATATTCCAGTAATTTTTCTTCATCTGAAAAAACAAAATCAACACCAACAATTTCTTTTAAAACTGCTAAATCATCAATATTTATCTTCTTGTATTCCACATCACAAATTTAATTAGATTCGCCACAGCTAATTTAAACTTACAATTCAAAATGAAAAAATTACTAACACTTTTACTAGCAATATTAATTATCACTACAATTTTTGCTCAAAAAAGAGATATTACTCTTGATGATTTATGGCAGAATTACACTTTTTACCCATCATATATTGGAGGATTCAATTCCATGAATGATGGCGAGCATTATTCTACTATGGAAAGAACTGAAGATGGACAAGAAATTATAAAGCATCAATTTAAAGATGGAAAAAAGGTTCGTACACTTTTTTCAAGTGCTGATTGCGATATTCCAAAAATTAACGATTATACTTTTTCTGATGATGAAAAACAATTATTATTAAGCACAGAAACAGAGAAAATTTACCGCCATTCTTCAAGGTCCGTTTACTATATATATAATGTTTTTACAGATAAACTTAAAAAGCTATCAGATGATAAAGTGATGTATGCAACATTTTCACCAAATGGAGAGAAAGTAGCTTATGTTTTTGATAATAATCTTTATATTAAAAATATCAGAAATGAAAAGATTACTCAAGTTACAGCTGATGGAAAAAAGAATCATATTATTAATGGTGCTTCTGATTGGGTTTATGAGGAGGAATTTGCTTTAGTCCGTTCATTTGAATGGTCAAAAGATGGAGATTATTTAGCTTATTACAAATTTGACGAAACTCATGTAAAAGAATTCTCAATGGATTTATTTAAAGGAGGCTTATACCCTACCCAAGAAGTATTTAAATACCCAAAAGCAGGAGAAGACAATTCAGTTGTAAAAATTTATACTTACAACTTGAAAGAAAACAAAAGCACTTTCATCTATACAGAAAAGGATTACGAATACTTTCCAAGAATCAAGTGGACAAACAATCCAAAAGTATTAGCGCTTTACGGTATGAATCGTCACCAAAATGAATTAGATTTTATTCTTGCAAATGCAGATGATGGGACTAACACAGTATTGTTTACCGAAACTGATAAATACTATATTGATATCCATGACAATCTTACTTTTTTACCAGAAAACAACTTCATTTGGACTTCTGAAAAAAGTGGTTTTAATCATATTTACATCAAAGATTTTGATGGTTCAGAAATTCAAGTTACTAATGGAATCTGGGAAGTAACTGATTTTCATGGTGTGGATTCTGACAAAATGGAAATCTATTACTCCTCAACAGAAGAGGGATCAATCAATCGCTCACTCTATGTTCAAAATTTAGAAAATGGTGAAAAAAGAAAGTTGAATACTGAAACTGGAACAAACTCTACTTCATTCAGCAATGGATTAAAATATTACATGAATTCGGTTTCAACTGCTAACTCTGCTCCAAAATTTACTTTACACAATTCTGATGGAACTGAATTAAAAGCCCTAGAAGATAATGTGGATTTCAATTCAAAAATGGAAGACTTCAATCTTACAGAAAAAGAATTTTTCACTATCAAAACTGAAGATGCAGAATTAAATGCTTGGATGATAAAACCACCTAATTTTGACGAGAACAAAGAATATCCTCTTTATATGTTTTTATATGGTGGGCCTGGATCACAGCAAGTAACTAACTCTTTTGGGTGGACAAACTATTACTGGTATCAAATGCTAGCCCAAAAAGGATATATTG
>DUAO01000112.1 GCA_012960805.1 Flavobacteriales bacterium | reverse complement strand
ACCAACGCATTTCAAACTTTTCCAGCATAGGTAATATGCGTTTGGAATAATCTAAATTCCATCCCATGTAACAATCAAGCATTAAATCAACATCATAGCCAAGGACTTCACGCAGTGCCTCTATGCGCTTGATGTTTTCACGAATTCCTTTCATACCATCTTTTGGCCCAAAACCTGCTCTTGCTTTAAAGCCTTGATATCCATGCTTTTTTTCTTCTTCGGCTTCTTTCTGCATAGATTCAATTGACCCAGAATATAGTTTGGAATAATAAACCGGTATCTTATCTTTAGTTCGTCCACCAAGGAGTTTAAAAACTGGTTTTTTAGTAAGCTTACCCATTAAATCCCAGATAGCAAGGTCGATAGCTGAAATTGCTATCATTCCAACACCCTTACGTCCCCAAGTATGGGTACGGCGATACATTTTTTCCCAAATATAGGCATAGTCAAATGGATCCTCACCAATTACCATAGGTGCAAACCAATCATCAATGGCTTTCTTTACAACCGTTGGTGCAAGAGCTGCATTACCTATTCCAATGGTGCCATCTTCTGTCTCAATCTCACAAGTCAACCATTGATGAAAACGAAAAGACTTCAATCCTTCTTCCTTTTCCCAAAGTACATCTGATGCGTTAGTACATATATTTCCTATCGGTGGAACAGTTGGACCCTTCCAACTCCAAACTCGAGTTCTAACTGATTTAATCTTTGTCATAAGAGTTTATCCTTATTAATTAAACTTCATCAATAGTGAGTTGATTTTGAACACCTAATTTTTCAATACCAAGTTGCATTTTTTGTCCAGAACGTAGATAAATTGGATTTGGTTTTTGACCAAGACCAACTCCAGGTGGTGTTCCAGTAGAAATAATATCTCCAGGCTGAAGAGTGAAATATTGACTCAAATAATGAATAAGATACACAACTCCAAAGATCATTGTTCGAGTATTTCCATTTTGATATCGTTTTCCATCAACTTCTAACCAGATGTCTAAATTTTGAGGATCTTCAATTTCGTCAGAAGTTACAAGCCATGGCCCTATTGGACCAAAAGTATCACAACTCTTACCTTTAATCCATTGTCCAGATCGTTCAAGCTGAAATTCTCGTTCAGAAAGGTCATTAATTACACAGTATCCTGCTACATGATCAAGTGCTGTTTTTTCATCAACATACTTAGCAGTTTTTCCAATAACAACTCCAAGCTCAACTTCCCAGTCAGTTTTTACTGCATTTCTAGGAATAATAACATCATCATCTGGTCCTGATATTGCACTGGTAACTTTAGAGAAAATAACTGGCTCTGATGGTACTTCCATCCCTGATTCTTTAGCATGATCAGAATAATTTAAGCCAATACAAATAAAATTACCAACTTGGCCAACGCAAGGACCAAGACGCATATTTCCTGAAACTTCTGGAAGAACTCTATAATCAATTTTTTTTAGCTTTGCAATATTCTCAGGATTTAGAGTTTCTGCTGATATATCATGGACATGTCCAGATAAATCACGAATAACTCCATTTTCATCTAAAAGTCCAGGCTTTTCTTTTCCAGGCTCTCCATATCTAAGTAATTTCATTTATTTTTCCTATATTTAGTATTTTTTAAACAATTAATTGATTGGTAATATTTCAATTAAGCTTGCTTGTTTCTATTGATGAATTGGTGTCCATTTTTCGATTAAATCCATAAATTTTTCACTTTCGCTAGGATACATAGAAATATTAGTTTCTGGGTAAGGAAAATTGTTTTTTTTAACCTCAGAGTTAAAGGCACTCAAAGCTGAAACTCTTTCTTTATGAACTTGTTTTTGAAGTTTACCAACATTGCCAAATGCATGAGCATGCTTAGGAGGCTTTTCTTCTTCACTATCTTGACCACAAATATCTGCTACAAAAGACATAATAACATCACCAGAACTGCCCGAACCTAGTGAAAAAGTTACAATAGATGTCTTTAAGTTAATTGCCTCAAGCACTTCTTCAGCAATACATTCAGCTTCGACAGCAAAAACACCAACATCCTCCATACGTTTAATTGTTTCAAAAATTTTCATTGCCTCTTCTGCAGTTCGACCCCATCCTCTGAGCCCACCACAATAGTGGCTAAAAGTAGGAATTAAGCCAATATGACTTTGAACTGGAATACCTTCATTTACAAGAGATTCCATTACATCAAAAGAGCGTAAAGTATAATACATATCTGCTCCACGGCGCATTTTGTCAAAAGCATCATCTATAATTTCAGCTTTAGAGCCAAATTGTGCAAAGATGCTTGCAGCCCCCATAAAGTGTGTTGGAGCGACTTCGCGAAAACCTTCAATCTCTTTATTACCTAACACAAATAAATCAATACCTGCCTCAACACAAGCCTTAGCTTCATCGATATTAGCAGGATTTGTCATGGTTAGCTTTTTAGGAGAACTCTTTAGAGATTTCAGATCATATACTGTGTAATTACGATGAGCTGGTTTACGACTAAAATCATAAATTCTTTTCATATTTTACTCCATGTTATTCTTATTTAAAATTTCACTAGGCATTTAAGCTTTATAAACTTTTTTAGCATTATCAGCAAATAGCTTTTGCTGATCTTCATGGCTAAATTGATTATCAACTAGGCCTAAAAATCCTGCATATATTCGTTTAGCATCCCAGCCCCAAAGATTTTCAACTGGGAGATTAGAGGCAAATTGACAGCGGTCTACACCAAACAAGTCAATTACCCTTAGAACAGTATCTTTAATCAATGGGTTTGTTTCCCACTCTGGGTCGGTATAGGCGAGCATTGAAATTTTCATAAAAACATTATCTAGATCTGACAATGCCTTTAAACCATCCCAGTAGACATCTTTTTTCTCAGTTATATCATTAAGGGTAGGTGTGCCAAGATGTCCAATAATAACCGGTGTTTCAGGATTTTTTTCGATTACACGTGCGGCATCCTGAAACTGATTCGGGTTGATTTGAAGATCCCAAGACATAGAGAAATTTTTCAACTCAGCATATCCTTGTTGCCACTTTGGGTCACAAAGTAAATCACCAAGCTGTTTATTTCTTGGCCATGGCGGCTCAAAGTTAAGGATTTGTCTAACTCCTCGAACAAGGGGATTTTCAGCTAGCTGGGTAAGAATTTTTCCAATATTAACATCCTCGAGAGGTGCGGTAGAAATAATAATATTGTTACTTTTAGCGGCACTCAACTCCTTTGATGCATAACTTGTTTCAGCTAAGCATGCTGAAATATACTCATCACCACTAGTTCCAACATGGCAAGCACTAACTGCTTCACAAAAAGCACCTCCAATATGTCTAAAATGACTACCTGCCAAGCTTATATCTTTGCTGTATGACTCCATAGAATAAATTGGGTTATCGTTAGGAGCAAATAACTGACTTGCGTCGTGTCCAGAGGTTGTATTTTCTGAGATATCCCATACATGAAAGTGAGAATCCCAAATCTCAATAGTTTTATTTTTTTGGTTATTTGTACTCATTTTTATTCTCCATTAAATTAGTTATAAATAGACTGGTTTGTTTTTTATATCATTTTTTTGAAGGAAATATTCTACTCATTTTTAAATCTTTACGATTCAACTTCATTCCAAATCCTGGCTCGTCGTTTAATTTAATTCTTCCATTGACAGGTGCAAGTTCATTTTCAAACATATTTCCAAAGACCAAGGGAAAATCTAAACATTCAGGGCTAGAATTTAAATACTCACAGAATGGACAGTGAGGTTGTGTAATCACAAAGTGATAGCTATAGGCTCCACTTCCATGGGGAATCACCGGAATATCATAGGCAGCGGCCATAGCTGAAATTCTAAGCAGTTCAGTTAAACCACCGCACCACATGACATCGGGTTGAAGGATATCAATAGAACGGGTTTCTATCATTTTTCGAAATCCGTAGCGGGTGTATTCGTGTTCACCTGAAGTCCAGCGCATCCAAGGCACTCTCTCCTTAAGCAATTTATGTCCCTCTATATCTCCAGGATGTAAAGCTTCCTCCATCCAATATAAATTAACCTCACGAAGAGCATTAGCCAATTCAACAGCATAAGGTACATCAAGTGACATCCAGCAATCTGCCATAAGCCAAAAATCAGGACCAACTTTATTACGCATTTCTTGGAAATACTCCACATTAGCTTTTAAACCTTCATGACGATCAACTGGCGCATAGGGTAGAGGCATTTTCCCTCCTATAAACCCAGCTTCTTTAGCAACATCAGGACGAATTCCAGTACAATAAAGCTCAATTTCTTCACGAACAGCGCCACCAATCATTTTATATACAGGCTCTTGTCTTAGCACTCCAAGAAGATCCCATAGAGCTAAATCAACTGCACTAATTGCCCACATTGGTAACCCTTTGCCACCATAATACATACTTGCCCTAAACATCTGGTCCCAAGCACGATTTAAATCCCTAGGATCTAGTCCAACTATAAAACGCCGAAAATGTTTCTCAATCATATAACAAGCAGGAGCACCACCTTGTCCAGCACTGACACCAATGGTGCCATCTGAAGCCTCAATTTCAACAACGATACTTTTCATTACATTAATCCCAAAGCTTGTTCGAGATTTTTTGAACTTTGGGTATGTTGACATTGGAGTTGCAATTGTTGAGTCAATTATCCAGTGTCCATCCTCTTGATCATGGTAGTCTCCTCCACTTCCAGACTGCTCTATAACATAAGCTCGAACATCAGTAATCTTCAATTTCTTATTCATATTAATAAGTAGAACGACCTCCACTCAAGTCAAAAACTCCTGCTGTAGTAAAGGAATTTTCTGAAGAGCATAGCCAAGCAACCATTGAAGCAGCTTCATCAACTTTTAAAAAACGTTCACGCGGAATTTTGCTCAACATATACTGAATATGTTCCTCACTCATCTGGTCGAATATTTGTGTTTTAGCAGCAGCAGGAGTTATACAGTTAACAGCAATGTCAAACTGTGCCAGCTCCTTTCCAAGCGATTTGGTTAAAGCAATTACTCCGGCCTTGGAAGAGCTATAAGCGCTTGCACTAGGATTTCCCTCTTTGCCTGCAACAGAAGCTACGTTCACTATTCTTCCATAATTCTGTTCAATCATAATTGGAGTAACAGCGCGTAAGCAGTTAAAAACTCCAGTTAGGTTAATGTCTATGATTTTTTGCCAAGCATCGGGAGGATACTCCCAGAGTTTTTCTGTTGGACCAGAGATACCAGCGTTACATATGAGAATATCAATACCACCTAGCGCAGTCTGAGTTTGTCTGACAGCATTTTCCACTGAGATTAAATCAGCTACATCCATCACTACGGCTTCTACATTTCCTTTTGAAGACAACCTTTGAGCAGTTTCATTAACAAGCTTTTCATCTTGATCCCAGAGACTAACCAAAGCTCCAGATTCTAGGAAAATTTCAGCAATTGCTAGGCCTATACCTTGGGCTCCTCCAGTAACTACAGCTGTTTTATTTTTAAGGTCAATTTGATTCATATTTATTCTCCATTAAATTAGTTGAAAGTGAAGTAGTTTCAGCATTAGTATATTTATCAGTCAAAAGACATTGGTTATTATTTGTCATTGCCTTGTTCTAAGTCGTTTAGCATTGAATGACTTGCGGACTGAGTACAGTCCGATGGCAAGGAGAAGAATTACACCTTTGGCAACGTCACGCCAATAAAATGAAATATCAGTTACTTGTTCTAGATGCACCATGCCATTTCGAATTACCGCTAGAATTAGAACAGCAATAATCACCCCGGTCAGTCGTCCCTTACCACCCGTTAAGAGAACGCCTCCAAGCACAACTGCTGTGACTACCTCAAGGATCATATTTTGACCTGTGTATGCCTCTCCAAGACCAAGTTGGGCCACAAGTACAAGACCTCCAAATGCAGAAAGCATTCCTGCGATAATGAAACAAACAAACCTTACACGCTTAACATTTATACCAGCAAGTCGCGCAGTTGCTTCATTCGATCCAACCGCATAAATCTGCCTACCGAAACTAGTGTGATTTAAAAATAATGCTGAAGCTCCATAAAGGATAACTAGATAGACTAAAGTGATAGGAATGAGTCGTGATTTTTCAGGAAAGTAGTACCTTCCAAAATTAAGAAAGGCTGGATCAGTAATGCGACCTACTTGCATTGCATCAACATCCATAGCTATCCAATAGGTGAGTCCCCTTATCAGTGCCATCGTTCCTAAGGTTGTTATAATTGAATTTATTCCAATCTTTGTTACTATGGCTCCGTTAAAAGCTCCAAAAATTCCACCAATGACTACACAAGAGATCAAATTTAACCACAATGGAAAATGCATAACTTTGAAGAAAAATACTGCCAAGATAGCAGTGATCCCCAAGATTGAGCCAAGAGAAAGATCTAGATCTCCAACTAAAACCACAAAAGTCAATCCTAGACATAAAATAGCCATTGCTGGAATATTGCCAATAATAGAATTAAAATTCATCAAGCTGAAAAAATGAGGTGTCATAACGCTGAAAAAAACAACTAAAAGAACTAAAAAAATTCCCAATGCTCCTACAATATCATCACTATAAATCAATTTTTTTAACCATACTTTCATGTTGCTACCTCATTTCTGGTTTTAATTTCATAAGTAGCGACTGCAGCAAGCAATAATATTCCTTGAAAAATTTGAAGATGGACATACCTTACTCCTGATATTGTTAGTCCATTAAATAACACTCCAAGAATCAAGACGCCAGCTATTGTTCCATAAATTGTTCCTTTTCCACCACTTAATGCAGTTCCACCAAGTAAAACAGCTGTTATCACTTCAAGTTCTGTTCCTATACCATGCTGAGGCATTCCGACTGAAGTTTGACCAACCAAAATAATTCCACTGATTGATGCAGCCAATCCTGATAAAACATACAAAATCATTTTGACCTTTTTAACTGATATACCAGATAAACTAGCTGACGTCTCATTAGCACCAATAGCATAGACTGCGCGACCAAATTTTGATTTATGAAGGATAATGCTAAAAATTAGGGCAGTTATTAAAAACAAGATTATGGGTATTGGAATGAAAAGAATAGTACCGTTACTGATGAAATCAGTAGTATCCTCGAACATTAATATTGACTGTGAATCTGAAATTACATAAGCAAGCCCACGAGTGATTGCCATTGCTCCTAATGTAGTAATGATAGGATCCATATTCAATACAGTGATACACCACCCGTTAAGAAGCCCAACCAAGGCTCCAGTACTAAGGCCAATAATCAATATTAACCAAACAGGTAAAGGATCACTTTGTGAATAAAGAGTCGCGATAACCACAGTTGTTAATCCAATTACCCCTCCAATAGAAATGTCCAAACCACGTGATATTATTACCAAAGTTAATACTATTGCTGCAATGCCACTATAGGAGATATTGGTAAGAAGTGAAGTAATATTGTAAATACCTAGAAAATGTTCGCTAGTAAATGAAAATACAATAATTAAAAAACCTAGGAATGCAAATAGGCTCATATTCGTAGTTATTTTATTACCAATAATTTTCATAACAAACCTCCCAATTTTGATAACAATATGAATACAATTTAATCTCCTTATGATTGTTAATTTAAAGATGCTTCATACAATAACTCTTGTTGATTAGCTTCACCTTTTTTAAATTCCTTACGAATCTTTCCATTTGAAACAACAAGAACTCGATTACTAATCGACAAAATTTCAGGAACGTCAGTTGAAACTAAAATAATCGCAACACCCTCCTTACAAAGATTTTCTAACATTTTATAGATGTCCATTTTGGCACCAACATCTATACCTCTTGTAGGTTCAACAATTACAAGTATTTCAGGATTTATTTCCAGCGTTTTTCCTAGAACAATTTTTTGTTGATTGCCACCCGAAAGTGTTTTTACTTCTACTTCAATATTTGGTGTTTTTATATCAAGTTTCTTGACCCATTTTTCAGCAATTGAATTTTCTATAGACTCTTGAATAATAAAACTAGAACCTAACTCATCAATACTTTGCAGTGTTAAGTTCTGCTTAACGCTAAAATTCAGAGTTAGACCTTCATTTTTTCGATCAATAGGTATAAAGCCGATATTATTTTTCAAAGCATTTTTTGGGTTTTTTATGGATGTTTTTTTGCCATTAATGTGAATCTCTCCCTGGTCGATGTCATCAACACCAATGAGAGCTCTTGCGATATTCAAGCAACCAGAACCAACAAGCCCAAAAATACCCAAAATCTCACCCTTTTTAACCTCGAAACTAATATTTTCAATAATTCCATTTATATTGAGATCGGAAACTTTCATCATCACACCTTTTTTTTCTGATTTAATTTCCGGAAAAAATTGATTTAATTCTCGGCCAATCATCATCGAGATAATCTCTTTTTTTTCTACGTCTTTTGTTTGTTTGGTTGCAATAAGCTTACCATCTCGCATTACAGTAATGCGGTCTGAAATTTTAAAAACTTCCTCGATTCTATGGGAAATATAAATAATCCCAACACCCTGATTTTTTAGGTTTTCAATAACTTTAAATAGAGATTTAGAGTCTTTCTCACTTAATGCTGCAGTTGGCTCATCCATAACAACTACTTTTGCATTTTTATGAATTGCTTTAGCTATCTCTACTATTTGTTTTTCATAAACGGATAATGTAGCAACAATGCTTTTAGGTTTTATATTGGAATTTAGTAAGGCCAATACTTCAGTTGACTTTTTTTGAGCAGCCTTCCAATCAATTAACTTAGTAACCTTATTAACAGGTAATTGACCCACAAAGATATTTTCCGCTACTGATAAAGTATCCATAGTGATAAGCTCTTGATATATAACGCTTACACCATTTTCTTGGGAAGTTTTTGGTGAGTTTATATCAACCTTCTTTTCATCAATATATATTTCACCTGAATCTTTTTTTTCAGCACCTGCCAGTAACTTAATTAAGGTTGATTTTCCGGCGCCATTTTCACCCATTATTCCTAAAATCTCTCCAGCAAATAGATCAATACTTACATCATTTACAGCTTTTACACCAGGGTATGACTTGCAAATGTGAGACATTTTTAATAAAGTTGATTTCATTATTTATCTGGATTGATTTAATAGTTTTTACTACGATAAAAAATCTTAGGAATATTTATTTTTTGAAATTTTTAGTAAAATGATTACCGATCAAATTAATATGATCGGTAATCAGTTTTTATTTACTTCGATCTATTGTGGATAGTACTGATCGATGTTATCCATTGTTATAGTTACATGATCCGGATACATATATGGAGGAACCGGCGCACCTAGCATACGTGCAACAGCTGCAGCTACAGCCCATTGTCCATATTTTTCAGGATAAAAAGCAACCGAGCCATCAATTTGACCATCTCTAAGTTGAGACTGTCCCAAAGGACCTGCACCCATTCCAACTAAAACAACATCATCTGGGTTCCATCTACCAGCCGCTTCGAAGGCTGCTATGATTCCAGCGATACTTTCATGATTGATCGCAGTGGCCGCCCATGTTTTAGCGTCAGGGTTAGCAGCAAGAAGGTCATCCATTACTAGTTTAGCATTCTCCGTACCACCCGTTCCACCGTCAGTTTTTATTAGTTTAGCTGCAACAGCGTCGACTCCAAAGGCTTCCTCTAGAGGAGGAATAAAACCTTCTGAGCGCATCATAGTTGCACTACCGCCAGTTGGAAATTGAAGTAATGCGATTTTATCTACACCATCAATTCCACCAAATTTTGAAGTAATCTTTTGAGCCATCACTTCTCCACCTAACCATGCAGCACCGAAATTGTCAGCTCCCATAAATGGTGATCCTGGAACTGGAACATCAATTGCGATAATTGGAATTCCTGCTTTAGCAAATTTACGTGATATTACGTTATTTGCTCTCTCATCAAACTGGAACTCTATGAACACATCAGGTTGTTGCGCAAGAATAATGTCAGCATTTTTTAGTCCAATAACTGCATCGTATTGATTATTTAAAATAATAATATCATTTTGAGAAAAACCTGCTGCTATGGCTTGTCTAATAACACTTTCTTCCACCAAATCACAAAATGGGGAACCATTAACAATATTTGCAAATGCTAGTGTTTTTCCTTTTCCAGGTAACCCTGAAAATGCCTCACCTGCCATTGCTTGTTTATTAAACCCTTCATAAACTGGATAGTCTCCAGCCATAACTGATGAGCTTGAAAAACCTATTATGGCTGAAGCCACAATTGATTGAATCAGTTTAGAACTTTTCATATATCTCTCCTTTTTTAGAAAAAAATTAGAATATTTAACTCTAAATACTAAGCATTCTAGCTTAATATATGATAGATGATATATGATATCTAATTATTATGCAAGTTTAATTCTGAGATATAAATATCACCATAAAATATGGCTATTAAATCCCTATTTAAGTAGATTAAATATTGATAAATTGTTAATAGAAAAACAAATTATTTTTTTCTAATTTTTGACCTATTAAGTTGAGATAAATTATTAATCCCCATAAGCATCATATTGCGCTTAAGTTCAGCTTCAAAAATTGACAGTACAGCCTCTACTCCTTCTTGTCCAGCTG
>DUAO01000111.1 GCA_012960805.1 Flavobacteriales bacterium | reverse complement strand
TGGGTGTTGTGGACGGAGAATACCATTATCTGTTTTTAACAGTACCAATGTGTGCTGCGGTGGATGGGGCTGTCTTGGGCATTGTAGGGGCCGGCATTGGGGCCACAAAACAAAATTCTCAAGCCTATGCCCTGGGTGAGAACGATTGGAAGATCGAAAATCACTAATCAAAAAATATTACTGGTCTGTTTACTGCTCACTGCCGCTGCCATTGGCTTGGTGGAAACGGGTGTTATAGAATTCCAAAACAAAGGCGTCCATGCCCAAACAGAGGAAGTTGCTGAAATTTTGCTTAGAGCAATTTTAAATCAAGCCAACTTATCTCCCAAAAATACCCCTTCAGAATTAGAGAGTGAACAAGAGACCTTATTATTAAATGATTTTATGCTCTTAAAAAACAATATCGATGGTGAGGTCATTACCGTAAGGCCAGATACAAAATTAATGATTAATGAGGATGATAATGTATTTCAATTCAAATCACATAACCCAAATGAGAATACTATTATTGTTACTGCGGGTAGCAACCTGCAATTAGAGTATAACTTATCTAAAATAAATATATTGAAAATTCTTTTAGCGAAGGATTACCTACAAACTCATTCTAAAAAGACTTTAAATAAGAATAAATCAGGTGAATGGGAATTAATAGAACAACAAACACCTAAACTAAACAAGAAAATAATTGGTTCTGCATGTTTTGGTGGACTTACAGGATTTTTTATAGGTGCTGCTGTTGATGATTATGGAGACGGTTCAGTACCTATGTTAGGATGCACTTTGGGAATGTTGGCCACCACAGCTGCACTTAATGCATTTGTATCAGACCCAGCTGTATTATCCGATTCATGGAGAGAAATTCATTTAGCTCAATGGTCCGTATGGAGTAAAGAATGAGAATAATTATTCCACTCATAGTATTTAACGTGCTATATGCAAATACTTTGGATAATAAAAATATATTTGAAATTTCTAGAGGAAATAATCACGTAGTAATTCAAAAGGGCCAGCAGATCAAAATTAATAATGATAAGAGAAAATTGTTTTTTCAAGGATATAATCCTGTATCTAATACCATTACGGTAAAGGATATTAGCTACAAGGTGTTTTATACCAAACGTAAAAAACTAGAGTATAGATTAAGTGAAATTGATAGAATTAAACTACGGTTAGATAATACATTTAATAGAGCATTGCTTCTTTGGTATCCTAATATTTTTGTGCATGTTGTACCACAAGCGGTCATAGGTGGGATTATTACAGGTATAGCTGTAGTGATAACGGGTGAAAAACATATAGACCCTTCAAAAGGAGCACTAAGTTCCATATTTTACCCTATGATGATTTATATTATGGGCAATGGGTTCATAAATTCTTGGCCAACGGCAAAAAAATTAGGAAAAGGTGAGTGGCTGTCAATTTCATTGAAAGGCTCTAATGCATGGAAAATTGCAAATGAATAATCAAAAAACACTGCTGGTCGGTTTACTGATCACAGCCGCCGCTATCGTACTATTCGAAACGGGCACACTGAGACTGGATCAAAATACATTCCAAGCTCAAGCGGGAATGGCGGATATGGTTTTAAACAATAATGGGGAGGGTGCAATTATTGAGGTGGGGAGCCATATAATGGTAACCAATAAATTTGAGTCGGAAAGTTTTATTGCTGGAACTTTGGTTGGAGTTGAAAGTGGGGCGATTATTATCAAAGATTATAAAAGTGATGAAGCGCTCACTTTAGCCATTTCTGATGTTGGGAGGGTGGTTCACGGAGAACAAAAGGCGCTTGGAAAATATTTTTTTAAGGGTTTAAAA
>DUAO01000110.1 GCA_012960805.1 Flavobacteriales bacterium | reverse complement strand
AGGGTAGACTAATCTACTATGGTGACTGAGGTCAAAGGTCGATGCTCAAAATCAACGATGGTAGCTTTGATTAGCAATGAAAGTTTATTAGGTAGAGACCTTTGCACGAAACCAAGAAACGGCCTCCAATATTTGAGATAATGATACCCCTAATTATTTGCGACAAGATATATCGTTATCATCTACTTGATGGTCGAAATCATTGTCTATTCCATCCGTACAAGAATTTATTGAATCTAGTGATTCTGCATTTGGATCTTCATATAACCACTTATTTGGTATGCTCTCCCATAATTTGGAAAAAAACACCGAATATTGAAGGCCTAAATTTCCACTATTTTTTATTATAATAGTATTCTCATCATTTTTACTTTCTCCCGCACTTGTCCAGTTCATAGAGCCTATAATTAAATGACTGGAATCAATAATTGCAGACTTCATATGCATCTTCCCCCCCCAACTTTCTACTTTTACTTGTATGCCATGCTTTCGTAAGTAATTATGTTTGCTGTAGCCGTTTGTTGCTGCTGTTGCATCTAATATAATCCTTACTTTAACTCCTCTCTCTTTAGCTTTAACTAACTCTAAAGATACATTTTTATGTGTAAGGAAAAATACTGCAATATCAATTGTATTTTTGGCGCTTTTAATTAGCGGGATGACCCCTCTATACATTGCGTATCCTTGTGGAGAAAAATATAAACTTACATCTTTATTATTAATTACAGTTGTTAAGTTAGCTTTTCTTAATATTTTTTTTTGCCTGTGATGTCTTCCGAGCTCATACATTTGATTGAATTCAATTGTGTAGTAGTGTGCTATAAAGTTAGATTTAATTAGTGTTGATATATTTGCATTATAGCCACCGGTGCCGGTGTCGCTAATATTGGCAGAGCCTGTCCATACAGTATTATTGTCAATAATAAAGAATTTATTATGCATAATGTCGCCTTTAAAGTGAATCTTACCTTTACTGGCATAGCCTTTACCCTCAAAGCACTGTAAAGGGCCTTTATATCCATCAGGCCTTCTGCATTTTTTTTTATACTTACTGCCTTTATTTTTTAGCATTGCTAATGTTGCTAAATCAGAATCATAATCTGTTCTTACATGGTTTAAAGAATGTATCAGTTTGTCCGTATCTTTATAATAGCTTTTGTTCTTTATATCTTTATCTACAATCCCTCTTACTTTTACTCCTCTTTTATTGGCTTTAATTAACGCCTCAAGAATTTCAGGTTGACCTCTCATTCCATAAATCGCAAAGTCAATTGTATGATTAGCGTTTTCAATTGCTGAAAGTAAGGATGTGCATATTTCAGAACGACAAGTTTTTTCTGGTTTATTAAAAGCAATAGGGTTGTTTAGTAGTAATTCGATAGAGTCACTTGCATCTCCGGCAATGTGTGGCTTTTCTGTACTGGGAGAATCAATGGTGCATGATGGTTTGAAACTTGCTCCTAAATATTTACACTTCCCGTTATATTTTTGATTGCAAGCCTCCCATGCTTTCTTGTATTTCTGCTCGCAACTTAAGTTTTCAGGGTAGTTTTGAGCATATGCTGATAAGGTATCAAACGTTAAAATGGCGCACAACATAAAGAATTTGGCTGTGATTGTTCTGTACTTCTGGGACATGATTTAATCCTTTAAAAATTATGGTGTGCGTATTATTTGTTTGTCATGGCTCTAACGCCATAACCAATTAAATAATGATACTATTATTCAATAAAAACTATTTAAAGTAATACAGATATGAATATTTGGTGGCGAATCAGTAAGATGAAATACAGTGAGACCTTTGCACGAAACCAAGAAACGGCCTCCAATATTTGAGATAATGATACCCCTAATAAGGCAGTAATAA
>DUAO01000109.1:9840-11118 GCA_012960805.1 Flavobacteriales bacterium | reverse complement strand
CTCAACATCAAAAAAATCTGGTAATTCACCCGTATAAATGATTTGGGTGCGTTTATTATCTAATAAATTTTTTCTTAGAATTGCTAAAATAGGAATCGTCTTTGATGAAAAACTTATTACATTTTTTGGTTTTAGATTATTTAAGTTAGCAATTGCCCATTCTAGTAAGCAAGACAATGGATGACCTAATCGAATATAGTCGTAAGCAGTGGGTAATTCACTTAGCGCTGATGAATTAGAATTATTGTCATTAAATAAGGCTTCAAATTGTTCTAAGAATTTAATTTTAGCCAAATTTTCATCATAAATATCTAGCCGATGTGTTGTTAGACTCAACCAACCAATTGGCATGTTTTCTAATACATCTTCAATATAATTTAGCATTTTATTATCCTTTATAATTTCTACCTTTAGATACACGGCTAATATGCATGAATTAGATTTATTTTAAAAGCATTATAAGATGTTTTATTAAATTATGCCTAACGGCTAGTAATAAGAAACGTAGGGTGGTTAAAAAGCACTTTGGATAGTTTATAAAATCTTATCCGCCTTAGCTTTTCCAATCAACTTTACTAATTCTTCTTTTTTAGCTGCTTTTACATGCTTGACTGAGCCAAAATGAGCAATCAGTAATTCTACTGTTTTTGGGCCTATTCCGTCAATTTTATCGAGTGAAGTTCCTAAGCTGTCTTTCCCTCTTTGCTTTCGGTGGTGGCTAATGCCAAAGCGGTGGGCTTCATCTCTTAATTGTTGTATGAGTTTTAAACTTTCTGAACGTTTGTCCAAATAAAGCGGCACACTATCGCCTGGAAAGTAGATTTCCTCCAAGCGCTTGGCAATTCCAATAATGGAAATTTCCCCTCTCAAGTTTAGTTTTTCCAAACTCTTTACCGCTGAGCTAAGCTGACCCTTCCCGCCATCAATTACTATTAATTCTGGTAATGGCTGATCTTCCTTTAACAAGCGTTTGTACCTTCTGTAAACCACTTCTCCCATACTTGCAAAATCATCAGGCCCTACCACTGTTTTAATGTTAAAATGACGGTAATCTTTTTTGCTAGGCTTGGCGTTTTTAAAGACAACACATGCGGCAACAGGGTTTGTTCCCTGTATATTGGAATTGTCAAAACATTCAATGTGTCTTGGTCGCTCTAAAAGCCGTAAATCTTTTTGCAATTGCTCCAGCACTCGCTTATTATTCACTCGCTCTCTATTATTCATTTTTTGCTTTTTTTGTTCCAGTAGCATGTATTTAGCATTGCGAAAACTCAAGTC
>DUAO01000109.1:0-9830 GCA_012960805.1 Flavobacteriales bacterium | reverse complement strand
ATTTTAGGCAAGGTAATGCTCAAGTTTTCCCAAACATTTTCCAAAGAATGAGAACAATAAATTTGCTTAGAAGTAGAATTGAATCTTTGCCTTAATTCCACTATAGCTAATTGTAATAATTCTTCCTCTGTTTCGTCCAATTTCTTTTTTAATTCCAAAGTGTGAGCCTGAATAATTGCTCCAGAATTTATTTTTAAATAATTGACAAAAGCAGTTGTTTCATCCGAGATAATAGTAAACACATCTACATCATTTATTTTAGGATTTACTATAGTTGATTTGGCTTGATAATTGCTCAATAAATCAATTTTCTGTTTTACTGATTGGGCTTTTTCAAACTCCATTTTTTCAGAAAATTTAAGCATGGCAGTTTTTAAATGCTGAATTACAGAACGAATGTCTCCTTTTATTATTTGTTTGATATGCTCAATTCCTATTTGATAATTAGTGTTTGTTTGTTCTCCAATACAAGGCCCTAAACAATTCCCCATATGGTATTCTAGGCACACTTTAAATTTATCAGCTTTTATATTTTCATCACTTAAATTGAGCGTGCAATTTCGCAAGGGATAGAGCTGATGAAAGAAATTTAAAAGTGTTTTTACCAAACGGACAGAAGTGTAAGGCCCAAAATAGGCAGAACCATCTTTTACGACTGTTCGTGTTTGAAACACTCTAGGAAATGGTTCGTTTTTAATGCAAATCCAGGGGTACGTTTTCCCATCTTTCAACATTACATTATACTTGGGCTGGTGCTTTTTTATCAGATTATTTTCTAAGAGTAGAGCATCCATTTCACTTGCTACCACTACATATTTAATATCTTGAATTTTACTAACTAATACCCTAGTTTTTCCATGTTCTTGTGTTTTGGTAAAATAAGAAGAGACCCGCTTTTTTAGCTTTTTAGCTTTTCCTATATAAAGTAGGATTTCTTTTTTATCATAATACTGATAAATCCCAGCTTTGTTAGGGATATTTTTGATTAGTTCAGCTATATGAGTTGGAACTGGCATTATCTACTGAGCACAATCACCTCTTTAAATCGCTCAGCATTTCCATTCTCTGAAAAAACTTCCATCCAAACGATATAAATTCCTGTATTTAATTGTAAGCCATCTTCTGATGTCCCAGCCCAAGTTGTATTACCTGAATTGCCAATCATTTCATTGTTAAGGATATTTTTCACCACTCGCCCTTCACTATCAAAAATTTTGATTGTAGCCATTAAATTATTTTCACTAAAATGCCAATTGATAGACGCAACATCTTTATAGCCGTCATTATTTGGAGTAAATGATTTTGGACTGATATTTATCTCCCCAATACTCTGAGTAATGAGTTCTTGAGAATTTTTATGCGTTGGCGTTCCGAAACCTACAGTGCTTGCTGCTGAATGCCAGTTCTTTGAATTTTGCGTTTTTGCATTCGGATCTAAACGCTCTAAACTTACTCCATCGGTTGTCTCTAAAAGAGAAAAGTGCATATCTTCAGAATAAGCAAAGGCATCAATCATTTGGTTTTGTGACTGATGTATAATGCAAATTGTTCCACTGTCATTTGAAAGAGCTGGCAGACTTGCTACTTCAATAAAACTATATGGGTTTTCACAACTATATTGTGCCTTTACTTTTGAAGAATCAGTAGTTAAGACTAAGTAAGTTTTTGGAGAAAAAAGAATCGATTCTTCTGTAATGATTTTTGGATTTTCAGGAAAATTCTGAGAACCAAACTCAAAAAAGGTAGATATCCTTAGCTTTGATAAATCAAAAAAAGAATTTGAATTATTGTAAATTTCCACATAATCTACTCCATCATCTTTTGGATTAAAGAGCACTTCATTTATTATAATTTCTTTTTCCAAAGCAGAATCAGGAACACCAAAACTCATACTATTTGAAAGAAAATTTCCCGAGCAATCCATGAGTCCATTTGCAGAAATAGGATAAGTAGTATTTTCTAAAAAGTTAAATCCAAAAGTTAAATATGCGCTACTAAAAAATGGAGCAATAGGCGAACTTTTTATTGAGACATTATTATTAACTGAGAAAAAAGAGCTATCAACTAATTGCAAGCTATCCATACTTTTATTAAAGTGAACTTGCAATTTGTTGTCGTCAATAATAAATGCTTTTGTAATTCTGAAATCGTCTATATAAACTGACTCCCCAAGAACTGAATTTTGTTTTCCAGGAGTCCCTCCAATATTCGCAACAGATGCTCTCCAATTATTTTGCCCTTCACAATAAAGATTAGGATTTACTTTTTCAATACTCCAGCCTCCTTCATTTTTATTATCATCATTATACCATTTGTCTGTGTAGGATATTGCATTAATAGTTTTTCCTTCAGCATTTTTTAGTATCACATCACTACCAGAATTGGTGAGTGAAATAGAAGAAAAACCAATTTTTGAAATATTGTTTGGAAAAGAATCGATAGCGTCTTCTTTTACCAAAACTACAAAGCTATCTGACTCAATGACTGATGACGGAAAAATCTTATCAGTTGTTCCAATTATAATTGTCCAATTGGTTAAATCAATTGCGGTATCTGTACGATTGTAAAGCTCAATATATTCGTATTCAGGCAATCCAATACTTGGAACGGGGTCCGCAAAAATTTCATTGATAACCATGTCATTTTCTTGAATAGTTTGATTAGAAAAATTAGCAGAATCACCACTTATATTAAAGTTATCAAACCAAAATTTATCTGCTCTAGTTGAAGTGTAGTTACACAAAATACCAAAATAATTTGAAGGGAAAAGTGTATTTTCAAAAGCAAAGCCTTCTGAAAAATATTGCCCAGCAGTATCTGTGAATAATTCCCAATTTCCAATGCTATCGCGCACCACTTTAATTTTTAGTTCAGGATTAAAAGCAGAAATACCATCAACACCATCAATGAGTATGGAGTGGTTATTCCCAGATTGTTTGTATAAACTAACATCATCAACAGTGCCGCTTGCACCACCAATTTTGACATAAAAACCATTTAAATCACTTGTTAAATTTTCCTGATCAGAAACTAAATACACCTTAGCGTAATTAGATGTTGATGGGTCAAATTCCAGTTTAATTTCAAATTCCCAGTTTGCAGATATGATAGCTTGGCTTTGGGTGGTCAAATAGGAAGAATTTGTAATGCTATCATTTAGGTGTAATTTGAAAAAAGAATCTACTTCAAAATTTCCAATATTGCCACTCCAAGCAGGATTTGCAGTAAAGTTTCCATCTGAAAAATTATCAGCAAATTGTCCAAACACTAGATTTGTATGCAGCAGAATGATAAAAGTAAAAATGGATTTCTTCATAATTGGTAAATATAGTACTTTTGGGAAGTAAAAAATGAATATGAAATTAGCAATTATAGGAATTACCGGCATGGTTGGCAGCGTGATATTAAAAGTTCTTGCGGAAAGGAATTTCCCCATAACAGAATTAATTCCAGTAGCATCTGAAAAGTCGTGTGGGAAAGCTATTCAATATTTAGGAAAAAAGCACACTATAATTTCTCTTAATGAATTGTTAGAAAAAGAGATTGATTTGGCTTTATTTTCAGCTGGAGGTGAAGTTTCTAAAATATGGGCACCAAAATTAGCTGAAAAAGGGTGTAAGGTAATTGACAATTCTTCTTATTGGAGAATGAATGAAAGGCATAAATTAGTGATCCCAGAGATAAACGGAAACGCATTAACAAAAGAAGATATGATTATTGCTAATCCGAATTGTTCTACTATTCAGATGCTAATGGCGTTAGCGCCTTTGCATAAACAATTTGGCGTAAAAAGAGTGGTAGTTTCAACCTATCAATCCATTAGCGGAACAGGAGTAAAAGCCGTTCAGCAATTAGAAAATGAAGAGAAAGGAATAGAAGGAGAGATGGTCTATCCTCATCCTATTTATCAGAATGCTTTACCGCATTGTGATGTATTTGAAGAAAACGGATATACTAAAGAGGAAATGAAACTCACAAATGAAACTAAGAAAATATTGGATAATACCATAGATGTTACTGCAACAGCCGTTAGGGTTCCTGTAGTTGCTGGGCATTCCGAAAGTATTAATGTGAGCTTTGAAAAAGATTTTACTTTGGATGAAGTTTGTTTTGCTTTAAGTGAAATGCATGGAGTAGAGCTAGAGGATAATCCATTAACAAATACTTATCCCATGCCAATTACCGCAAAAGATAGTGATGCCGTTTTTGTGGGAAGAATAAGAAGAGACTTTTCTCAAGAAAACACGCTAAACATGTGGGTGGTTTCTGATAATCTAAGAAAAGGAGCCGCTACCAATACTATTCAGATTGCCGAGTATTTGATAAATAATAAACTGCTATAGAA
Organism: Flavobacteriales bacterium; assembly: GCA_012960805.1. Classification (GTDB taxonomy): domain Bacteria; phylum Bacteroidota; class Bacteroidia; order Flavobacteriales; family BACL11; genus UWMA-0277. Next base: position 5,485 of record DUAO01000109.1, on the reverse strand, counting down.
TGATAATTAGTCATAAGTATAAATTTCTTTTTATTGGGCTGCCATTTTCAGCATCATCAGCAATAACGAAAGAACTTCACGCTAAATATGAAGGAGAACCATATTTAAGAAAACATTCCCTCTATCATGAGTTTATAAAAGCAGCAACAATTCAAGAGAAGGATTATTTTGTATTTGCAGTGTTAAGGAATCCAATGGAAATTGCCGTAACTGGTTATGAAAAAATGAAAGCAAATGCTAAAGGAAATTTTACAAACCCTGATTTATTTAAAGAAAATGGCGGTCATATTACAAAAAACCATAGAATAAGATTTAATTATATTAAAGACAATAATGCGACATTTCAAGAATATTTTTTAAAATTTCATATTACGCCTTATGATAATTATTCAAGTATGACAATTGATAATTGTAATTTTGTAATAAGGCATGAAAATATAGCTGAGGATTATTTATTGGCACTAAATAAAGTAGGAGTTGAATCTCCCCTCTCCTTACCCGTAGCCAATAAAACAGCGGGTAAAAAGAATAATTTGTCAGAGTACTATACTCAAGAGATTAGAAAGCAAGCAATTTATGTTTTTGGGCCTTTTTTAGCTAAGTATAATTATTCTTTTCCAGAAAATTGGGGGGCAATTAGTGTCCCTCTATTAAGCACTTTCAAGTTTAAGATCACGGGTTTTCTTAGAAGGATAAATGAAAAGTTTATCAAGAAACACTCTGGAAGAAAAAGTATTTATGGCAGCATTTATGGTGACATGCAAAGAAAAGAGCCTAGTTAAAGTCTCTTCTGTAAAAAAGTAATATCATAAATATCCCAACCGATATTCCCGCATCCGCGACATTAAAAATAGGACGAAAAAAGATAAAATGCTCTCCTCCCCAAATTGGGAGCCAATGAGGATAATGGCTGTTTAAAAGAGGGAAATAGAACATATCAACTACTTTCCCGTGTAACAATGAGGAATAACCTCCTGTTTCTGGTAAAAACTGAGCCAAATTATTATAGCTTTCATTAAAAATGATTCCGTAAAAAGAGCTGTCAATAATATTCCCAATTGCACCACCGATAATTAAACCTAAGGCAATTAGCGCTCCATTAGGCATTTTTGTTTTTGAAAGGTTAAGTATGTACTTAATCCCAACTCCAACAACTATAATTCGAAATAATGTAAGTAGCATTTTCCCTAAATAACCCCCAAATTCCATACCAAAAGCCATGCCGTTATTTTCGGTAAAATGAATAATAAACCAGTCAAAAATTTGGAATTCTTCACCTAAAATAAAATGAGTTTTAATCCAAATTTTTAGGATTTGATCAATTAAAACAAGAATAAAAGCGGTAAGAAATATCTTTCTCAAAGCAGACTATTGTGCGTTTTTTGCTTCCATACTTAATGTAGCGTGAGGAACTAATGTTAAGCGCTCCTTGCCAATTAATTTACCCGTGACTCTACAAATTCCGTAAGTTTTATTTTCAATACGGATTAAAGCTCCGCTTAAGTTTCTGATAAATTTAGCTTGACGTTCTGCTAGTTTTATATTTTCTTCTTTTGATAAAGTAGACGAACCTTCTTCAAACTGCTTAAAGGTAGGAGAAGTGTCTTCTGTGCCATTGTCAGAATCATTAGCAGTTGCGGATCTTAATACGTTTAAATCGTCTTGTGCACTTTCAATTTTAGCAAGAATGATTTTTTTGAATTCTTCTAATTCGTTTTTGGTATATGTAGTTTTTTCAGCCATTATAATTATTGTTTTTTAATACTCACTTTAGCACTTATGTCATCAACTAGTTCAATCTTATCTTCTGCATTATTAAGCTTATCAATAAATTTTAATTGTTCTGCTAAAGTTTCATCACAAATATAAATGAAATTATTTTGAATAGCAGAGTTAAGGGCTTCATTTTTTTCAACTAAAATATTTATCTTATCAGTAACTTCAAATTTCTTATCTTTTCTAAGATTTTGAATTCGATTAATAAACTCTCTTGCCAAGCCTTCTTCTTTTAATTCTTGAGATAAAGTAATATCTAAAGCAACAGTTATCCCATCATTATTACTCACAATACAGCCAGGAATATCTGCCGAACTAATTTCAACATCCGTTAAATCAATACAGATACTTTCATTGATGGAAAAAGTGCCATTTTGCTCAATTGTTTTAATATCACTTGCAGTAAATTGTGCAATAGCGCCTGCAATTAATTTCATATTTTTCCCGTATTTCGGGCCTAAAGTTTTAAAATCAGGTTTAATCTGTTTGGTTAATACTTTAGAATCTGCTGTTAAATATTCTATCCTTTTTACATTAATCTCACTAAGGATAATATTTTCTACTGCCCTGATGTTGATTTCCATTTCAGAATTTAGTACAGGAATCATAATTTTGCTAAGAGGTTGACGAACTCTTAATTTTTCCTTTTTCCTGAGTGACAAAGCAAGAGAAGTAATATTTTGAGCCAACTGCATTCTTTGCTCTAATTTAGCATCAAGCCTTGTCTTGTTAGATTTTGGGAAAACTGCAAGATGTACAGAGCTAACGGAATGTTTTTGACTGACAGTATTTAAATCCTGAAACAAGCGATCCATAAAAAAAGGGGCAATAGGAGCGGCCAATACAGCTACTTTTTCCAGGCACTCATAAAGCGTTTGATAGGCAGAAATTTTCTCAGCATTGTATTCCCCTTTCCAGAATCTTCTTCTGCTCAAACGAACATACCAATTACTTAGTTTGGCTATTACAAAATCCTGAATTAATCGCGCTACTTTGGTAGGTTCGTATTCTTCATAACTTACCTCAACAGCTGCAATTAAAGTATTCAATTCAGAAAGAATCCATCTATCAATTTCAGCTCTATTTTCTATTACTATATCCCCTTCTTTATAAGTAAACCCGTCAATATTAGCATACAAGGAAAAGAAAGAGTATGTATTGTAAAGTGTGCCAAAGAATTTTCTTTGCACCTCTTGAATCCCTCCTTCATCAAATTTTAAATTATCCCAAGGTTGAGCATTAAAAATCATATACCATCTTGTAGCGTCAGCACCATATTTATCAATGATTTGAAAAGGATCAACAGCATTCCCTAATCGTTTGGACATTTTATTTCCGTTTTTATCTAAAACTAAGCCATTTGAAATTACATTTTTATAAGCAACAGAATCAAATAGCATAGTAGATATTGCGTGTAAAGTAAAAAACCAACCTCTTGTTTGGTCAACCCCTTCGGCAATAAAATCAGCAGGATAATTTTGTTTAAATAGTTCTTTGTTTTCAAATGGATAATGCAATTGGGCGTAAGGCATGGCTCCTGAATCAAACCAAACATCAACCAAATCTAATTCTCGTTTCATTGGTTTTCCATCTTCAGAAACCAAAATGATATTATCAACATAAGGTCTGTGCAAATCAAAAGTAGTGTAATTTCCTTCTGAAAAATCACTAACTCTAAATGCAGCCAAAGGATTTTCTTTCATCACCCCTACAGCAATTGATTTTTCAATTTCAATTTTTAATTGTTCTACTGAGCTAATACAAATTTCAGTTTCACCATCTTCTGTTCTCCAAATTGGAATAGGAATTCCCCAAAAACGAGAACGTGATAAATTCCAATCAACTAAGTTTTCTAACCAATTTCCAAAACGTCCTTTGCCAGTTGATTTTGGTTTCCAGTTGATGGTATTATTAAGTTCCACCATTCTAGCTTTGTAATCAGTAGTTTTTACAAACCAACTATCCATAGGGTAGTATAAAATAGGCTTGTCAGTACGCCAACAATGGGGATATGAATGTTCGTGTTTTTCTGATTTAAAACAAAGATTTTCTCCTTTTAGCTTAATCACGATTTGAACATCAGCCGATAACTTTGGTTTATCTTCTGTTTCAGTATAAAATTCATCTTTCACATACATCCCGGCAAAATCGGTAACCTCATCAATAAACTTACCTTGTTTGTTTACTAAAGTTAAACTTCCAATACCATTTTGCTTACAAACTCTATTATCATCCGCACCAAAACTTGGCGCTAAGTGTACAATTCCGGTTCCGTCCTCAGTGGTTACAAAATTGCCTAAAATTACTCTAAAAGCATCTCCGTCTTGTGGCTGAGCATAAGTTAATAATTGCTCATATCTCAACCCTTCCAAATCACTTCCTTTAATTTCTGCAATGATTTTATAAGGGAGATTCTTTTTGCCAATTTCATATTCCTCAAATTTTAAATCAGCATTTTCAGCACTGAAATATTTAGCTGCCAAATCCTTGGCAACAACAACCGATATTGCTTTTCCTGTATATCGATTTAAAGTTTTAACTAATAAATAATCTATTTTTTTACCTACTGCTAATGCAGTGTTTGAAGGCAAAGTCCAAGGAGTGGTTGTCCAAGCTAAAAAGTAAATATTATTATCTGTTTTCTTGAATAAAAGTTTAGCATCCTCATTATTTACAACTTTAAATTGAGCAATTGCTGAGGTGTCTTTTACATTACGATAACAACCCGGCTGATTTAGCTCATGAGTACTTAACCCTGTTCCTGCTTTTGGCGAAAAAGGCTGAATGGTATGTCCTTTATAAAGCAAGCCTTTTTTGTGCATTTGGCCTAACAACCACCAAACACTCTCAATGTATTTGTTGTCATAAGTTACATATGGATTTTCCATATCTACCCAATACCCCATCTCTTCAGTGATGTCCTCCCAACTTCCCTTGTATTTCATTACATTGGTTCGACAAGCTTTATTATAATCTTCAATTGAGATAGTAGAGCCAATATCTTCTTTTGTTATTCCAAGCTCTTTTTCTACTGCTAGTTCAACTGGTAACCCGTGTGTGTCCCAACCTGCTTTTCGGTTTACCTGAAAGCCCTGTAAGATTTTATAGCGACAAAATAAATCCTTAATAGTACGGGCAATAACATGGTGAATCCCAGGCATTCCGTTTGCCGAAGGAGGCCCTTCATAAAATATAAAGGCAGGACTCCCTTTTCTGCTTTCAATACTTTGATTAAAAACATTAGTTTCCGCCCAATTTTCTAAAACTTCTTTATGTGTTTTAGACAAACTTAATTGATTATACTGCTTGAACTTGTTCATTTTTTATGCTAAATATAATGCCCGCAAATATAGGTGTTGCATTTTAGATAAGCAATGCTAATTTGGCGTAAAAAATATAGGGTATAATAGTTAGCTATCTAACAATAAAGATATGACCTCTATCCTGATGTTTCCAACCTTCAAAATCTTGGAAATACACTTCATAAATATAGGTGGCCATTGGTAAGTCATTTCCTGTTTTATAATGTTTCCCATCCCAACCATTTGAATTTAAAAAACATTCCAAATCAGTAATATTTTCAGTAGCATATACCAAATTGGAAAAACGGTCGTAAATATTAAAATAGAAAGTTTCCTCTCTAACGCCATGATGTGTTAAGCAGAACACATCATTCACACCATCCAAATCAGGAGTAAAACTATTCGGA
>DUAO01000108.1:1647-1919 GCA_012960805.1 Flavobacteriales bacterium | reverse complement strand
TATATCGGATTGGCCCTAACTCATCTCCATTAGTTACGACTCCTGTAATCGTTACAGTTGATCCTACTCCTTGAGCTCTTGCTGTAGCAATATCCGTCTGTGCAAATCCTACTACACTAAATATTGTAGCTATAATTAATGTTGTTATTTTTCTCATTCTTTTTATCTTTTATTTATTAAAAACTGAATTTTGCTGATAGATTAAACCTTCTTCCTAAACCAAAAAATACACCTGCCGATTTTGCATCAAAATCTTGATAAATGGCATTATA
>DUAO01000108.1:0-1549 GCA_012960805.1 Flavobacteriales bacterium | reverse complement strand
CCACAATGTAAATCAATTAATTGATATGCTGGGATTTTCCAGCTTTCTCTACCGGCATTGGCTCCATTTAACGACAATGGATCAAAATCAGCATAGTAATTATCAAAATATGTTCCTCTTAACTTTATATATGATTCATGTGTTGGTTCATATCTTACGCTCAAACCATATTGCGTTTGCGCAGCATCTCCAACATGTACGCCATCAGCATCAAAACTTGCAATTATCTCATTCCCAAAATCATCAGTAATCGGATTATTATTGTCATCTAAAAACCTCACAGTATCTGCAGATGTCCATTTCCAATCACCTAAAGACAATAACCCTTCTAAACTCAAATTATGTGTAATTTTATATGCAAAGTCCATTTCAATTCCTTTATGCAAAGCATCCATTCCATTTATATTTGCTTTAAAAGGGACATCATCTACCATTACTGTTACTCCACCATTTGCTGGTTTATTTTCCCAAGCAGTATAGTAGGCATTTACATTAGCTGAAAATAATGATGAGCGATAAGAATATCCTCCTTCAACTGCTTTTACTTCTTCATTTTTTATATCTCTGAATAGTTGATTGCTATAATCATATATATTATTAAATCTTGGTGCTTTTGAAATATACCCTACATTAAAAAACACATTATTGTATTCATCCAAATTTGCATTTGCTCCTGCCTTTATTGTATATCCTCTAATCCATTTCCAATTAGTTTCTGCTAATTTTGCTTCATCCGAATTCATAGTGTAAAATTTTCCATTATGCCAAATGGTATCTTCCACCATTGTTTTATGGGCTCCAATTAAAGTTCCATTTTCATCAAATTCTAGTTCAGTTGCAACAGAAGTTCCTAATACTTCATGATAAGTAGTGTCATCTAATACCAAATCTTTCTTTTTAAAATAATCTATGCGTTTATAAGCTGAATTAGAACCGGAAATATTAATAAATGCAGAAACTATTCCATTACTATATTCTCCTTGTGAGAAAACTCCACTCCATTTTACTATTCCATCATTATGATAGCCAAGCTTATCTCCAACTTTTTTTATCTGAGATTCTTGTATTCCGTTAGCATTATCAATAGCATAATCTGCTCCTAATAAATCATACGCTTCTCTATAATGCTGTCCTTCATAATAACGCATATCTAGTCCTCCAGAAAGAGAAATTTCTTCTGTTGGATTGTAGTTTAATGTAGATAGTCCTCCATACCAATAATGATTATTAATTGAACTTCTAAGATAAGTGCCTGCTTTATTTTGTGAATCAGAATAAAGCACATCAATATTATTACTATTGGAATTGTATGCCTCTTGTAAATTATACTGTCCATTCTCATCATAATTATTTGTATTGCTACTCAAACCTGTGCCTCCACCTTTACCTATTGAGGCATACAAAATATTTGAAACATAAAACTTGTCATTAACTGTCCAAAAATCTCTTAATGAAAACTGAGGTTTATGATAATAATTCTGTTTAGTATTCAATGTTTCATTAGCATGAATTGTATCTCCAATTGAATTAATAGTCCATCTGTCTAAAT
>DUAO01000107.1 GCA_012960805.1 Flavobacteriales bacterium | reverse complement strand
AAAGTTGCATTTATAGCCTAATTTTGGTAAAAAGTCTTTTGTTTTTTTAAAAAGATCTCTTTGCCTTTCAATAGTATAAACATCAGCCTCCATAAGAATAAGCACGGCAGCCTGATATCCTGATCCCGTTCCTACTTCCAATACTTTTTCATAAGGTTTTAAATCAAGCAATTGAGTTTGAAAGGCAACTGTATAGGGTTGTGAAATGGTTTGCCCTGCTCCTATCGGAAAAGCCTTATCCTTATAAGCAAAATTTACAAAAGCATTGTCCATAAATAGATGTCTTGGAATTTTATTCATTGCATCTAATACTCCAGTATTATGTATTCCTTTTCCGGCTAATTGCTCAATTAATTGCTTACGCAAACCTTGATGCCTAAAACTATCTTCCATTCTTTTTTCTTATCAATCTTTAAACTGTATTTTTGAAGCAAATTATTTAAATACAAAAAAAGACAATAAATCTGTATTTTTTACATTATTAAGCATTGTAAATTACACAGCAAATTGTTAATAGAATAATAAATGAAGAAAATTACTTACCTTCTTGCATTGCTCATAATTTCTGCTTGTCAAAAAGAAGAAAATCCTAATATCATTCCTACTTATCTTAAAATAGATACCATTACTTTGGATGAAAACAATACAACCACAAACATAACAGATGCTTGGGTCTACATTAACGATCAATTACAAGGGGTCTATGAGCTCCCAGCTACATTTCCTGTTCTTGAAAATGACTACCAAACACTAAGAATAAAAGCAGGAATAAAATCAAATGGAATTGCTAGTAGTAGAATTGCTTATCCATTTTATGCTTCTTTTATTGACACTGTAATATTTAATCCAAACCAAACAATAACAGTAAATCCTACAGTGAGTTATTTGGAGAGTGCTCATTTTTCTTTAGAGGATTTTGAAGGGGCTGGCGTGGATTTAGAAACTACTATAATCAGTGATACTATATTATTAGAATTTACTGATACCCTGGGCAATCAGTATGGCGGAGGCGTGTTAAATGATTCCTTAATTACTTTTGAAATTGCAACTGATGAGTTGTTAGATTTACCTCAAGCTGGCGCTCCTGTTTTTTTGGAATTAGATTACAAATGTAATACCGAGTTTTTAGTTGGTGTGTATATAAATTTTCCACAATCAGTTTTACAAAAAGATTTACTTTGGATCAATCCAAAAGATGATTGGAATAAGATTTATATAAACCTTACTTCTACTATTTCAGAAGGAGTTGGAGCTGAATCTTTTAAAGTATTTATTGGCATGAAAAGAGATTTTAGTTTGGATAAAAATGAACTTTATTTTGATAACCTAAAAGTAGTATATTAATATTACTCTTGTCTAAAATTTAAAACAATACAAATGAAAAATATTACAGTAATTGGCGCAGGAACAATGGGTAATGGAATTGCTCATACATTTGCACAAAAAGATTTTAATGTAAACTTGGTTGACATTTCTGCTGATACTTTAGAAAAAGCAATAGTTACTATAGGAAAGAACTTAGATAGAATGGTCGCGAAAGAAAAAATTACTAAAGCAGAGAAAATCAAAACTTTAGCCAATATTACTACTTACACCGATATTACTGAAGGCGTAAAAGGAGTTGAGCTAGTAGTGGAAGCTGCCACTGAAAATAAAGAGCTGAAACTGAAAATTTTTGCACAACTAGATAAAGTTTGTGATAAACATACTATTCTCGCATCAAACACTTCATCTATCTCAATAACTGAAATTGCTGCCGTAACTAACCGACCTGAACAAGTTATTGGAATGCACTTTATGAATCCTGTGCCTATTATGAAATTGGTGGAAGTGATAAGAGGGAAGTTAACTTCAGATGAAGTAACATCTTCCATAATGGAGATGAGTAAAACACTTGGGAAAATTCCTGTTGAAGTAAATGACGCTCCAGGATTCGTAGCAAATAGAATTCTGATGCCAATGATAAATGAGGCAATTTATGCTCTACATGAGA
>DUAO01000106.1 GCA_012960805.1 Flavobacteriales bacterium | reverse complement strand
CTTTTCATACAACATAAAATAAATGGGGTCTCGGTACAATCTCATCAATTCATTGTACGCTTTTGGATCGCCAGATGCTAAGGCTCTATTTATAAGTATTAAATCTCTTTTTCCCTTTTCGGTCAAATTACCTGTCATTTACTCCATTTTTTAGGTTTACTAACAAGATTCAATAATACAAAAATTCCTTGTATAAAAAGATGAAGCACCTCATAGATAGGATGAATCCAATACAAATCAATTACATTTAATTTCTTCATTGACTTATAATTAACTAGATATGACATGAGTAATTTTACTCCTAATAGTATTGTAATTATCGTAATAGATATCTTTAATATAAAAAGCAGAATAATTGCTAACCAAAACAAGAATTGCGCATACGGATAAAGTGCTAAAAGCACTTTAAACTTTGTTTTATAAAGTGGTGCTGTGGTAAGGTGTCTTCTTTTCTGATAGCTCCACTCCTTCCAATTTTTTATCACTTCAGAGCTAGTGTGCGCTTGCTCCTCTATTTCAATAGTAACATTATTTTTAGTAGCTATTTCTTGTATGAATAAATCATCATCTCCTGAAGGAATATGAATATGATTGGCAAAACCTTTGTTATCAAAAAACAATGATTTTTTGTAGGCCATATTTCGCCCTACTCCCATGTAAGTATGTCCCACTAAAGCATAAGATAAATATTGCTGAGCCACATTAAAGGTATCAAAGCGAATGATTTTATTAAGCAAGCCTTTCTTTTTTTGATACCCTCCATATCCCAATACGATATCGGCAGTGTTAAAATTATTACACATTAGTTGTGCCCAGTTTTTTGAATTAGGAAAGCAGTCAGCATCCGTTAGTAGCAAATGCTCATATTTTGCTGTTTTAATTCCTAAGGTTAATGCAAACTTTTTGCCTATGTGTTTATTAATATGTTGTTCAATAGTAACTACTACGAGATGTTTATATTTCTTTTCTAATTCTTTCAGCAAAATATCACTTCTATCATTAGATTGGTCATTCACTACAATTACCTCAAATTTTTGAAAATTCTGATTGAAAATAATTGGTAAATTTTCCCTTAAATTTTCAAGCTCATTTTTAGCACATATAATTATGGATATTGGCTTGTTAAAAGCTGTTGTTGTGCTTTTGAAAAAAGTGAGTTTATTGAAAAAAAAAAGAGTATAGCCAATTACAATAGAAAGAGCAGAAATAGCTATTGATATCAAAACATTTTGAATCATGAATTATTGAGCCAAATAATTAAGGACATTTTTTTCAACTCTATTTATTACATCACTTACATCTTCTTTTACAAATTTATCTCCAGTAATGTGTTCATATAATTCAATGTATCTTTCCGAAACAGAATTGCAATACTCCTCACTCATATCTGGGATGGATTGCCCCTCCTTTCCTTGAAAACCGTTCTCAATTAACCATTGACGAACAAATTCTTTAGAAAGTTGTTTTTGTGGTGTTCCGTTTGCAATTTTTTCTTCATAACCTTCAAGGTAAAAATAACGAGAAGAATCAGGAGTATGTATTTCGTCAATTAAAGTGATGACACCATTTTTATCTTTTCCAAATTCGTATTTGGTATCTACCAAAATAAGTCCTTTTGCAGCTGCAATTTCTGTTCCTCTTTGGAAAAGCGCTCTTGTGTATTCTTCCAATTGAATATAATCTGCTTCAGCAACAATGCCTTGTGCTAAAATTTCTTCACGGCTAATATCTTCATCATGTCCTACATCTTCCTTAGTAGTTGGGGTAATTAGTGGAGTGTCAAATTTTTGATTTTCAACCATTCCATCAGGCATAGCCACACCACATAAAATTCTTTTTCCCGCTTTGTACTCTCGCCAAGCATGCCCTGTTAAGTATCCTCTGATTACCATTTCAACCATAAATGTCTCACACATCTTTCCGATAGTTACACTTGGATCAGGAGTAGCATCCATCCAGTTTGGTACAATGTCAGCAGTGGCTGTTAAAAATTTTGCTGCA
>DUAO01000105.1 GCA_012960805.1 Flavobacteriales bacterium | reverse complement strand
TATTATCTCATGTGATTTTTTGCCTTTAGCATCTGTAAAAGTTTGTGATGCTTGTTGCGCAATAGCACTAAAAGAAATAGCTAATGCACAAATTGAAATGTAAAATTTTTTCATTTTAAATATTTTTGTTATTAAATAATATGTCAAAGATACAAAAAAAGAGCATAAAAAAAGCCCGGAATATCCGGGCTCTTAGTCGTTCAATAATTTGATTTATTCAACTATTATTTTGTCAATATAAGTACCTGAATTATTCTTTAATTCAATAGTATAGATTCCTTTTTCAAAACTTGACAAATCAATTGTAGTTTTCATAGCAGTAGTTGAAGTAGTATATACTGTTTGTCCTAAAATATTATTAACAGTAACATCATATTTCACATTTCCATCTAATTCAATAGTAAACACACCATTAGATGGATTAGGATATATTGAAAGATTACCATTAAATGTATGTTCATTTATATTATTAACATGGATAGTGCCTAAATTTAATCTGATCATTGGAGTAGATGTAATCCAATACCATGCAGGAGGAGTAAGGCCGCCTAGGTCACAACCGCTACCATCATCATATATCATTGACATAGTGACTTCTGCCGGTCCTGACACATTAATTCCAAAAGTGTCAACAGGATGCATATACCCTCCAATAGCAATCATATACATACCTGGAACTAAATTATTTGCTTGATTAAATCCAATGGTAACCCAATCATCTCTATCGCCAGACTGAAGTTCGTAATCATTTGTTTGATCAAGCCATATATAAGATGAGGATCCTCCAGATGTATCTACTTCATACAGCACTCCGTAAATCTCTGTGCCAACTACTGAATAATCAGCAATATATGCAGAAATAGATGTGGCCTCATCAGTAACATAAATATCAAACTTATTTGCTAATTGTAATCCTCCGCATATCCTACCAACTCTCCAGGCACCTCCCGGATCATTATTATCTCTTCCATAAACTGAATCTGTAATTACTGCCGTCATTTCAGAAATATTAGTAGTGCTGATACTATCTGAACTCCCCCAAAAGCTCATATCATAAATTCCTTGTAACGAAGGAGCAAATGTTTGAGCTGCTAAATAAGAGGATGTATCTAATACTGCTAATGTTGTTGTGTCACTTGATGAAGTAAAGACTGAAGCTCCTGCACTATTAAATACCTCTACATTCATTTGTATCCCATGTAAAGGCTTTGCTCCAACATTAGCCATTGTCATTTCAAACATATATGGATTAGCATCTGATTGTATTTGTGGTTTATAAGTATAATCCATTCCAACTCCTAACGTTGAGGCGTATCCTATATCCCATCCTCCATGATTTTGATCAACAACATCCATTAAATAAGAAGGTGTTTCTATTAATTCCAAATCATCTAACATCCAAAAATAGTATCCCGCACCATTAGAATTTGCTTGAGTTGTTCCATCAAAAATAAATTGCATTTGCACATTAGTGTTTCCGCATACAGTTAACGGAAACCTTATTAATGTAGTGGCGTTGGTGGTAGTGCCTTCATTTACAGCTAAATTAGAATGAACTTGCACCTGAGAATCATAAACTCCATTAACATAAAAAGCAACAAATGCTTGTCCTTGAAAAGTCCTAAAATAAGAATGTGCCATTAACGTTACATCAGGATAACCTGTTAGATCAATCATATCTGTCATTAATTCCCCATTATGAGGTGAAGGATACATTCCTCCACCAAAATTACCTTGTGTACCATTATTGTCATAATAGTCAGAATCAAATATTATAAAGCCATTTGAAGCTGTTGCTGATGCAATTGGAGAGCCTGCACTCGCATAAGCCCCTTGACTACCAGTATTTTGGTTAGGAGAAGTTGATGGTCCTCTATACACCCAAGGTGCAGTTGAATTAGTCCAAGCAGCAGGGATTCCATTTGCAAAATCTTCTGACCAAAATGGTGCAGATTTTTCGTTTGAATATAAAATTATCTCATGTGATTTTTTGCCTTTAGCATCTGTAAAAGTTTGTGATGCTTGTTGCGCAATAGCACTAAAAGAAATAGCTAATGCACAAATTGAAAT
>DUAO01000104.1 GCA_012960805.1 Flavobacteriales bacterium | reverse complement strand
TAAAAAACCGAATAAGTAGTTTTTTTAAGTCAGAATCAAATAATAAAAAGCTAAGTACTTACGCTTTATTTCTTTTTATTTCTTTTTCATTTTGGTTTTTGAGTATGTTATCAAAACACCATGAAACAACCTTAAGGATACCGGTTGTATATGTTAATTTCCCTGCGGATAAAGTTTTTACATCTTCTCCTATTTCTTTTGTTGAGGCACGGGTAAAAGCGCCTGGATTTGCTGTTTTATTTTATAATTTTTTCAATTTTTCAATTTTAACTTTGGACATTGAACAAGCCAATATAAAACCTAAAACAGGAGGGAGTGAAGTATTTTGGCTAATGAATTCCAAGAGAAAAGCAGTAGCAGAAGTAATCTCATCATCTATGGAATTGATAGCAATTAATCCTGCACGATTAATAATACCTTTTAGTAATAAAGCAAAAAAGAAAGTGGTTGTTAAATTAAATAAATCCATTAGTTTGAAGTCTGAAATATGGCTTGCTAATCCTATCGCTTTAGTGCCAGATAGTGTAATGATTTATGGAGAGCAACAACAATTGGATTCAGTAGGTTTTGTGGGGACAGAGGAGCTTTTTTTGGTAGATGTTTCAGAAAGTATTACTCATAATGTACAGCTTAGTATTCCTACTGCCGTGCAGTGTAAAACTTCAGTAGTTGAGGTAATTATTGAAGTAGAACCATTTGTTGAGCAGTTATTTAAACATAAGCTGGAAGTAAAAAACCTAAAAAAAGGGTATACTCTAAAGTTATTTCCTGAAGTAGTACAAGTAACCCTCCAAGCTCCAAAAGATAAATACAGTATGCTGCAAACAGATTTCTTAAAACTGCAAGTAGATGCTTCTTTAATCTCGGAAGAGTCCAGAACATTAGCAGTTGAGGTTGAAAATTTACCTTCTTTTATTCAGCTGCAAAGGGTGTATCCGTCAAGGGTAGAGTTTTTACTAATTAAGGAATAGCTAATTCTGTACTTATCGCATAATGATCCGATAATTCCTGTTTATGCTGTTTGTAATTAAAGCTACTAAACTTTTTATCATACAGTATGTAATCAATACGTAAAGCAGGTATTTTTACAAAGGACTGTCCAATTCCTTTTCCTGATTCTGAAAAAGAATCATTCAAATCATTAATTATAGTGTTGTAGGCGTAGGAAAGAGGCGTGTCATTAAAATCACCACACAGAATCATTGAAAAAGGAGAATTCTGCATATGTTCCTTAATCGCCTGAGCTTCTTCTGCTCGCTTCTTATAGCTACTTTTCATTTTTTTTACTATTCCGCTTAGTCCTTCTTTTAGCTTTTCTTTTTGTGGGTTTTGCAGAAAAGAGTAGTCACTGTTTTTGAACCAATTGGATGCCAAATGAACATTATAAACTCTTATGGTATCTGCATGTATAATCATATCCGAGTAAATGCAAGTATTATTCATGCGTTCTCCTTTAATACTTACCGTACCTTTCTCAATCTGAGGGTAGTTACTATAAATAGCCATATGCCATTGGCTTTTTTTATTTTGTAAACCTATATGTCTGTATTTGTAATTTAAGTTTGGGATTTCATCAGCAGCATAGAATTCTTGTATGCAAAGAATGTCTGCCTTTTCAGTATTGAAGAAATCAATTATTTTTGATTTTATATCAGGCTTTGGTATCCATTCGTAACGATTAAAAAGATGTACATTGTAGGAAATAACTTTAATACTATCAGTAGTTTTGGTGGTAGTAGCGGGATGAGTTCCAAAAAACAAACCTATGTATTGTATGCCAATTAGCAATATGATAATATTTGCCCAGATTTGTTTTTTAAAGCCAATCATCCAATAGATAAGAAATAAGCTATTTATTAGATAAAAAATAGGAAATAGTAAACCAAAAAAGGATATAGGCCAAAGAAATGTTGGGCTAATAAAAGGAGATAAGTAAGAAAGAATAAGTAATAATAAACAGATGGAGTTTATTAAGTAAAAAAGTTTGTTTATCATAGAAAGTCCTTTCATTTTATTTTTTACTGGCACTAAATAAAGTGGCTTTTTCTTCTTTGCTTAAGCTTTCATATCCTGATTTTGAAATTTTTTCTAATACTAAATCAACTGCTTTTTGTTGCTCAGTTTTTTCTTTATTAAATTGTTTGTCTGATTTTGAACGCTTATGTACTGTTTTTAGTTTACTTTTTGGTTGGAATACATTAGCTAAGCTATTCATCCATTTTGTAAATCCTATTGAATAGTCATTTCCTTTCTGCAATTGTTTGATATAGAAGTACCCAAATAAAGCTCCACCTAAATGAGCAATATGTCCTCCCGTATTTCCTTGAGGGATGCTTAAGACATCCAATACTACACAGAAAATAGCTATGTGTTTTAATTTTATAATTCCTATAAAAGGAAAACGCACACTATAATTTGGGGTATAAGTTGCAATAGCTACCACAATTGCCAATACTGATGCTGATGCGCCTAATGCTTGAGCATTTTGTGTATACATTGTTAAAGCGGGTATATAGTTGTATGCAATAATAAATAATAGACCGCCACTAATTCCTCCTATTATGTAGGTGCTTAACAATTGCTTTGGGTTTAAGTGTTGCAGAAATATTTTTCCGCCAAAATGCAACCAGATCATATTGAATAATAAATGTAAAAAGTCATTGTGCAAAAACATATAAGTAATGAATGCCCAAGGTTGTGTAAGCAATGTACTATTGTTCGCAGGTAAATATAAACGATCTAAAAATGGATGAATGTTAAAGTTAAACATAAAGGAGAATACTCCTAAAATGCTGAATAGTAAAAAGACACCTACATTTATGTAGATGAGCTTATTAAGGATTGTACCTTGTTTAAATTCCTGTTTCAGATTATTTAAAATACTAGCCATTAATAAAATTGGGTATTATTTTTTTGCCAATATTTTAATAATATAAAGCCAAATAGCATTCCTCCTAAGTGAGCAAAATGAGCAACATTGTCAGCAGGGTTATTACTTATTCCTGAATACAATTCAATTAACCCGTAAACAATAACAAAGTACTTTGCTTTTACAGGAATCGCAAAAAAGATGTAGAGCAAGGTATTTGGAAATATCATACCGAATGCTAATAATATACCAAATACTGCTCCTGAAGCACCTACAGTTGGGGTAGTTACTAATTGAGTTAGTCTCAAAGAATTTGCATTTCCTGTATTATACAGTCCTTGTTTTGCTAATTCTAAAATTTCTGGAACATTATTTGCTAATTGAAAAATCTGATATTGACTAACGGCTAAATGAACAAAAGCTGCTCCAATTCCAGTTATCATGTAATAGGTTAAAAAGCGTTTTGCTCCCCATACATTTTCTAATATCTTACCAAACATCCAAAGAGCAAACATATTAAAGAATAAATGAGTAAAATTAGCATGCATGAAAAAATGGGTAATCAGCTGATGCGGCATAAAATCAGGTGATTGAAATTGATGTAATCCGAACCATTTTACTATATCTATTCCTGTATTATTCCCTTGCAAGGAGATGGTAGCTAAAAAAAACAACCCATTAATGATGAGTAAATTTTTTACTACTAATGGTAATTGGCTAAAAGAGGCTGGTCTGTACATGTTAAAAATATTTTTCTAAATCAGCAGTTCTTAAGTTAATCATGGTAGTTTTTCCTAATGGGCAAACACTTGGTTTGTCACATTTTTCTAATTCAGTTTTTAAGGAAATCATTTCTTCTGTGCTGAGTTTTTTCTGTTTGCTTATCGCCAAACTTAATGCTAATGAAATAGCCAAGCCATTATTTTGAGTAGTTTGTAATTGTTCGTTATTTTTGCGTTGCTCAATTAGATGTTCAATGACAAATTGTAAATTCTTTTCCTGACATTCAGGAGGTATTCCTAGTATTGAAATACTGTTTTCTTCTTGTACTTCAAATGAAAAACCTACTGCTAATAAGTCAGCTTTTAAATGATTAATTACAGCAATATCTTGTTTGTTGAGGCTGATTTCTTTTGGAAATAGTAGTTGTTGAGATTGCCCTTTGTTGTGGGAAAGTACAGTGCTGAAATATTCAAATAATATGCGTTTATGAGCTCTACTTTGGTGCAATAATATCATACCTTCATTGGTGGAAAATGCAATATATTTATTCCCTATTTGCATCATGTTATTTGTGTTGTTTTCAATTGTAAATTGAGCTGCTAATTTTTGAGGTTCAAATTGAGGTTTATTTACAATGTATTGTTCTTTTGGTACAGATTGTTCAGTTTTCCCAAAAGGATTATAGGATGTGTCAACTTTTATTTGAGGTTGCTTAAGAATTGTTGCCTTACTCATGCTAAGAGGAATATCAAACGATAGTTCTTGAGCAAAATCTAAAGAAGGAGCAATATTGTATTGTCCTAATGATCGCTTTATACAGGCTCTCATTATTGCATAAATCGCTTGTTCATCCTCAAATTTAATTTCAGTTTTTGTAGGGTGAATATTGATGTCAATCAATTTAGGATCTATCTGAAGATTGATAAAATAAGAAGGAAAATAATTATGAGGAATTAAATCCTCAAAAGCTTTGCTTACCGCATGGTGTAAGTAATGGTTTTTAATAAATCTGCCATTAACAAAAAAGTATTGTTCGCCTCTGGTTCTTTTTGCCGATTCAGGTTTTCCTATGAAACCATCAATTTTTACTACTGAAGTCTCTTCTTCAATTGGTACTAAAGTGTTGTTTTTTCGCTCACCAATAATCTTTACTATTCTTTGTCTTAAATTTCCTTTTGACAAATGAAAAAGTTCATTATTATTATGAAATAGCTGCATTTTTATTTCAGGATTTGCCAAAGCTATTCTGGTAAATTCTTCAGTAATATGGCGCATTTCTACTGCGTCAGATTTTAAGAAATTACGCCTAGCCGGCACATTGTAAAATAAGTTTTTAACCTTTACGGATGTTCCATTTGCTGCCGCACAATCTTTATGTGTTTTAATTTTTGATCCTTCAATTATCAAATGCGAACCTAATTCGTTATTGGTAAGTTTTGTATTTACCTCCACATGAGCAATTGCAGCAATTGAGGCCATGGCTTCTCCTCTGAAACCCATAGTTTGTATGGCAAACAAATCCTCAGCATTTTTTATTTTTGAAGTAGCATGGCGTTCAAAACACATACGCACATCAGTTTTGCTCATTCCACAACCATTATCTACTACTTGTAGGAGAGTTTTTCCAGCATCTTTTACAAATAACTTGAGTTCAGTAGCTCCTGCATCAAGCGCATTTTCCAACATTTCTTTTACAGCTGATGCAGGCCTTTGTATAACTTCCCCTGCGGCAATTTGATTAGCAACATGATCAGGTAATAATTGTATGATGTCCAATGCTATTTGGCTTAATTGATTAGTAATTTGTAGGCTAGCAAAGATAAAATAATAATTAGAAATAAAATTCTATATTTTCTATCTTTTTGTGCAGGGTGCTTTACTTTATTTCTCTTGAATTTTAATGGTGACCCCCCCTGTTTTATTAATTGTTCTCTCCTTTCTCTGTTCTGGTCATAATATCTTGGTTTGAATGAGAAGTTTTTAGTGTTAGGGACTTTAAAAAAAGAAGGAAGTTTAGGCGCTTGCATAGTGCAAAAATAGAAAAAAAGGGTTTAATAATTTTGGTTAATAAGTAATGATTTTCAAATTGTGAATTGTTTTCAAAATCATAAACAATTTTTAATTTTACAAACTATGAAAAAAACAATACTACTACTTATTTTCACTGCTATTTTTGGTGGTGTTTTTAATAGTTTATATGCTCAAAATAAAGCTGTGTTTCTGAACAATTCTACTGCATGGGCTGATAGCGTTTTAGCTCAACTATCAGAAGAGGAGCGTATTGCACAGCTTTTTATGGTGGTCGCTTATTCTAATAAAGATGAGCTACATAAACAGCAAATTACTGATTTAGTAGAACAGTATAAAATTGGAGGAGTGATGTTTTTACAAGGAGGTCCAGCGCGCCAAGCAAAATTCACTAATCATCTTCAAGCACATTCCAAAGTACCTCTAATGATTGCTATTGATGCGGAATGGGGAGTTGCCATGCGATTGGATTCAGCTTTACGTTTTCCTTGGCAAATGACTTTAGGAGCCATTGAGGATACTACTTTGATTTATGAGATGGGGGTAGAGGTAGCTCGCCAATGTAAGTTGTTAGGTATTCATATTAATTTTGCGCCTGTGGTGGATGTAAACTCAAATCCTAAAAATCCAATTATTAATAATCGTTCTTTTGGCGAAAATCCTGAAAAGGTTGGGAGAATGGGAATAGCTTACATGAAAGGAATGCAAGATAATCATGTTTTGGCTTGTGCCAAACATTTTCCTGGCCATGGAGACACGGATGCTGATTCTCATAAAACTTTGCCTATTGTTAAGCATTTAAGATACCGTTTGGAAGAAGTGGAATTAGCTCCTTTCAGAAAGTTAATTAATAATGGCTTGGGTTCTGTTATGATTGCGCATCTTAACGTACCTATTTTGGATAATACAAAAGATTTACCTACATCTTTATCTCCAAAAGTTGTTAATGAGTTGTTAAAACAGGAGTTAGGCTTTACAGGGCTTTCAATTACTGATGGGCTAAATATGAAAGGGGTAAGTAAGTTTTATGAACCAGGATTGCTTGACGTAAAAGCCTTGATTGCAGGAAATGATATTTTGCTATTTTCAGCAGATGTACCGAAAGCAATTGAGGAAATCAAAAAAGCAATTGCTAAAGGAAAAATTACTCAAAAAGAAATTGACGCTAGATGTCATAAGATATTAATGGCAAAACTATGGATGGGATTGGACAAATATAAGCGCAGTGATTTAATAAAAATCCAGAATGAAATTATTACTACCGAAACAAAATTGCTAGATAAAAAGTTGGTGCAATCCTCATTAACATTATTACAAAATTATGATGATTTGTTGCCTTTAAAACGATTAGATACTTTGCGAATTGCTGCCGTAAGAATAGGAGAAGATGGAGATAGTTTTCAAAAAATGTTAAGTAATTATGCGCCCATTATTCATTTTTCAATTAGCGATAAAGCGACCGTAACTGAACAAGCAGTTTTATTGAATAAATTATCAAAATTTAACTTAGTAATTGCAAGTGTGCATAAATCCAATGCAAATGCTTGGAATTCGTACAAAATTGATAAAAATGTAGACATATTCTTACAGTCTATTGCTTTACAATCTAAAGTTGTGCTGTCCGTTTTTGCAAATCCGTATAGTGTAAATTCATTTTTATTTACTAATAATTTTGATGCACTTTTGTTAGGATATCAAAATAGTAAAGTTGCGCAACAGGAGGTAGTCCAAGCTGTTTTTGGAGGTATTGCCTTAAGTGGAAAATTACCTGTAACCACTAAGCATTTTGATATGAATAGCGGAATAAATACTAAGGCTATCAAAATGTGCTATGTAACCCCAGAAGAAATTGGGTTTAATAATGATTTGTTGTACAAAATTGATAGTATAGCTCAGCATGCAATTACTGAAAAAGCCACTCCTGGATGTCAAGTGCTAATTGCAAAACAGGGCAAGATATTTTTTAATAAATCATATGGTTATCATACCTACGATAAGCTAAGGAAAGTAGAAAATTCAGATGTATTTGATTTGGCTTCCATTACAAAAATAGGGGCAACAGCGCCTATCTTAATGCAAATGGTTGATCAAGGAGTTCTGAGTTTAGATGATGAATTAGGCAAGTATCTTGACTTAGATTCAACAAACAAAGAATATTTAGTTATTCGTGATGTTTTAGCACATCAAGCAAGGCTTTTCCCATGGATTCCTTTTTATAAACAGACTTTAGATAAAGATTCAGCTTCAGGATTAATGCAATTAAGGGATACGCTTTATTGTCCTGTAATGAGTGAAGAATTTTTGCATAAGATAGCAGATAATATTTATTTACATCATGCTTACCCGGATAGTATTATTAAACAAATTATTGACTCAGAATTATTAGATAAAAAAGAGTATTGTTATTCAGATTTAGGTTATTATTTATTGAAGAAAATAATAGAAGAGCGGTACAATAAAGGGATAGATGATGTTGCTGCTAATGAGTTTTACAAGAAATTAGGAATGGAGAATTTAGGTTATCTTCCGTTAAATAGAATTGCTGAAGATCGAATTATACCTACTGAGCATGATTTTCTATTCAGAAGTCAATTACTGAAAGGGTATGTGCATGATATGGGAGCTGCCATGCAGGGTGGTGTTGGTGGTCATGCCGGTCTTTTTTCTAATGCAAATGATTTAGCAAAATTAATGCAAATGTATTTGCAAAATGGAGTGTATGCTGGCGAACGATATCTTTCTGAAGAAGTAGTAAAAGAATTTACTAAATGTCAATTTCCTGAAAACGAAAACAGAAGAGGAGCTGGATTTGATAAAGCTGCACTTGCTAATCAAGAAGGCGGTCCGGCTAGTGAAAATGCAAGCTCAGAAGGATTTGGACATTCAGGATTTACGGGGACATTAGCTTGGGCTGACCCTAAAACTCAAATTGTTTACGTATTTTTATCAAATAGAATTTACCCAGATGCAAGTAATAAAAAGTTGCTGAATATGGATGTAAGAACAGAAATCATGAAAGTAATTTATGATAGCCTAAATGAACAATAAACTAAAAATAGGAATTGTTTGTTACCCTACTTATGGGGGGAGTGGTGTTGTGGCTACCGAATTGGGTGTTGCTCTGGCTGATAAAGGCCATGAAGTCCATTTTATCTCATACGATCAGCCTTTTCGCTTGGACTTATTCTCTGATAAAATTTACTATCATGAGGTAAGTGTGCCTGATTATCCGCTTTTTGAGTATGCTCCTTATGAGCTAAATCTTACTTCCAAATTAGTTGATGTTGCACTGCATGAAAAGCTAAATATTCTGCATGTACATTATGCAATACCTCATGCTTCTGCTGCCGTAAGTGCAAAGCAAATTTTAGCAACTTACGGAATTGATATTCCAATTGTAACTACTTTGCATGGAACAGATATTACGCTTTTAGGAAAAGATAAATCTTTTAAGCCAGTAATTGAATATGCTATAAATATGTCAGATGCTGTTACGGCTGTTTCTGAGGATTTGAAAAAAGAAACTTTGAAATATTTTAACATTAAAAATGAAATAGAAACTATCCCTAATTTTATTGACATGAGCTTGTATCAGCAAAAGGAGGATGTGAAATTAAGAAATCAATTTGCTAAAAAGGATGAATTTATTCTAACGCATATTTCTAATTTTAGAAAAGTAAAAAGGGTTGAGGATGTTGTAAATATTTTTAACAAGGTTAGTGAAGAAATTCCAGCAAAGTTATTAATGATTGGAGATGGTCCTGAGCGCTTAAAAGCGGAACAATTATGCAGACAATTAGGAATTACTAAAAAAGTAAAATTTTTAGGAAAATTGAAAGTGATTGAAAAAATACTCTCTATTTCTGATGTCTTTATTTTGCCTTCAAGAACTGAGAGTTTTGGACTTGTCGCTTTGGAAGCTATGGCTAGTAAAACGGTTGTTATTTCAACTAATAGCGGAGGATTGCCTGAAGTAAATATTGATGGAAAAACAGGGTATTTGTCTGATGTGGGTGATATAAATAAAATGGCAAAAGACACTATAGCTTTGCTAAATGATGTTGAAACACTAAAGATATTTAAAAATAATGCTTTAGCTCATGCTAAGACATTTGATTCGCCTAATATTTTACCTCAGTATGAAACCGTTTATCAGGATTTAGTCAGTAAAATAAAAAAATGAAAAAGTTAGGGTTGACAGGAGGAATTGGAGTTGGGAAAACTTATGTGAGTAAGGTGTTCCGGCAGATGGGTATTCCTGTTTTTAATGCTGATGTTGAGGCTAAAAATTGCATGACTGAAGATAAGGGACTGATGCAGAATGTGAAGAATTCTTTTGGTGAAAATATCTATGACAATGGAGTTCTTCAAAAAGAAAAACTGGCCAAGATAGTATTTAATAATAATGAAAGGTTAGCAGAGTTAAATGCTTTAGTTCATCCTGTTGTAAAACAGAGATTTGAAGGTTGGTGCACAGAACAAACGGCTGAACTAGTTATAAAAGAAGCTGCTATTTTATTTGAATCAGATGCGCACTTGGGTTTGGATGCTGTTATTTGTGTAAGTGCAGCAGAAAAGGTAAGAATTGAAAGAGTGCAAACAAGAGATGGAAGCTCAGTTACTGACATAAAAAGCAGGATGGATAAACAGATGCCGCAAAGTAAAAAAGAAGAATTGGCTGATTTTGTTATTGTAAATGATGGTAAACAATTATTACTTCCTCAACTTATAAAAATACTTAAAGAAATGGAGTAACATCTCCTTTCCCTTCACGAATTATTATAGGATTACTATCGGTGCAATCTACAATTGTAGAAGGGGTCACTTCACCATATCCGCCATCAATCATCATATCAATATGTTTACTGAAAGACTCGTAAATTAGTTCTGGGTCAGTACTATATTCAATAACCTTATCTTCATTTTTTACTGAGGTAGTAACTATAGGATTTCCTAACTCTCTAACGATTTCTCTGGGGATATTATTATTTGGAATTCGGATACCAATTTCTTTTTTTGAATTTTTGAATAATTTTGGAATGGCATTATTAGCTTCCAGAATAAAGGTGTAAGGTCCTGGTAGCGTTTTTTTCATCAACTTATAGGTTGAGGTGGCTAGCTGTTTAGTGAAATCAGCAATATGGCTTAAATCATAGCAGACAAATGAAAGCTTATGCTTTTTTATATCTATCCCTTTAATACGGCATAATTTTTCCATTGCTTTTTTGTTGTATACATCACAGCCAATAGCATATACAGTATCTGTTGGATAAATAATTACTCCTCCATTCTTTAGGCAGTTTACTGCTTCTTTTATTTGCCTTGGGTCAGGATTGTCAGGATGAATACGGATTAGCATTTAGGAAAGAATATATTGAATGATAAAATATAAAATAGCTAAGTCAACAAACAAGAGAATACCAAAAAGGGTAGGGTTCATATCATAAAGTTCCTTTAATTTTTCCCAAATATTTCTCATTGTTAATCTATTGTTTTTAACGTTCAAACATAATCATAATCTACTTCTTCTCCAAAACTACAATATTTTCTACATGATGGGTCTGAGGGAACATATCAATCGGTTGTATATGTATTACTTTGTAAAGTTCATCCATTAGTGAAAGATCACGCGCTTGAGTTGCAGAATTACAACTAATATAAACTACTCTTTTGGCTCCTATTTTTAGAATTTGTTCCACTACTTGTTTGTGCATTCCATCCCTTGGTGGGTCGGTAATAATTATGTCAGGGGTGCCGTTCTTTGCAATAAACTCATCTGTAAAAATCTCTTTCATATCACCGGTATAGAAAGTGCAATTGCTAATGTTGTTGCGTTCTGCATTTTCGTAAGCCGCTTTTATGCCTTCCTCTACCGAATCAATCCCTACAACCTTTTTTACTGATGCGGCTACATATTGTGCAATAGTTCCTGTGCCTGTATACAAATCGTACACCAAATCATTTTCTGTAATTCCAGCTAATTCTTTTGTTTTTCGATACAATACTTTGGCTTGCTCTGAATTGGTTTGGAAAAAAGATTTTGCACCAATTTTAAAATATAAACCATCCATTTCCTCCATAATATGATCCTTTCCGTTATAGCAAACAACCTCTTGGTCATATATAGTGTCATTTCCTTTTTGGTTGATTACATATAATAAAGATGTAATTTCTGGAAAAGAAATTTTGATGCGTTCCATTAGTAAATGGATGTTCTTTTTATCATCTTCAAAAAACTGAACCAACACCATCAAATCGTTTGTGGAAGAAGTGCGGATAAGTAAGTTTCTCAATAATCCTTTTTGATTTCTAAGGTCAAAATAACTAAGGCTATTTTCATCAGCAAATTGTTTTACTGCTAAACGGATTGTATTAGAAGGCTCTTTTTGTAAATGACAATTATTAAGATTAATAACTTTGTCAAACATTCCGGGAACATGAAATCCCAGAGCATCTTTGTCTTCAATTTCTGCTGCCGACTGCACTTCTTCTGTGGTAAGCCATCTTTTGTTGGAGAAAGTAAACTCCATTTTATTTCTGTAAAAATATTCGTGTTCACTTCCTATAATTTCACAATGTTGTGGTAATTCAATTCCTCCAATCCTTTTTAAATTATTAAGGACTTCATTTTGTTTGAAAGCTAACTGAGATTCATATTTCATATTTTGCCATTTACAACCACCACAAGTGCCAAA
>DUAO01000103.1:1300-2087 GCA_012960805.1 Flavobacteriales bacterium | reverse complement strand
CAGTTGTTTTAGTAGGCGTAAATCCAAATTGAGTAACCATACCTGGCACGCAATTCATTTGTACTCTAAAATGAGGTAGAAAAGCAGAGTGAATTACATCTTGAGAACGAAATTTTAATAACACGGGCTTATTAATTACTAAATGAACTTCTGAGGTTATTTTATCATCCGCATAATTTTCATCTAGCGTATCAACCCCAAGAGTATTTCTTCCCTTAACTAATTTGTAATTTGCTTGTCCTAAATTATTATCTAACCCAGAATAACGAGCAGTCCAATTAAATTGCTTTCCATAAACTTCAATTATTGTGGTAGAATCAGAAACATCAACATTCATAGCTTTATCCCAAGTTTTTAAGCCAAAAATAATGAGTCCTGTAAGAATTATAGTAGGGACAACAGTCCATACAACCTCTAACTTATTATTATGCGATAAAAAATATGCTTTATTAGATTTTTTACCTCTATATTTATATAGAAAGATAAATAGCATAGGTGATGTAATAAAAAATACTGTAATAATTAATCCCATTGACACTTTCATTAATAAATCAATTTGAGTCCCATGTACAGAACTTGCTGGAGGTAATAGTAGATGATTCCAAGTTATCATTTGCCAGATCACAAAAATTAAAAACCCAAAACCTACTATTAAAAATAATATCCCTTGAGTATTATTGTCTTCATCCGTTACTTCATTAACATCCTTATTTTTTATTTCTGATAATAATTCGCTAACCCTAAGTATCTGTACTAAAGTAGCGATTAATAAGAGTACAACTATAGC
>DUAO01000103.1:0-1232 GCA_012960805.1 Flavobacteriales bacterium | reverse complement strand
ATAGAAAATACTCTCAATGAAAACTATAATTATTATCATATTTTTCATTTACAAGCAATTTATATTAATTCTATTATTAAAAACCTATAAACTACTCAGAAATGAAAGTGTTATTTTACTGATTATCTTCTAAGTTCCATTCGGCAAATGAAGTAGCCGTTTCAGATAGAACAACTTTACACAAAGTAACTCTTTTAGGAATTTTTGATTGTATGATAGTCGCAAAATCCATTACCAAATTTTCTGAAGTTGGCTGATAAGGCAGATAAAATACTTTTTCAAAGGCAGATAAATCAATTAAGGCGTGAGGAGAGTGGGCGTTCAATACCAAAGAATGATCGTATTTATCAATAATTTCAGATTTTACAATTTCTTTTAATGCCGAAAAATCCATTATCATACCATCTTTTACATGACCATTTTCATTCCTTACTTTCCCTTTTACAGTTACCCATAATTTATAGGAATGGCCATGAATATTTTTACATAAGCCATCATACCCATGCAAAGCATGTGCCATTTCAAACTTGAATTCTTTTGTAATTCTAATCATCCTGTTTTAGTTTTAAGTCTACTCTTTTATGGCTATAATACATCTTTTTATTATCTGTTCCTTTTCGTAATTCTTTTTGTTTTTCAGGTGGCAAATTAACAATCTCTATACAATCAATTGAACAACAGTTTTCGTATTTTTCTTTACAACTATCACATTGTAAAAATAATAAATTGCAATTTACATTTCGACAATT
Organism: Flavobacteriales bacterium; assembly: GCA_012960805.1. Taxonomy (GTDB): domain Bacteria; phylum Bacteroidota; class Bacteroidia; order Flavobacteriales; family BACL11; genus UWMA-0277. Next base: position 483 of record DUAO01000103.1, on the reverse strand, counting down.
TACATGTGTGTCAAATGGCTCTCCGCATTGATGGCAACTGCTTATCACATCATCAGAGATGCGCTCCCCTCTCCGCTCATCAAAAACAAAGTTCTTCCCTTCAAAATTATTAGATAAGGTTTTGTTATTATTCAATTGTCGAGCATAATCAATTATCCCTCCGTGCAACTGATTAACATCAGTAAAACCATAGTGCTTTAAATAAGCTGAAGTTTTTTCGCATCTAATTCCCCCCGTGCAATACAATAATATTTGCTCATCTTCTTTCCCCTCCAGCATCTTTTTTACTTCAGGCAATTCTTCTTTAAAGGTTTCTACATCTGGGCATATTGCTCCTTTAAATTTTCCAATTTCGCTTTCATAATGATTTCGCATATCAATAACTGTTGCTCCATTTTCCAAAGCATCATTCCAAGCTTTTGCATCCAAATGTTTGCCTACATTAGTAACATCATACTCATCTATTTCCAAACCATCAGCAAC
>DUAO01000102.1 GCA_012960805.1 Flavobacteriales bacterium | reverse complement strand
TAACGAACGCCTTGGTGATGATGGCTCTGATGATGAATTGCAAGGAGTCAATGATGAAGGATTAGGAGATTTTAAAGATGCAGTATATAAGATAACGAAAGTCGCAAGATTTGACAAGAAAGAGTTTCAACATCACATGGAACAATCCTTTTACAGATCACAAGATTGGCCAAGAGATGCTAAACAAGTAGGAAAAATGTTAGAACAAATTACTCAAGCAGCTATAAAAGTTTCAAAAATGATTGATAGGTGGTAATATGAAACTATTTAAAGATTTTATAACAGAAGCATTTGATTTACGCCCAGAAAGTGAAAGTGATATAAGAAATGATAAAAATATTCCAAAAGATTGGCAGGACTTTGTAGTAGATATATGGAAAGATAAAGCCTTAAAGGGTAATCTTGTTTTTCAAGCTACAGGAAAATTAAATAAGCATGGAGAAATTTCTGGTTCGGCATTAGCAGGTAAAATTAAACCCGGACGATTTGCAGAAATTAAAATGGGAAAAGTAAAAATTGGTAGTAAGTTTAAAGTGGATGGTTTAGATAAAGGTGCAAAGACTATAAAACTTTCCCGAGATTATAAATGGAAAGGAGAAACTTATACTTATTCAATATCATTGGTTTCTGGTTTAGGGTCAAAGGCAGGTAAGTCACCTACTGGTGCTCAATGGGAATCAATGATTACCGCTGCATATAATGGTGGATATAAAACAGGTTCTGATACTTTTAAGGAAGTTGAAAAATTTTGGGATAATTATGGTGTGATAGCTATGGAAATTGGTGATTGGTGTAAGAAGAATAAAGTTAAAGGTGCTATGACTCAGTTTGGTGCAACTAGTGGTAGTTTGACTAAAGATTGGAAAACATGGGGTGGATCAAATAAAACACCTAAGACTGATATGTACACACCAAAACAAAATATATCATTGAAAAAGGCTGGTGGTTCACAATTAATGTCTGCTAGGGGTGCAGAAACTTATGCAACTTTTCATGGTGCTATGGCACATTATGGGTCAACACCGAGAGGTGGAAAAGCATTAGCAGATTTAATTATGGATGAAAAAGAAGGATTTCCAAAAATGGTATTAAATTCAACCATTGACGAATTGAAAGCAGGAACAGGGCAGGCTGCAGCAAGTTATACACCAGCTGAATTACAAAAGAAACAAAAAGAATATAAAGCAAAAGACAAATTAATGCATGGATTGTCAGAAAAGATTTCAAAATTTTTTAATAAGAATAAAGAATTTCAAGAATATTTTGTTTATGAAGCATCTTCTGGTTATGCAAAATTTGGTGTAGGTTCACAATCTGTTGCTAATCAAATAATGGTATTTGATGCCGATGAAGGTACAAATAATTTATTTAAACCATTAGGTGATGACCCGACACAAATTTCATCATATATTAAAGGTTATGCAGGAAGAACAACTTTTTATGTGTCATTTAAATCAAGTGGTAAAAATCCTGCAGGTGTTTTAAGAAGTAAAACTGCAAAAAAAGTAGTTGCAAAAAAGGAATCTATTGATTATGATTATTTAGATGTGTTGCGAGAAACAATTCAAGAAGATGAATATGCATCACAATTTTTAAACGAAGAAACAGAACAATTAGATGAATTTGCAATTTTAAAAAAGGTATGGGATACGACCGTCAAATCCGTCAAATCTACTGGTAAAAGTGTGGGTAGAGTTGCAAAACATTATGCAGATCAAATGAAAAAGGGATATGCGTGGTTAGATAAATTCTTTAAAAATTATATTGCAAAAATTAAAAGTGTTGTTGATAATATAGTTAAAATGGGTGCAAAGGCTCTCGAAACAATGTTAAAATTCTTTGGTATAATGCCAGATCAAGTTCAATTTTCAGAACCTGGTTTTTAATGTTATCATTCAAACAAAAATTATATGAAGATACAAATACTCACTTAGAACATCTTGAAGATGAAATAATTAATGGTGGCGTGGCGGGAGCCAAAACAGCCCTATTATTTTTAAATTCACTCAAAGATATGTTAAGTGGTAGTGGTACTAGCAAATTAGTGGTAACCGTCAAATGGGATGGTGCTCCAGCTGTATTTGCTGGTATTAATCCTGAGAACGG
>DUAO01000101.1 GCA_012960805.1 Flavobacteriales bacterium | reverse complement strand
ATCAGCTATCGCCTGTAGAGTATGAAGAGCGTTACCAAACGAGACTAAAAAGTCTCTAGTAGATTGGGGGCGATTCATTCTTTGATTGTGTATACTATAGTTATTGCAGTCTTGGCATTGTTGTTTGGATATATTTAAGATACTTTTTTTCAATACTTGAGTCTTTTGACTATTACGTTAGATAATGGGGAAACTTCACTAATAAACTCTTTGGCATCTTTGATGATGTTGGTACTGATTTTTTATCATTTACTTAAAAGTAGATTTCCTAAAAAAAATAGTGATTGTTGCAGTCATGAACATCAAGAAGAGAGTTCAACTTATGGTACTTCATTTACTCAAACAAGCTTTGATATAAAACCTCCAATAAAAGGGTCTAATTTTTCTTTAAAACCTAAAAAGTAAGTATCGTGAAAACAATAACATTTCAAGCTCATTTACTCATATTACTTGCAACCATACTGATTGCTGGGTCTTTTTTAGCATCAGACAAGCTCTCAGGACTTATCAATCCTTTTTCATTGACATTGCTTAGGTTTGTAGGGGCATCGTTAATATTGTTTCCTTTTATATTATATAAAAAAAGATACAGAGAAAAATTACTTTCAACTCTTCCACGTGCTTTGGTAATCAGTTTGTTTTATTCTATTTTTTTCATCTGTTTTTTTGAAGCTTTAACCATAACCACCACATTGAATACAGGAACGTTATATACTTTGGTTCCTTTTGTCACAGCATTATTATGTTGGTTTTTTTTAAAACAAAGATTAAATATCAAACAGCTTGGTATTTATTTATTGGGTGCATTGGGAACCGCATGGGTTGTTTTTAATGGTGATATAGATTCACTTTTATCATTTTCTTTAAACAATGGTGATTTGATATTTTTGGCGGGCGCTTTTAGTATGTGTTGTTATTCGTTATCTATGAAACTGATGTATAAAAATGACGAAATGATTGTACTGGTTTTTTGTATTTTAGTGGGTGGCTCAGTTTGGATGGCACTGGCTTTACTCTTTACTGGGCAACCTTTGGATTGGGATTTATTACAAAGAGACTCACTTTTAAATATGGCATATTTGATAATAGCAGCAACTTTGGCATCTGTTTATTTATTCCAAAAAACAACAGTGCTTTTAGGACCCCGGCGTGTGATGGCATATGTGTATCTAAATCCCGGTTTTGTTGCGATACTCTTATTTATTGTAGATGGAATACAGATACCTTTAGTCGTTATACCCGGGATTTTACTTTCTTCTTTGGCTACTGTTTTTATTCAAAAAGATATTGAGAATCATAAGATAAACTAATATTAAGCTCATAAACTAAATCCTACATAATACCAATATCATAACATTCCTTACACACATAAAGAAGTAAGATAAGAATATAGAAACCAACATAAAGGATGGAACATGAAAGCTTTAAACAGTTTGCTTATAGTATCTGGTCTTTTAGCAGGAAGCTTATTTGCACAAGATGACTATACTTGTCTTAAAAACAATTACAAAATACAGAATGATTGAAGGTGGATGTGCATGTGGTGATTTTCGTTATCAGGTCAATGGTGAACCTGCATTGATGGGTAACTGTCATTGTACTGATTGTAAACAGGCAAGTGGCAGTGAGATGAGCGTTGTTGTTGGTGTCGCGGCAGATTCGTTTAAAATCTTGCAAGGAGAAACCAAAAGATGGACTTGCAAAGGCGATAGTGGAGAAGATGTCACGCGTAACTTCTGCCCAAACTGCGGATCAAGACTCTACACAGAAGCGGTTATTATGCCTGACATGATTATCATTCAGGCAGGATCACTGGACGACTCCAGTTGGGTCAAACCTGGCATGGAACTCTACACCGACAATATGAGCTCCTGGTACGAAGTTTCTGAAGGCGTGAAAACATTTCCAGGAATGCCAACAGAATAATTTTTGCTTAAGTCGTTTTTTGTTGTAGATATTCTTCGATAAACATCAAGCGATCGTTGCCCCACCAAACTTGATCGCCAAGCATCATAATGGGCGCACCGAATACGCCAATCTGTACGTCGTCGAAACCTTTTGGCCAAAGAGCTGCTTGATTTAAGAGACACATTAGTTCATCAATGGGTTGTG
>DUAO01000100.1 GCA_012960805.1 Flavobacteriales bacterium | reverse complement strand
TCTTTGTAAAGTATCTCCAGTAGAAGACAACCAATAATACTGATATGGTGCCCAACTCCCCTGCGCATCACCTACCAACACACCCGTACTATCTCCCTTACAAACAACGCCAAACATCTGAGGAGAACCACTCAATGCAGTCTGCGGAGCTATCACCTGAACACTCGTAAAAGTATCACAGCCATTCACATCCATAACCTCCAAATAATAACTGCCAGAACTCAAACCAAAGACCGTGTCATTTAAACTGAAACTCGTATAGCTAGCATCAAACCACTCATAACTATAGCCAGGTGTACCGCCTGAACCAAAGCCTACTGCAAAACCAACACTATCTCCATAACAAACATTCATATTACCCGAAACTAATGCCTGTAGTGGGAGTCCAGGAGCCGTGATGGAAATAGGAGTAGTAATTATACATGAACCATTATCGCTTACTGTAACATCATAAATTCCTGCCGGCAAGTTCTCCCAAACAGAATCCAAAGGGTAAGCGTTTGGATTTGGCACACCGTCAAGATAATAAGTAAATGGGGTTATCACAGTACTAATCATATTAATTGCAATTCTCCCATCTGTATCGTCCCAACAATTTACATTAGTAGAATTGATATCCAATTGAATAGGCATGATGGTATCGGAAATATCAGAAATATTTGCACAAGCAGATTCAAGTCTCATGTAATAATACTGGATTCCTGGTGGAATATTAGCTGCTAAAAACGAATAAGAATCGGAAGGGTAAGGAGCTGTAGAAAGCAAAGTATAAGGGCCGCTTATATTATCCGCACCATAAATATGATATATTGTCGAATTATTAGCAGTTGAATTATGATTCCAGCTCACATAAACATCTCCAGAACTAGATTCGGTAACACACTGCAATAATGGAGCAGGTTGGAATGTAGATGGAAGAATTGTAATCTTCATTGTAGCAATAGTAATGGCATTGGCAGGGCAGAAATCATCATATACTTTTACTAAAAAGGTAAAGATATTAGTGGTGGCCCCACAGCCAGCATCTGACGAAAGTTGATTACAATCCGTTTGCCATTCAAAAACTCCTGAGACTACAGAGGGGGCGGCAATTGGAGGAGGATTCCCTCCTAAATCAGTAAAAGTTGCGCAAGGGGGATTATCACAAGCAGAAGCGGTAATATAATCGACTGCCATTTGTCCTCCTGAAATTTCCATAGTAATATCTTGCATTATGCCAGTAGCATACAGGTCCATATCATTACCAACAATATCAAAAGTAATATATGCTCCTGCACTTATAGTTGTAGAATAAGAAGGTAGCCCTGAAGGATTGAGTGTTGTTGTCCAAATTTGAGCTCCTACTGGAGCTGTAATTGTTGGCGGATTATTAACTAGTCCAGTTGACATTGTAGGGCAAGCAATCAGCACCGCTTGTATTTCACGATAGATAGAAGATACTAATTGAGTACACTTATAAGCATCTACTCTAACTACAGTAGCAAAATTTCCTGATATATTAGAATTATATGAAATTTCTCCTGTAACAGGATCTAAATTTACTCCTCCTGGCAAAGGTGCATTAACAGTGTATGGGGCTAACCATTGTACAAAGGGAGGATTATTCCCTGCAGGAGCCGGATTATATGCTCCAGCAAAATCATCTAATGGCTCGTCCCAGAAATATGCAATAGCATCTAACTCTACATCTGAAGCATTATGAGAATAGGCAAAAGGATATCCTGTACAAATAATTGTTTTTGGACTCTCATTAAAAAGAGGTGAAGAATCAAAACAAGGATCTGCTGGAATTTGCAATCCAGTAGAAGGATCAAAATAAGGAAACATTGAAGCCCTTAGGGTAAATCCTTCTCCAGGAGAAGTTGTACTAGAAAGCAGTAAATTAGAGGTCGCTCCATTTCTACAACAAGAATCCCAAGTAAAATGCCAGCCTGTAGCTGGAGGCAATCCTGGCAAAGCAACGGGTTGTGAAATATAAATATATTCTTCAACTGCCCCAACAGGATTAGTATTACAATCCAAGCAAGTATTTCCACTATTTATAGAATTTCCAATAGGAGAAATATCAGTGTTGCTAACAAAATCCACAGATAGTTGAGTAACTGTTAGATGATCCCAGACATAAATAGTTTGTGCAGAAGTAGGGAGTGAAGTTCCATCACAATCTCTATACATTTTCATGGTAAAAATATACTTCCCTACATCAGGATCTAGAGGGTCTTTAATACATACCCAAGTAATTTCACCTCCCATCATATGCGTTGCATTAGCAGTAAAAAAAGTGGAGAGTATAACTACAAGTAAGATGATTTTTTTCATAGCATTCGTATTTTTTACAAAAATACAAAAATATCAGATAATAACTATATTTTTTATATACTAATCTTATTCAATTAAAATTTATCAGAAAGCTAAAAGGCGCTAAAGGAATAAGTGTATTTTTGATATTCTTTAAAAACACTATGGAAGATTATTTGCAAAAGTTAAATACTGAACAAAGATTAGCAGTTGAACACACTGCAGGTCCTTTAATGGTAATAGCTGGTGCGGGATCAGGAAAAACCAGAGTACTTACATGTCGTATTGTGCATTTGTTAAAATCAGGCGTTAGCCCGCATAATATTCTATCACTCACCTTTACCAATAAAGCATCCAAAGAAATGCGCAACAGAATTGAACAAATTGTTGGCGCGAATGATGCTCGTAATTTATGGATGGGAACCTTTCATTCAGTTTTCTCTAAAATATTACGCTTTGAAGCGGAAAAATTAAACTACCCCTCTAACTTTACAATTTATGACACTGATGATTCCAAAAGTTTGGTTAGAAGTATTATTAAAGAATTAAATCTGGATAAAGATATTTATAAAGTTGGCCTTATCAGAAATAGGATTTCTTCCCTTAAAAATAATTTTATTACTCCTACTGGATACAACAATCAAGCGGAATTAGTACAAAGTGATAAAATTACAAAGCGAACAGAATTTGGCAGAATTTATCAAATGTATGAACAAAGATGCATAAAAGCATCAGCAATGGATTTTGATGATTTATTATTGAAAACCTATCAATTACTGGAAAATCATCCGGATGTACTATTAAAATATCAGGAGAAATTTAAATACATTTTGATTGATGAGTATCAAGACACAAATCATATACAATACCTGATTATTAAAAAACTTGCCGCACTGAATGAAAACATCTGTATTGTTGGAGATGATGCTCAAAGTATTTATGCTTTTAGGGGGGCAAATATTCAAAATATCCTAAATTTTAAGATTGACTACCCAGATTATAAAACCTATAAGCTCGAACAAAATTATCGCTCTACATCTACCATTGTGGAGGCAGCAAATAGCATTATCAAACACAATGAAAAGCAGATTGAAAAAAATATTTGGACGGATAATACAAAAGGAGATAAAATAATTATTTGTAAAACTGGCTCTGACAATGATGAAGGACGGCTGGTTGCCAATACGATTACAGATATTCAGATGCGAAAGCAGGTTCATAATAAAGATTTTGCAATACTTTACAGAACAAATGCTCAATCAAGAGCTTTGGAAGAATCACTCAGGAAAAGAAATATACCTTATAAAATATATGGTGGACTTTCATTTTATCAAAGAAAAGAGATTAAAGATTTACTCGCCTATTATCGCTTAGCCATTAATCCTAATGATGAGGAAGCTTTTAAGCGAATTATCAATTACCCAACAAGAGGAATTGGAAATACTACGATCCAAAGATTAAACATTTTTGCAAACGAACACAATAAAAGTATTTGGGAGATTATTACTCATTTAGAAGAAATTGAAATTGATATTAATAAAGGAACCCAAGGCAAGTTGAAAGAATTTGCTGTAATGATTAATAATTTTATCATCAACGCCAAACAAAAAGATGCCTACACTATTGCTGAAGAAATTGCCAAATCAACTGGTTTGTTTAATAATTTATATACCGACAAATCTCCTGAAGGAGTAAGCAGGTTTGAAAATATTCAGGAACTATTAAATGGTATAAAAGATTTTAGCGAAACAGCCGAAAAGGGGCTGAATAAATTGCCTGATTTCATGCAAGATGTAGCGCTACTTACTGATCAGGACAAAGAAACTGAAGATGATTTTAACAAAGTAACATTGATGACGGTGCATGCTGCAAAAGGACTAGAGTTTCCTTATGTTTTTGTTGTTGGACTGGAAGAACAGTTATTCCCCTCTATGATGAGTGGCGAAAGCCAAGAAAACTTAGAAGAAGAAAGAAGACTTTTTTATGTAGCCATTACACGAGCAGAAAAGCGTCTATTCTTATCATTTGCTACAAGCCGATTTAAATGGGGACAATTTATTGATTGCGAACCTAGCAGATTTATAAGTGAACTGGACGATAGCTTTTTGGAAAAACACGAATTAGAACTTAAAAAGAAAAAAGAATTTAGCCCACATAAAATTTATGCAAAAACAAAATACGCTAAAAAACCAATCTCAGCACCTACCAAAAAATTTATAGCTCCAAAAAATTTAACCAACATAAATAGAGCAAGAAACATTCCTATTAATGCAAGTGACCTTAGTGAAATACAAACAGGAATGCAAGTTAAACACGCTAGCTTTGGAAAGGGGAAAGTACTAAGTATTTCTGAAGAGGGTTCCAACAAAAAAGCCATGGTATTTTTTACAGGAATAGGACAAAAACAGCTTCTTCTGAAATTTGCAAAATTAGAATTACTAAAATAATCACTAGCTTTAGACATTCAAATTATAGAACATAACAGATAAAACTACTGCTTTTATCATTTCTCTTTCTTAATAACACACCTATAATTGCACTATGATTTTAAAAATGATTAGTTTTAGGGATAACATCATTACTTCTACCATCAACAGTAAAAACAACTCTTAATGGATAAAACGGATAAAATACTGGGTTTTGAAAGAGGGTGGTTTCAATACTTGTTCCGCCCTCTTTTTTATTTAGATTCTAAAAAACTTTTTGCAATTAATTTCATCAATCTGCAATTGCTTCTTTAAAAGTTCTAAATTATCAAATTTTCTCTCATCTCTAATTCTTTTCACAAATTCTACTTTTATATCAGCACCATAAATATCAGCTGAAAAATCAAATATGTGAACTTCTATTCTATGTTCATTATCTGATAGTGTTGGCCTTTCTCCTATGTTTAGCATTCCATAAAATTGCTTTTCACCCAACTTTACCTTAACAGCATACACTCCATAAGATGGAATTAATTTCCACGTATTTTCTACTAAAATATTTGCAGTAGGAAAACTAATTGTCCTACCCCTTGCATTTCCTTTTACTACTTTTCCATTAATTAGATAGGAATAGCCTAAATAAGTAGCTGCTTTTTCAACATCACCAGCAAGCAATAACTCTCTTACTTTTGTAGAACTTATAGTAACATCACCTTCATTTTGTGGTGGTATTCTTTCCAATTCAAAATTATACAATTCAGCAAGCTCTTTCAAATCATCATATGACCCTTCTCTGTTCCGCCCAAAATGATGATTATACCCTACAACCATGTGCTTCATTTTTAACTTATTTACTAATAAGTCTCTGATAAAATTAACTGATTTTGTTCTTGAAAATTCTTTTGTAAATTTATGTACAACAAAGTGTTGTAATCCTGATTTTTTCAATTCTTCAGTTTTTTCATCAATGGTATTAAGTAATTTAAGTTGCTGATCATCCGGATACAAAACATGCCTTGGATGCGGATAGAAAGTAAGCACAACGCTTTCGAATCCTTGCTTTTTTGCAATATTATTTAACTTTTTAATTACCTGTTTATGTCCTTTATGTACTCCATCAAAAGTACCTATAGTAATTATTGTATTTATTTCTGAAGGAAAATCTTCAATGGAATGGTATGCTTTCACTTAATTATTTTGATTTTATCTATGTTGAAAAAGTGTTCAAAATTAACAATTAATTTTATCCTATAAATATAAGTACCACTCAATTTAAAAACAGTAAATTCGCAGCCGATTTAAATTAAGTATTTTAACGATTTTAAAAGATATAAAAATGTCAACAAACACTGGAAAAGTATCACAAATTATTGGGCCTGTAATTGATGTTACATTCGAAAATAATGAGGCTGGATTACCAAACATCTATGACTCATTAGAAATTACTAGAACTGATGGAACAAGATTAGTATTGGAATGCCAACAACATGTTGGAGAAGATACCGTAAGAGCAATTGCTATGGAAACTACTGATGGAATCAGCAGAGGAACTGCAGTTGTTGCAACAGGATCTCCAATAAAAATGCCTGCTGGAGAGCTCATTAAAGGGAGGGTTTTTAATGTAATTGGAGACGCTATTGACGGAATGGAAAACTTAGACCGTACTAACGGACTGCCAATTCACAGAGACGCACCTAGATTTGAAGATCTATCAACGGCTACTGAAGTATTATTTACAGGAATTAAAGTAATTGATTTAATAGAACCTTATGCAAAAGGAGGAAAAATTGGTTTGTTTGGAGGGGCTGGTGTGGGGAAAACAGTGCTTATTCAGGAGCTTATTAATAATATTGCAAAAGGACACGGTGGGCTTTCAGTATTTGCTGGAGTAGGAGAAAGAACAAGAGAGGGGAATGATTTATTAAGAGAGATGATAGAGTCTGGAATTATCAATTATGGTGAGGACTTTAATCGCTTAATGGAAGAAGGAGGGTGGGATTTATCTAAAATTGATAGAGAAAAATTAGCAGAATCAAAAGCAACATTTGTTTTCGGACAAATGAACGAACCTCCAGGAGCAAGAGCAAGAGTTGCACTTTCAGGATTAACAATTGCTGAATACTTTAGAGATGGTGAAGGAGATGGAAAAGGAAAAGATGTACTTTTCTTTGTTGATAATATTTTCCGTTTCACACAAGCAGGTTCTGAGGTGTCTGCATTATTAGGGCGTATGCCTTCTGCGGTTGGTTATCAGCCAACATTAGCAACTGAGATGGGAACAATGCAAGAGAGAATTACTTCTACAAAAAACGGATCAATTACATCTGTACAAGCTGTATATGTTCCTGCAGATGATTTAACTGACCCTGCTCCTGCTACAACATTTTCTCACTTAGATGCAACAACAGTACTTTCAAGAAAAATTGCTGAGTTAGGTATTTATCCTGCAGTTGATCCTTTGGATTCTACTTCAAGAATTTTAACGCCTGATGTAGTTGGAGAGGAACACTACAAATGCGCACAAGATGTAAAAGAATTATTACAGAGATACAAAGAATTACAAGATATTATTGCGATTTTGGGTATGGACGAATTATCTGATGAAGACAAATTAGCAGTACACAGAGCAAGAAGAGTGCAAAGATTCTTATCTCAACCCTTCCATGTTGCTGAGCAGTTTACAGGACTTAAAGGAGTGTTAGTTGATATTCAAGATACTATTAAAGGATTCAATATGATTATGGATGGTAAAGTTGATCAATATCCTGAAGCAGCATTTAACCTTGTAGGTTCAATTGAAGAAGCTATGGAGAAAGGAGAGAAGATGTTAGCTGCCGTAAAATAATCAAGTAATGATATTAGAAATAATAACGCCAGAAAAACAAGTATTTACAGGAGAGGTTACTTCAGTAAAATTCCCAGGAACATCAGGAGAATTTGAGATACACAACAATCATGCTCCAATTATCTCTACCCTAACAAGTGGAGTGATTAGAGTGATAACATCTGAGAACAATACTGAAAATTTTGACATTAATGGTGGGGTAATTGAAATGCAAAACAATAAGATTATTGTTTTAGCTGACTAAATATTATTAAATAAAATTTTAAAAGAGGACTTTAATCGGTCCTCTTTTTTTATGTTTGAAGAATGAAAAATTGGTTTATATTACTTAGTTGCTTTTGTATTGCTTGCGGAAATCAGACAACTAAAGAAAATTCTAAATTACAACTTGAAGTAGGTGATATTCTTTTAGATTCGGCATTTCAACTTGAAGTAGGTGATATTCTTTTTCAAGATTTAGACTCTTCTCCACTTTGTGATGCTATTGAATTAGTAACTCTTGGATTTAAAAATGGAAGCTTCTCACACATTGGAATAGTTGTGGAAATAGGAGATCTTTTTTGTTTGAATCCGGAATACAATCAAATTACAGAAGGAGCAAAGGGTCATATAAGAGTATTAGAGGCTTTGCCTGGTGGAGTTATTACAACAAGAATCGACAGTTTTTTAATTCGTTCCTCAGATTATAATGGCAATCCAAAAGTAATTGTGGGTAGATTAAAAGATCAGTACAAAAACACCATTCCCAAGGCAATTGATTTTGTCAATAAACAAATTGGAGTAGATTATGATGAAGTTTTTCTCTTAAATAATGAGAAATATTATTGCTCTGAGCTTATTTATGAAGCCTTTGAAAAAGACAGTATTTTTAGGTTACAACCAATGACTTTTCTCCATCCTGAAACTAAAGACACTTTATCGATATGGAAAGAATACTACTCTGATTTAAAGGTTGAAATACCACAAAATAAATTAGGAATAAATCCTGGAATTATGTCTCTTTCTGATAAAATTGAAATAGTACATATTTACGGAATTCCAGATGGCATGGAAGAATAATTACTCCTTATTTTTGGTATCTATAATAATGGTTACTGGTCCATCATTTATTAAAGAAACTTTCATGTCAGCACCAAATTCTCCAGACTGTACCTGATTTCCAATTGCTTCAGATAAATCCTTTTTAAATTGTTCGTACAAAGGAATTGCTTGTTCTGGTCTGGCTGCTTTTATATAAGAGGGTCTGTTCCCTTTTTTAGTTTTGGCATGCAAAGTAAACTGACTTACCACAATTGCCTTTCCATCCACATCCGCAATGGATTTATTCATTACATTATCTTCATCTTGAAAAATACGGAGCTGAACAATTTTATTAGCGAGCCAAAGAGCATCTTCTTTTGCATCTTCAATTTCAATTCCCAGAAAGATTAATAATCCTTGATTAATATCTGCAATTTTTTGCTTGCCAATTACAACTGAGGCCTCACTTACTCTTTGGATTACAGCTCTCATTAGTAATCATTTGTTCTAAAATTATCTTCTTCTTCCAAAAGCATATTTAAGTAATTTTTATATCTACTCTCAGCAATTTCACCATTTCCCAAAGCGGTTTTCACAGCACAATCTGGTTCATTTTTATGAATGCAATTATGGTATTTACATTTTTGTTTAATTGCAAAAAACTCAGGAAAATAATTTCCAATTTCTTCAGGTGCTAATTCTACTAAACCAAATCCTCTTATTCCTGGAGTGTCAATAATAGATGCTCCAAAATCCAAATCATGTAATTCAGAAAAGGTAGTGGTGTGCTGGCCTTGTTTGTGAGTGTCAGAAACCTGTTTAGTATCAATATTCAAATTAGGTTGCAACTTATTTATCAAAGTAGATTTTCCTACTCCAGAATGTCCAGAAATCATGTTGATCTTACCCTTCATTAAAGTTTTAATTGCTGATAAATCATCATTCAGAACTGAAAAAGCAAAGAATTTATAGCCAATTTTTTCATAAACTTCTTGCAAATTATTTTTGTTTTTCTGCATGGCATCATCTAACAAATCAATTTTATTTAATAATAAAATCACCTCTACTCCATAAGCATTTGCTGACACTAAAAAACGATCAATAAAACCAGTTGTAGTCACTGGACTATCTAAGGTTATCATCAGTATTGCCTGATCAATATTGGCAGCAATAATATGTGTTTGTTTACTAAGATTTACTGATTTTCTGAGGATGTTATTTTTCCTTTCATGAAGTTTTATAATCATCCATAATTCTGATTCTTTCTCCAGTTCTACCTTATCCCCTACCACAATTGGATTAGTGCTTTTAATACCTTGTATTCGGAATTTTCCTTTCAAGCGGCATTGCACAATTTCACCATCAGCAGTTTTTACTGTATAGCGTTTTCCTGTAGCTTTTATTACAACTCCATTCATGAGTGCAAATATACGATTAGATTTTGCTTATATTTGGCAAAACAAAAACTATGAAAAAATTACTTTCTTTATTGATTATCTTTCCACTACTAGTTAGTGCACAACAAAACACAGTTTGTTTTACAATTGACCCTAACCCAAACACTAATGACCCAGCACTTGCTCCGTTTACAAAGTATGTGGATGTATTAGGATGCTTTAGCATTTATGCTGAAAACACAATATCAGATGCAAAAGTTTTACATGCAGCAGCAGTTGCTGCCGAATTATTGGACAACAATGAAGATGGAATAGTGGACGATCCATTAATTGAAGCGCAACTTATAAGTGAAAGTGCATTAATGCCAATATTCTTCCAGGATGGAAATGCAGCAATGAACACTTTTGGCAATAATTATAATGGCAATGGCGTAAGTGCTGTTTTATATAATGACGAAATAGACCCAACTCAAACAGGACATTGGGGGGATGACGCCTCAGTGGAAGAAATAATGCACACCATTAATCATGTAGGACATACTAATGTTTATCCTTCTGCTTTTAGCATGGGACCTAATTCATCTTTAATGTCGACAGCTATGGATGCCGCAAGAGGAGGTCAGCTGCTTTCACCGCCTTGGATATACCCTTCTTCAGCTTGGTATCATTATGATGACTATACTTGCGATTATGAGTGTATGATAATTGAATATATGTATTGGGCAATTGTGAGTTATATGGGAATTTTAAACGACTCTCAAACTGCTGCAGGAATTGCAAACGAATGGGAACCGTATAATGCTACACTTTTACAAAGTATGGATGTATTGATGTACGCTTTAATTACTGACCCTGCGTACAAACTACCACTGTTAGCGCCTGACGGGAACTACTGTCCTAATACAACCTCAATTTCTGAAATAAATACGAATAAAAAATTACTTAAAATTACGGATATCTTTGGTAGAACTACAAAAACCACAAACAATAACCCTTTATTTTACATCTATGATGATGGAAGTGTAGAAAAGAAGATACTATTAGAGTAAATAAAAATCCGCTCATTTGATCGTGTTTCTTTTTGGCTGACCTTACGGTCCTAATTTCGAACTTTTTTAGAAAATTATTGAGTAATTTTGAGTCATGAAAAAACTACACGCATTAGTTTTGGGAGCCACCGGTGCTACAGGAAAAGAAATGGTTAAATTATTATTAGAAGATTCTAATTTTAGTAAAGTTTCTTTATTTGTTAGAAGAAAGATTCATATTGATCATGAAAAATTAACTATACATAAAATTGATTTCTCCAGATTAAATGAATACAATAGTTTAGTTAAAGGAGATATATTATTTTCTGCACTAGGAACTACTAAACAAGAAGCTGGAGGTAAAAAAGAACAGTTCTTAGTTGATTATACTTACCAGTATGAATTTGCTAAAATTGCATCAGAAAATAGTGTTAGTCATTATTCTTTAGTCTCTTCTATTGGCGCAAACAAACATTCTTTTTTTTTCTATCCAAAAATTAAGGGAGCTTTAGAATCTTCAGTAAAGAGTTTAAGGTTTAATAAAATTCATATTTTTCAACCACCATCGTTAATTAGACAGCCAGAATTAATTAGGTTAGGAGAAAAATATAGTATAAATTTCTTACAAGTAATAAATAAATTAGGTTTTCTAAGATCTTTAAAACCTTTATTAGTTAAAGATTTAGCAATGAAAATTATTAATGAATCATTAACAAATAAAATCGAAGGGATAACGATTTATAAATCTAAGGATTTATTTAATTAGTATAAATAAAACCCACTCATTTGAGTGGGTTTCTTTTTGGTGGACCTCTCGGTCCTAATTTCGAACTTTTTTAATACTTTTATTAGTAATTTTGCACCATGAAATTTATTAAACTTAATAAAGAGTTATCACTTTCTCCTTTAGAAGAAAGTGATTTTCCTATTTTTATTAATAGGATAAATGATTATAATGTATATAGATATACAGGAAATATTCCATATCCATATACCTTACAAAATGCATACGAGGCTTTAAAATATTTCGCTAAAAGATCAAAAGAGTTTGGTCGAGAAACAAGTTGGTCAATAAGAATGAATAGTGAAGTAATTGGTGGCTTTGGTTTTAAAACAAGTGAAGACCTGAATGAAACAGAATGTGGTTATTGGCTTGCATATGAATTTTGGAATCAAGGAATAATGACAAAGGTTTTGGATAAAATGAGTGATATTGCATTTACTACATATAAATTTAAAAGAATATTTGCATATACATTTGAAGAAAATGTTTCTTCTGCTCGTGTATTAGAGAAATGTAATTTTAAACTAAAAGATCCTTGTATAAAAGGGTATTATAATAAGGACGGAAAAAAATATAACGGTATGCTATATGAAAAAGTAAACCCACTCATTTGAGTGGGTTTCTTTTTAGTGGACCTTACGGTTCTCGAACTTAAATTTATTAAATAATTATTTGATATATTTGCTATATAGT
>DUAO01000099.1:502-12729 GCA_012960805.1 Flavobacteriales bacterium | reverse complement strand
GAAGCTCAATGTCATTCTGTATTTGAAAACATTCGTTTTATTTTGGAAGATGCAGGATCCTCCTGGGAAAAGATAGTAGATGTTCAGGTGTTCCTTACTAATATGAAAGATGATTTTAAAACCTACAATAAAATTTATGCTGAATATTTTAAAGATAATCAGCCATGCAGAACAACAATTGAGATAAAGAGTTTACCAACTCCAATAGCAATAGAATTAAAAATAATAGCAACTATTTAAAATTAAAATTATGAGCGTAAGAAGACCCTTTAATTTCCAGAAATGGATAGACGAAAATAGAGAATTACTAAAGCCTCCTGTGGGAAATAAGTGTATTTATCCCGAATCGGAAGATTTTATTATCATGGTGGTAGGTGGCCCTAACATCAGGAAAGACTATCACTATAATGAAACAGAAGAATTTTATTATCAAATAAAAGGAGACATTGTAGTAGGGATTCAAGAAGATGGAAAGGCAGTGGAGATTCCTGTTAAAGAAGGGGAAATCTTTCTATTACCTCCAAAAGTTCCGCATTCTCCAAAAAGATCGGATGGTTCAATTGGCTTAGTAATTGAAGCAAAACGAAAAGAGGGAGAAATGGATGGGTTACAATGGTATTGTGATAACTGTAATCATCAATTACATAGCGTTACCTTTAAACTAAATAATGTAGAAAAAGATTTTCAACCCAGATTTAAAGAGTTTTATAGGTCAGAAGAGTTAAGAGCCTGTGATAATTGTGGAACAAAAATGGAGGTAGACTCACGATTTATTTAAAATGAAGAAACTCTTTACCATAGATATTCATACACACATCCTGCCAAAGGATATTCCAAATTTTAACAAAAAATTTGGCTATGGTGAGTTTATTCAATTGGAGCACCACAAACCGTGTTGTGCCAAAATGATGATGAACGATAAGTTTTTTAGAGAAGTAGAATCCAATTGCTGGGAAGCAGATACCAGAATAAAAGAATGTGATCATCAAAATGTTGATGTACAAGTTTTATCTACTATTCCAGTTATGTTTTCCTATTGGACAAGCCCGAAAGATGGATTGGAAATATCAAAATTTATTAATGATGATTTGATAAAAGTGGTAGATAAACATCCAACACGCTTTGTAGGGCTAGCCAACGTCCCAATGCAGGACACTAAATTGGCCATAAAAGAATTAGAAAGAGCAAAAAAACTGGGGTTTAAAGGGATTCAGATTGGTTCTCATATCAATGACTTGAACTTGGACGACCCTTCATTTTTCCCAATTTATGCAGCATGTGAGGAGTTGGGTATGGCCATTTTTGTACACCCGTGGTGGTGGATGGCCAAAGAGAAAATGGATAAATATTGGCTGCCATGGCTAGTTGGAATGCCAATGGAAACTTCCCTTGCAATTTGCTCCATGATTTTTAGTGGAGTATTTCAAAAATTCCCAAAATTGAGAGTTGCCTTTGCTCATGGGGGAGGTTCTTTCCCGGCAACAATTGGAAGAATTGAGCATGGCTTTAATGTTCGTCCGGATTTGGTAGCGGTAGATAATAATGTAAATCCAAAAGATTATTTAGGAGAATTTTGGTTGGATTCTTTAGTTCATGATGATAAAATGCTGGAGTATATTGTGGAATTAGTTGGAGAAGACAAAGTGGCGTTAGGGACAGACTATCCTTTCCCACTTGGCGAATTGGAGCCTGGAAAATTGATACATGGCATGCCTTATCCAATAAAAGTAAAGGAAAAATTGCTTTCCGGAAATGCATTAGATTGGCTCAATATGAAAAAATCAGATTTCATATAATGAAGGCAAAAATAAGTTTAAGTAGTTTGGCGGTAGAAGTAGATTTTTCAAAAGGGAACGATATTTCAATTCCATTAAATTTTAATGGAAGTCAGCCTAATACTTATGGTGTGGATAGAGCGAGTTCAAAGCCTTACCAAGACGGAAAATTTATTGGAGACACAAGAAAAGGAGGTCCTTGTAATTTTGAAACCTATAGTTTTACCCCACATTGTAATGGTACGCATACCGAATGCATTGGTCATATTACGGATGAAAGAATTACTATTTTATCTTCTTTAAAAGAGGCAATGATTCCGTCTACTTTGATTTCTGTTACTCCAAAAAAAACTTCTGAAAATTACAAACCAGAGCTACATTCTGAAGATTTAGTTATAACAAAAGAAGAATTAGAAAAGTGTTTGCAAAACAAAAATCCTGAGTTTTTAGGAGGACTCATAATAAGGTCTTTACCAAATTCAGACACAAAAAAGAGTAGAGATTATATAAAAGAATCTCCCTGCTTTTTTAGTATAGAGGCAATGGAATATATTGTGAGTTTAGGGGTTAAACATTTATTGGTTGATTCTTCTTCAGTGGACAGACTATTTGATGAAGGACACCTTTCTGCACACAATATTTTTTGGGAAACAAAAGGTAAAAAATTTAATCCTGCTGCCCAAAATAAAACCATAACAGAAATGATATTTGTTCCTGATTTGCTAGAAAATGGATATTATTTATTAAATCTACAAATCCCTGCTTTTGTGTCGGATGCAGCACCTAGCAGGCCTATTTTATATAAAATTAATGAGTTATAAAAATACGGCAGATTTTGCATCAGAATTAGATGCAAAAGATGAGCTACAACAATACAGAAAAGAGTTTCACATTCCTTTGCAAAAAAATGGAGAGGAGCATATTTATATGTGTGGAAATTCCTTAGGATTACAACCAAGACGAACAAAAGATTTTCTAAATCAAGAATTAGAAGATTGGGCGACTTTTGGGGTAGAAGGACATTTGAATGCCAAAAATCCTTGGCTTCCGTATCATGAGTTTTTAACCGAAAGTTATGCCAAAATTGTAGGAGCAAAATCATCAGAAGTGGTAGCTATGAATACTCTTACAGTTAACCTTCACCTGATGATGGTTTCTTTTTACAGACCAACCTCCAAAAGACATAAAATCATTATTGAAGCAGATGCATTTCCTTCTGATATTTATGCAGTAGAATCTCAAATAAAACATCACAGATTTTCTACTGAAACTTCTTTAATTAAATTAGTGCCAAGAGATGGAGAATCGGCCATCCGAACAGAAGATATTGAAGCAATAATTGAAAGAGAAGGAGATGAAACTACACTAATCATGTTGGGAGGAGTGAACTACTATACAGGTCAAGTTTTTGACTTTGAAGCCATCACAAAATTAGCACATACCAAAGGAATAAATATTGGTTTCGATTTAGCTCATGCGGCAGGAAATATAAAATTAGAACTCCATAAATGGAATATTGATTTTGCAGTTTGGTGCTCATATAAATATTTGAACTCTGGCCCTGGCTCGGTAGCGGCTGCATTTGTTCACAAGAAACACCACAACTCAAATCTACCAAGATTTTCAGGTTGGTGGGGGCACAATAAAGAGGATCGCTTTACCATGCCAGATGAATTCAATGCAATAAAATCGGCAGAAGGTTGGCAATTGAGCAATCCTCCTATTTTGTCTTTAGCAGCAATTCGCGCTTCTCTTTCTATTTTTGATGAGGTGGGGATGGATAAGTTGGTTGCGAAATCCAAAGAATTGACTAGCTATTTATTGTTCTTGCTCAGTACTATTGAAGCAGACAGTATAGAAATTATTACACCAAACGAAAGAGGATGTCAGATTTCAATTAGAGTAAAAAATGGAAATAAGCAGATTTTTGATTTTATAACTGAAAAAGGGGTTGTTGCAGATTGGCGTGAACCAGATGTAATACGCGTTGCTCCAGTTCCTTTGTATAATAGTTATATGGATGTGTTTAATTTTTATAAGATTCTAGAGTCGGCATTATAATGCAAAAAGAAATTACAATAGTTGGTGCTGGATTAGTAGGTTCACTTTGCGCCCTTTACATGACTAAAAGAGGCCATAAGGTCAGTATTTTTGAGAGAAGAAAAGATTTACGATCCGAGACTATTACAGCAGGAAAATCGATCAATTTAGCTCTTTCAGAAAGAGGATGGACAGCTTTTAAGAAAGTAGGGATTGACACTGAAGTGAAAAATATTGCTATCCCAATGTATAAGCGCATTATGCATGATGAAAAAGGCAATTTATCTGATCAAGCATATGGCAATAAAGGGCAAGCTATTTATTCTGTTTCTCGTGCAGCACTGAATGTTCTGATGATGGAAATGGCGGAGAAAAATGGAGCAAAACTTTATTTTGACGAAAAATGTGTAGATGCTAATTTGGAACAAGCAATCGCTACTTTTAAAAACACAAAAACCACTACAGAACAATCCATTTCTGCTGATTTACTAATCGGTGCAGATGGCTCGTTATCAGCTGTTCGGGAACAAATGGTTAAAAAACACCAACATGAATATGAATATAATGAGATTGCACATGACTATAAGGAGTTATTAATTCCTGCAGGAAAAAATGGAACTCATTTATTGGATAAAAATGCTTTGCATATTTGGCCAAGAGGAGAATTTATGCTCATAGCGCTTGCTAATTTAGATGGAAGTTTTACCTGTACTTTATTTGCTCCAAAAAAAGGAAAAAATTCTTTTGAAGGATTAAATTCTCAGCAAGAAGTAAAAAAATATTTCAAAACTATTTTCCCTGATTTCATAGCTCTTGTCCCTAATTTATATGAGCAGTGGAATACCAACCCAACATCTGCCTTGGGGGTTGTACGCACTTATCCTTGGCATATCAACGATACCGCTTTGCTAATTGGTGATGCGGCTCATGCAACCGTTCCTTTTTACGGACAAGGAATGAATGCTGGATTTGAGGATTGCAGAATTTTGGATGAATTATTAGATGAGTTTGGTAATAATTTGAAAGGGTGTTTTAAAAAGTATTCCAAACAAAGAAAGCCCAATGCAGATGGATTGCAGGATTTATCCATGCAGAATTTTGTAGTGATGAGAGATGGCACTGCCGATCCTAAATTCTTATTGCAAAAAAAGATTGAAAAGAAGTTTGCTAATCTGTATCCTGAAAAATGGACTCCTCTTTATACTATGGTTAGTTTTACCAACACCCCTTATGCTGATGCTTGGAAAATTGGCATGAAACAAGAAAAAATGATGCAAAGCATTATGAGCGCCCCTAATATTGAAGAAATATGGGAAAGTGACGAAATAATGCAAAAAATGTGCAGTTTGGTGTAAAAATACTGCATTATTGTGCATTTTAGTGTAAAATCATATATTTTTAATATTAGATATCTCTCTTTTTGTAAGAAAAAGACACTTTTTAGGGTTTCCAAAATACACATAAATACAATAAAATGCATAAAAAGTACATAAAAATGAAATATATTGCACAAAAACTAACAAAAACAACATTAAAGTTAACAAAATAGAATTCTACATTTAAAATGTAAGAAATTTCATGTGCTTTTAATTTTTTAACTCTATTATAATGAAGTCTAGAATTTAATCCTGCTATTCTGATTTTTTCTTTTTTTGGCGGACCTCTCGGTCCTTATTTCGAATTTTTTTGAGAAACTATGCTTAGCATAGCATTTTAATTCTTATACTTTATTTTTGTGACATGAAGAAATTAATTTACACATTAATCTTTTGGTTACTATTTAATAGTATATATGCTCAAGAAGTAATTATTATTGACACATCAGAGAATGTTTTTGAGAAACAAGCATTAGTGATATTAAATGGATTTGGAGATTCAAAAAAGAACAGAAAAATACAGCAAGAGTTTTTTCAAGAAAAAGGATACGATTTATTTATTCCGGAATATGTTGAAAAAAACTCAATTGATTTGACTGTGTCAACTTTTTCATCTTTTTATGATAAAAATAATTTAGATGAGTATAAAGAAGTAAAGTTCTTATGTTATATAATTGGTGGATATGTTTTAAATCATCATATTGAAAAAAATGGAAGAGGTAAGATAACAACCATAATCTATGACAGAAGCCCAACTCAGGAGAGAGCTCCTAAGGTTGCTACTGAAAGATTGCCATGTATTTCTCAAATATTGTATGGCAAAGTACTTGCTGAGTTTAGTGAAAAAAATATCACTCCATTAAGTAATTCAAACGGCTTA
Organism: Flavobacteriales bacterium; assembly: GCA_012960805.1. GTDB lineage: Bacteria > Bacteroidota > Bacteroidia > Flavobacteriales > BACL11 > UWMA-0277. The sequence continues at coordinate 6,658 of DUAO01000099.1, read as the reverse complement.
ACAATTGGTGTTATTATTGAAAATAAAGCAACAAGACTAATGAGATTTTTTAAAAAAACATCCGATAGTTATGGAAATTACAATTATATTGCAGAAGAAATTGAAATGAATCTAGATGATTTTTTATATACTTATTTGGATCATGATTTGATGTACAAAAGGTTTGATGTGATAGGCCAAGAAATTCTTCACTTTTTAGAAAATGGTGAATTTACTGAAAATGCTAAAAGAGAGAAATATAATTGGGACCCATTTAAAAAACTTAAAAAGAATGATATCAATTTATAAAATAAAACCTAGGTTTCAACAATTACTGATGCCGCAATTGAAATTATTAAAAAGATTAGGAATAAGTCCGAATTCAATTACTTTCTTTTCAATTCTTTTATCCTTTGGAATAGCTTATTTCTTTTGGAATACTTCAGATAATTCTTCATATTTCTTGATTGTAGCATTTGGACTATTACTTAGAATGATGCTAAATGCACTTGATGGTATGATGGCGCGTATTTATAATCTTCAATCAAAACTTGGGGAAGTCCTAAATGAAGTTGGGGATATAGTTTCAGATGTTGCTATTTACTTCCCTCTTATTATATTTGAATCCTTAAGGATAGAAATTGCTATTATTTTTATTCTACTTTCCATAATTAATGAGTTCTGTGGTTTAATGGCAAAAGTAATTTCTGGAGAGAGAAGGTATGACGGACCTATGGGGAAGAGTGATAGAGCTTTTCTGATTGGAATAATCTGTATCGTATATTATTTTACAAACGGATTGGATCCTTATATGAATTATATAATTGGAGGCTCTTCTATAATGATAATTTTAAGTTCCTATGTACGACTAACTAAATCTATAAAAAATGGAAAAAATAATAAGTAGCATTGATTTAAATGCCCAGATTCAGTGGGTTATCGCAATTATCTTATCCATATTAGTAATTGCAACAACAACTTTTTGGATATGGAATAAACTGAAGCCAAGTAAATTAGTAAAAGAAATGACATTGAGAACAAAATCATGGTGGGGAATGTGTTTTATTTTTCTTTTTGCATCAACAGTAAATCCTATTATCACTTATATAGGATTAGCTTTTTTGTCATTTTTCACTTTAAGAGAAATATATACTTTATTAAAGTTGCGTGATGCTGACAGAAGTACACTTTTAGTCTGCTATTTATCTATCCCCATTCAGTATTATTTTGCTTATCAGGGTTGGTATACAATGTTTTTAATTTTCATTCCTGTTTTCATGTTTGTTATTATTCCGTTTTTATTAGTTCTATCAGGAGATACTGATGGTATTATTCGTTCAATGTGCATCTTACCAACCTCATTAATGTTAGGAGTTTTTGGAATCAGTCATTTAGCATTACTAATTAGTTTTCCAGAAATGAATGATGGTGATATCTCCGGCAAAGCACTCTTACTGTTTTTAATATTTATTACTGAAGCAAATGATATTATGCAATTTGTATTTGGGAAGATTTTTGGAAGAAACAAAATTCTTCCAAAAATTAGTCCAAATAAAACATGGGAAGGGTTTATTGGAGGAGTAATCTCTACAACTATTATTGGTTATTTTATGGGCTTTCTTACACCATTAGATTCTTGGCAACTTATATTGATTAGTTTTTGTATAGCGGTACTAGGTTTTATGGGAGACGCTATTATTTCTGCTGTAAAAAGAGATTTTGGTGTAAAAGATATGGGTGATTCTATCCCTGGTCATGGTGGATTTTTAGATAGAATTGATAGCCTATCTACAACATCCTCACCATTTTTTCATCTAATTTACTTTATGGTGATTGTATAAATGAAAAAGTTAATCCTCATAATAATATACACTATTTTTTGGAGAAATTTCCTTAAAATAATTATAGGCTTAAAGTATTATAATCAACAAATTCTTAGAAAGAAGAAACAATTCATTTTAATAGCAAATCATAATAGCCACATGGATACAATGGCAATTATGAGTTCCATACCATCCAGATATATATATAGAGTACATCCTGTTGCAGCTGAAGATTTTTTTGGTGGTAGTAGATTTAAGAAAATATTAATGAGATATATGGTTAATGCAACTTTAATTCCAAGGAAAAGAGCTAATTCTGATGAAGATATAGATCCTATTGAAGTGATGAGTAATTTATTAAAAAGAGGAAGATCAATTATTATTTATCCTGAAGGGTCAAGAGGAGTTCCGGGAGTTATGACAGATTTTAAAAAAGGTATAGGGTATTTAGTAAAACAAAATCCAACTGTAGATGTCATTCCGGTTTATTTAGATGGCTTACACAAAACTTTACCTAAAGGAAAGAATTTAATCTTGCCATACAATTGCAGAATAATATTTGGAAATGTTATTAATTTTGATTCTTTTGACTTGAAAGATATTATTAAAACTACAGAAAAAGCCATTCATAAAATTAAGTCATTAGTTGAATAAAAAACCCGCTCAATTGAGCGGGTTTTAATTAAAAAAGTCGGGGTAGCAGGATTAGAACCCTTACTCATTATAAATTACCTCCAACAAAGTTTGCCCCACAGCATTTAGCGTTTCTTTATTGATATTATCCATATCATCCTTATGGGTGTGCCAATGCTGATTAAAATTACTTTCAGTTGATGGGTCATACTCAATAATATCAATGGTGGGGATGCCTGTAATCGTATTTACATAATAATGGTCATCCATAATTTGTTTGGCATTTTCGAATACAAAATAATTGCCAAAACCTAAACGACTTGCCTTGCGCCAAACCTTTTGCAAAATAGTTGAGCCGTAATAAAAAGAAATTTCTTCATGCCTAAAAGTTGCATTCTCCGCACCAACCATATCTAGTAAAATTCCATAGCGAGCAAAGTAGTTTGCTTTATGGGGATTGTTGCTCCAGTATTGTGAGCCTAAGCACCAAGAATTTTGCATGATTGGAAATCCAGAATTTTCGGGTTGCCCATAATCTTCTGCATCAAATAGAATAATGTCCGCCCCAATTTTTGGATTCTTTATGCTGAACTGTCTCGCCATTTCTAACAAAACACCAACTCCACTTCCTCCGTCATTGGCTCCTAAAATAGGAGAGTTTTGGTTTTTAGTATCATGATCAGCAATATGTCTGCTATCCCAATGTGCAAAAAGAGCAACTCTATTATTTTTCTCAGGATTAAAAGAAGCAATAATATTTTTTAATATATGATTTTTGCCATCATATGTAGTGATAGGCGCTTCCTGTACAATTACATTTGGGGTATAGGTTTTGAATTTCTTTTCTAGCCAAACAGCACAATTTTCCCAACCCTTGCTACTAATAGCTCTTGGACCAAAACCCACTTGCTTTTCGATAAAATAATAGGCAGAATCAGCATTAAAAACAGGAACTTCAATCTTTGCTTTATTTTGTTTTTGGGATTTTTTTTGCTCAGGTTCTGTAGAACAGGAAAAAAGTAAACAGCAAAAAAAAAGGAAAAAATAATTACGCAACATTTATTTACTTGTTAAGTTCCCAGCTACTACCATCTCGGCTATCATTTACTTGGATGTTTAGTTTATTTAACTCATCACGGATTAAATCGGCAGAATCAAAATCTTTGTTTGTTTTAGCATTTGCTCTGAGTTTAAGCACTAATTCCATAATTTCATTGCTAAGGTTGTGCCCACTATTTTCTTTAGCAGAAATAAAACCTAAAATATCTGTAACAAAAGTATTGAAAATGTTTTTCAGTTTCTCTAAATCAGTTGAGCTTAGACTTTCTTTTCCATCTTTTGCCGAGTTGATAATTCTCACTCCATCAAATAAATGAGCTATTAAAATTGGTGTATTAAAATCGTCATCCATTGCAGCATAACATTTATCTTCTAGCTCCTTTACATTATAAGTGGAATTTTCTGAAGCAGTTAATTTCTGCAAAGTTTGCATTGCAGCCATTAGTTTATTAAATCCTTTTTCAGCTGCTTGCAAGGCTTCATTGCTAAAATCAACGGTACTTCTGTAGTGGGCTTGCAAAATGAAAAAACGGATCGTCATAGGAGCGTAAGCTTGATTCAATTTTTCATGATCTCCAGTAAAGAACTCCTCTAAATTTATAAAGTTTCCTAGAGATTTCCCCATCTTTTTCCCATCTACTGTAATCATATTATTGTGCATCCAATAGTTTACAGGATTACAATCGTTACAGGCGTTACTTTGTGCGATTTCTGCTTCATGATGAGGAAAAACCAAATCCATACCACCTCCATGAATATCAAAGGTTTTTCCTAAATATTTTTCACTCATAGCAGAACATTCCATGTGCCAACCAGGAAATCCTTCCCCCCAAGGAGAAGACCATCTCATAATATGTTCAGGATTTGCTTTTTTCCAAATTGCAAAATCAACTCCACTTTTCTTTTCTGATTGCCCATCCAAAGACCTTGTCCCTTCCAAAGCGTCTTCCAGATTTCTTCCAGAAAGTGTTCCGTAAGGATATTTCTCATTGTATTTATTGACATTCAAATAAACCGAACCATTTATTTCATAAGCAAATCCGTTTTTCAGAATTTGTTTTACCATTTCAATTTGCTCAATAATATGACCTGTTGCTCTTGGCTCAATTGATGGTGGCAAACAGTGTAATGCCTCCATAGCCTTATGATAACTCAGTGTGTAGAATTGAACAATTTCCATAGGCTCCAATTGTTCTAATCTTGCTTTTTTGGCAATTTTATCTTCCCCTTCTTCCGCATCATTTTCTAAGTGCCCCGCATCTGTTATGTTGCGTACATACCGCACTTTATAATCGGAGTGTTTTAAATAACGAAAAACTACATCAAAAGTAATTCCTGGCCTTGCATGTCCTAGATGCGGATCTCCATAAACGGTAGGGCCACAAACATACATTCCTACATAATTTTCTACAATAGGGGTAAAGAGTTCTTTTTGTCTTGTAAGAGTGTTGTATATGTTTATTTTTCTACTCATTATGCAGTAATTGTATATTGTTTTTTCAGATTTTTCATCATATCTGAAGTCATTTTTTCTAAATCATATTTCATTTCCCAACCCCAATCTTTTTTAGCATGACTATCATCAATTGAAAATGGCCAAGAATCCGCAATAACTTGTCTGAAATCGGTATTATAAGTCATCTCAAAGTTAGGAATATGTTTTAAAATTTCTTCAGCAATCTGTTTTGGAGTAAAACTTATCCCTGCCAAATTATAAGAGGAACGAATTTTTACTTGCTCTGCTGGTGCTTCCATGAGTTCAATTGTAGCACGGATGGCATCTGACATATACATCATTGGTAATCCTGTATTTTCAGCAAGGAAACTTTCATATTTTCCATATTGAATGGCTTGATGAAAAATATTAACAGCATAATCTGTTGTTCCTCCACCGGCTTTTGCTCTCCACCCAACCAAACCAGGATATCTAAGAGACCTAACATCAACTCCAAATTTGTTAAAATAGTATTCATTCCACCTTTCTCCTGCTTGCTTGCTAATACCATAGACAGTATTAGGCTCCATTATAGTAGATTGTGGAGTGTTATTCTTAGGGGTTGTTGGCCCAAAAACTGCTATTGAAGATGGCCAAAATATTTTTTTGATTAAACCATCTTTAGCTAAATCCAAGACGTGTGAATGTGAACGGATATTTAATTTCCATCCAAATTCAATGTCTTTTTCAGCAGTTGCTGATAAAAGTGCGGCTAATAAATACACTTGAGTAATTTTGTATTTTTTTACAATTTCACGCAAGTGGGGCTCATTTAAAACATCCAACTCTTCAAATGGCCCAGATTGCATTACCTTTTCTGAAGTACGACGAATATCAGAGGCAATTACATTAGTATTACCATAAATTTTTCTCAATTCCAAAACTAATTCAGTTCCTATTTGACCTGAAGAACCAATAATTAAAATCCTTTCTTTCATCTGTGAAATATTTTGCACAAATATAACATTATACATTATTTAGATACTGATAATTTTAATTACAATAAAAATAGAGGAATTTGTATCTTTGCCGTATAATTTAAGTCTAAAATATGGATCCTAATAGCAGTAAAAAAAATATGTTTAACAAACTCAGCAAGGAGCAAGGCTTAAAATTATTAGCTCAAGAGGATTTTAAAAGAAAGACTGTTTCGTTTTACAGATATGT
>DUAO01000099.1:0-369 GCA_012960805.1 Flavobacteriales bacterium | reverse complement strand
GTACGTAAAGTACAAAGCAATCCAGTATTTTCTGATATACCCTTCAAGATTGCAGTGGAAGATGATGACCAATCCTTTTTCAAATTAACTATAAAGATTAGAAAACAAATTGTTGCTGATGGCTTGGGAATAGACGAGTATGATGTTACCAATGTGGGTAAATATTTGGATGCAAAAGCTTGGAATGACGCTTTAGAAAATGGAGCAACAGTTATTGATATGCGAAATCATTATGAAAGTGAAATCGGAAAATTTAAAGGGGCAATATGCCCAGATGTAGAAACCTTTAAAGAGGAATTGCCTGAAGTAAAAAAGATGCTGCAGGGCAAAGAAGAAGATCAAATATTATTGTATTGCACGGGCGGAATT
>DUAO01000098.1:1584-2160 GCA_012960805.1 Flavobacteriales bacterium | reverse complement strand
GGAATGTGGGAATATGTTGTATTATTTGGAATGTTACTGATAGGTTTGATTATCATAATTTTGGGATTTGTGCAAAAAAGTGGAGTGTATGTGACCGGTACGATGATGAAAAAAACGGATGTGGCAATTAAAGATGCACAATTCGGAGAAAGAAAAGATTATGATTCAAGTATTTCGTCAGGAGCATTACCAAAAGAAGATACAAGTTGGAATCCCTATGTTTTAGATTGGAAACCCTATTTTGATACTGAGAAAGAATCTTGGATTGTTGGAACATCAGAATTTCCATTAATTGAAAATGTTTCAGAAGAAAATTTGAAAATAATTAATGATCTTTACACTATTCCAGATAAAGTTCAATCTGGCGAAATTGAAATGACTCAGGCAGAAGCTGATGAATTAGATACAAAAATCCGTGATAATGTTTACAAATTTGGTTTAGGAACTGATTTGAAGACCATACAATCTCTTATCGATAATGAAGAAGAGAGAAAATTATTTCCAGAAGTTTTTCTATTTATCACAAAAATAAAGACATTAGAAAATGCAAAACAGGATCCAATATATGATCCACGG
>DUAO01000098.1:0-1528 GCA_012960805.1 Flavobacteriales bacterium | reverse complement strand
TTGTAAGATTTTCATGGCAACAAGCAGAAGATTTAGTTGGAAAATTGTTTGAAAAAAAAGGATATTCTATAACTGTTGGAGTTCCAACAGCTGATGGAGGCACTAAAAGACAAGGGGATTTTGGCATAGATGTTGAGGCTAAAAATGGAAAAGAGTATCTAGGTATTCAGGTAAAACATTGGTCAATGGATGTCGGGTTTGAGGATGTTGCAAAAACTTTAGGTGTTGCACAAAAATTTAACAAAGTAATTATTGTTTCAACTAAATCGGGATTCACATCTCAGGCGTTACAGCATGCTGAAAAGAATCCATACTTGATAGAATTATGGGATTCTAATAAATTCAAAAATGAACTGAGACAACATGTAATCAGTTCAACCAACATTGAAAAATCTAAAGGAGCATTGCCAAAAGACACTAAAAATGAATCTTGATGAATGGGAAAATATCATAGGAATTAGAAAGATAAACTAGAATAATTTCCTAAATATCACATATTCGTGAATACAATATTGAAACCTGTATTACTCATTGCAATAGTAGCAGTTGCTATGATTGGAGTTATGGTTCCAAGTGTTTTGGCATTTGAATACAAATTAACTGATAATTTTTTCATTACTTACGATCAATGTGAAATGGAAGTAAATGCAGATAATGAGTTAATGCGAATAGTGTTATCTAAACTACTCAATGAACAAATCAATGAACAATCTGAATGGGGAATTCTTGGAGAATCTCGATTTGAATACACTAGTTCGGATAGTGGTGGAATAAAGACAATTAAATTAAAAGATGGTGATGTCAGAACAATTCGGTTTTTAAATGATGGAAAAAATGATGATGCGATTCCCATTGTATTGCCAAAAGATTGGATTGTAGGAGATTCCGTTTTCTCAATAAAATATAATGGAATTAAAGAAAAGACAATCAATAATCAATTAATTAAAGTATATGAATTTGAAGATGTCAATTATAAAGAAATTGGCATAGGTGCTGCAGAAATAATTTCAAAATTACAATACGATACAAATAGTGGATTTTTAGTTTCATATTATTTTAAAGGTTCAATGGGTATGGTATTGCTAGATGGTGGAAATATGTCTATCAAACTAGATGCAACAGATATTTCTAAAAAAATTATTTGTGGTAAAGGAACTATTGAGAAAAATAGTCAATGTGTAGTTGATATTTCAAAACAAAAATCATCTAAAGGCGGCGGTTGTCTAATTGCAACTGCAGCATATGGTTCAGAAATGTCACCGCAAGTTCAACAACTCCGAGAACTTCGTGATAATCAATTACTAAACACAGAATCTGGAACTGCATTTATGAATACATTCAACGACATTTACTATTCCTTTAGTCCAATTATAGCAGATTATGAGCGTGAAAACCCATACTTCAAAGAAGCAGTAAAGCTTGCAATCACTCCAATGATTTCTACACTATCCTTAATGGAGAATGCTGAATCAGAATCAGAAGTTTTGAGTATTGGAATTTCAGTAATTGTACTAAACCTTGGAATGTA
>DUAO01000097.1 GCA_012960805.1 Flavobacteriales bacterium | reverse complement strand
CAATCCTTCTCTTAACAGATTTACACCTATTAATACGTCAAATACTCCTTCTTTTAGCCCATGTAATATTTCTACTCTTTCTAGAGTGTCTACATCCGAATGAATATAGCGGCATTTGATACTAAATCGTGTTAGGTATTTACTAAACTCCTCAGCCATTCTTTTGGTAAGTGTAGTGACAAGTACTCTTTCTTTTTTTTCAATTCTGATTCTGATTTCTTCTAGTAAATCATCAATTTGATTTTCACTTTTTCTTACCTCAATTACAGGCTCTAATAACCCTGTAGGTCGGATAACTTGTTCAACAATTACACCTTCTGATTTTTCCAATTCATAGTCAGCTGGAGTAGCACTTGCATAGATTGTTTGATTGTTAATCATTTCAAACTCATCAAACTTTAATGGGCGATTATCCATTGCTGCGGCTAATCGAAAGCCATGTTCTACCAAATTTGTTTTTCTTGCCCTATCACCACCATACATAGCTCTTACCTGAGGTAATGTTACATGACTTTCATCAATCACAGTCATAAAATCATTAGGGAAATAATCCAACAAGCAGAAAGGTCTGCTTCCTTCATTTCTTCCGTCAAAGTAGCGAGAATAATTTTCTATTCCTGAGCAGTACCCTAGTTCCTTTATCATTTCTAGGTCAAAATTAGTTCGTTCGTCTAATCGTTTAGCCTCTATTGTTAATCCTTTTTCTTGGAAATAATCCACCTGTTTTCTTAAATCATCTTGAATAGTGGAAATAGCGCTATGTATTTTATCTTTTGAAGCTACAAAAATACTAGCAGGAAAGATTCTTGCATCCTTTAATGTCTCTATAATTTTTCCGTTTTCAGGATTAAAGCTTTCAATTTCTTCAATTTCATTTCCAAAAAAATGAATACGATAAGCAATGTCATTATGTGCCAGAAAAATATCAACTGTGTCCCCTTTCACCCTGAAATTACCTCTGGTAAATTCAGCAGCTGTTCGACTATAAAGCGCTAAAACTAGTTTTTGCAGGAATTGATCTCTGCTTATGATATCTCCTTCAGAAAGGTCAATTATTCCATTGTGAAAATCCTCAGGATTTCCAATCCCATAAATACAAGAAACGGAAGAAACAACAATTATATCTTTTCTTCCTGAAAGTAGGGTAGAGGTGGTGTTGAGTCGGTATTTCTCTATCTCCTCATTAATGGATAAATCTTTTTCAATATATGTTCCTGAACTTGGCATGTAAGCTTCAGGTTGGTAATAATCATAATAAGATACGAAATACTCCACAGCATTTTCTGGGAAGAATTGTTTGAATTCACTAAAAAGCTGTGCAGCAAGCGTTTTGTTATGACTTAATACTAGTGTAGGGCGATTAACTTCATTTATTACATTGGCAATGGTAAAGGTTTTCCCGGACCCAGTAACCCCTAGAAGTGTTTGAAAATCATCACCATTATTTAGTCCTTCAACTAATTGTTTAATAGCGGTGGGTTGGTCTCCTGTAGGTGAGAATTCGGATTGCAGTTTAAATTGCATTTACCCTCTACTTAATAGTTGTAGTTTTTGCTTTAAGATATCAATTTCATCACTTGCTATGGAAATCTGTTTTTCTACCTGTTTTCTTAAGGGTTCCGTACCTTTGTTTATCCCTAGAAAAGATATATTGTTCTCGTATTGTGCAGTTTCTTTTTTTAGGGTGTCAATTTTTTCTCTTAGAAATTGTTTTTCGTTACCAACTGCTTTGTCATTCCCTTTTAATGAACTAATTTTATTTTTGTACTTCTCAGTGTCTAGTGCTTTTTTACTTAAGCCTAAGGTTTCAAATTTTGAATTAATTAAAGCAAAAAACTCTTCATTAATTTTCATTTTTTTTATAGGGACACGCCCTAGTGCTTTCCACTTTTCCCCAAATTCTTTTAATTGTTCAATACTAGTTTTTGAATCAGTTGTAGTTTTGAATGCCTTTACCTCTTTTAAGAGTTCGGTTTTTTCTTTAAAGCATGCTTCTTTTTCTTTGTCTTGAGCTTTGTAGTGAGCTTTTCTAGCATTAAAGAAGGTGTCACATGCAGCTTTAAATCGTTTCCAAAGTTTATTAGATTTTTCTGCAGGAGTAAATCCTGCATTTTTCCATTGAGCTTGTAACGCTATAAGTTTATTGCCTGCCGTTTGCCAGTC
>DUAO01000096.1:514-12875 GCA_012960805.1 Flavobacteriales bacterium | reverse complement strand
GTTATTGTGTCCATTGGTTCTTTTTATTAGTTAAATTTACATATTCCTCCTGTACTGTCCTCCAACTTCAAACAGTGCATTGCTTATTTCTCCTAAAGAACATACTTTTCCTGCTTCTATCAATAACTCAAAAATGTTTTGGTTTTGTATAGCGGCTTTTTGTAGTTTGATAAGTAATGCTTCTGATATATCCTTATTTCCTTTATGGAGTTCAGAAAGCATAGAAATCTGATACTTCTTTTCCTTCTCTGTGGCTCGAATTACTTCTTCAGGAATAATAGTAGGTGAGCCTTTTTTATTCAGGAAAGTATTCACTCCAATAATTGGATATTCTCCACTGTGTTTCAAAGTTTCATAATACAAACTTTCCTCTTGTATTTTACTTCTTTGGTACATAGTTTCCATTGCTCCCAAAACACCACCTCTTTCCGTAATCCTGTCAAATTCAGTAAGTACTGCTTCTTCTACTAAATCTGTTAATTCTTCAATGATAAACGCTCCTTGAATTGGGTTTTCATTTCTAGTAAGTCCTAACTCTTTGTTTATGATTAATTGAATTGCCATTGCTCTTCTTACTGATTCTTCAGTAGGTGTGGTGATAGCCTCATCATAAGCATTGGTGTGTAGTGAGTTACAATTGTCGTAAATAGCGTAAAGTGCCTGTAAAGTAGTTCGGATATCGTTAAAATCAATTTCTTGTGCATGTAAAGACCTTCCAGATGTTTGGATATGGTATTTTAACATCTGAGCTCTTTTGTTGGCGCCATATTTATTCTTCATAGCTTTTGCCCATAATCTTCTAGCAACACGGCCAATTACTGCATATTCAGGATCCACACCATTACTAAAAAAGAACGAAAGGTTTGGTCCAAATTCATTGATGTCCATTCCTCTGCTTAGGTAGTATTCTACATAAGTAAATCCGTTTGATAGGGTAAATGCCAATTGGGATATTGGGTTAGCACCTGCTTCTGCAATATGGTAGCCCGAAATAGAAACTGAGTAGAAATTTCTCACTCCATTGATAATAAAATATTCTTGAACATCACCCATCATTTTTAGTGCAAATTCAGTAGAAAAAATACAAGTATTTTGAGCCTGATCCTCTTTTAAAATATCTGCCTGAACCGTTCCTCTAACTTTAGTTAAGGTTTCTGTTTTTATCTTTTGATAAATATCATTTTCTAAAACCTCGTCCCCTGAAACTCCTAATAAAAAGAGTCCTAATCCATTGTTCCCTTCTGGTAATTTTCCTTGATATTGCGGCCTGTTAACTCCCTTTGTTTTGTAGATAGAAACAATCTTTTTCTCTATCTCTTTTCCCATATTATTATCATGAATATATTTTTCGCATTCTTGGTCGATAGCGACATTCATAAAGTAGGCTAACAACATTGGTGCTGGCCCGTTAATAGTCATACTTACAGAAGTCATAGGGTTTGCTAATTCAAAACCAGAATAGAGCTTCTTTAAATCGTCCAAACAACAAATAGAAACCCCAGCATTTCCAATTTTACCATAAATATCAGGTCGCTTTCCTGGGTCGTTTCCATAAAGGGTTACCGAATCAAAAGCTGTAGATAGTCGTTTTGCAGGCATACCTAAACTTACTAGGTGAAAACGCTTGTTGGTTCTTTCAGGGCCACCTTCCCCAGCAAACATTCTTGTTGGGTCTTCTCCCTCTCTTTTAAAAGGAAATAATCCTGCTGTATAAGGGAATTCTCCCGGAACATTTTCTTGTAATTGCCATTCTAAAAGGTCTCCCCAAGCCTCATATTTTGGTAAGGATATTTTAGGAATATCAGAGTTGGATAATGATTTGGAGTGGGTTTCAATGGATATTTCTTTGCCCCTAACTTTAAATTTAAAAATTTTCTGTTTGTATTTCTTCTGAACACCTTCCCAATTATCAATCAAGATTTTATTTTTAGGATCAAGCTCAAGTAGGAGAGATTCGTATTCTTTCTTTATTTGTGACAGAACTTCATCAGAAGTGTCACTTAAGATATCTAATGATTTTTGTAAAGCGTATAGTTTTTGTGCAATTTCTTTTTGATCATTTACCCATTTATCATAAGTCCTGTTGTTCTCTGAAATCTCAGATAAATAACGCACTCTGTTGGGGGGAATTACAAAAATCTTCTCACTCATTTCATCTGTTATTTCAAAAGAGGAATTAAGATTTCCTAATTCTTTTTGGGAGAATTTATCCATTATGGCCTTGTAAAGGGAGTTGACTCCAGGATCATTAAACTGAGAAGCAATGGTACCGTAAACCGGCATAGAATTCACATCTTTATCAAAAAGGGTATTATTTCTTTGGTATTGTTTTTTTACATCTCTAACGGCATCCAAACTTCCATTCTTATCAAATTTATTAATACAGATAAGATCTGCAAAGTCAAGCATATCAATTTTTTCCAGCTGAGTTGCTGCACCATATTCTGGAGTCATTACATAAAGAGAAATATCTGAATGTTCCAAAATTTCTGTGTCTGATTGTCCAATTCCAGAAGTTTCCAAAATGATTAAATCATAATTGGCAACTTTTAAAATATCAAGTGCATCATTCACATGTGCTGATAGTGCCAAATTTGCCTGACGAGTTGCTAAAGAACGCATATACACTTGCTTAGATTTTATAGAATTCATTCTTATTCTATCTCCTAAAAGCGCACCACCTGTTTTTCTTTTGGATGGATCAACTGAAACAATAGCCATACTCTTATCAGGAAAGTCACTAATAAATCGTCTTACTAATTCATCTACTAAAGAGGATTTTCCAGCTCCCCCCGTTCCTGTAACCCCTAGTATTGGCGTTTCTGATTTTGAGGCAAGTTCTTTTATTTCTGTTAAAATGGACTTATGTTTTTCAGGACAATTCTCCGCTGCCGAAATCATACGAGCAATCGCATTTACATTTTTGTTTTTTATTTCAGAGATGCCGCCTACTAAATTCTCTCCAACTAAAAAATCTGATCGATCAATAAGATCATTTATCATCCCCTGCAAGCCCATTTTTCTACCATCATCAGGGTGATAGATCCTTGTGATTCCGTACGCTTCTAATTCCTTTATTTCTTCTGGTAAAATGGTTCCTCCACCTCCTGCAAATATCTTAATGTGAGTTGCTTTTTTTTCTTGCAACAAATCGTACATATATTTTAGGTATTCAGTGTGTCCTCCTTGGTAGGATGTCATTGCAATGGCATTTGCATCTTCTTCAATAGCACAATTCACCACTTCTTCCACTGATCTGTCGTGTCCTAAATGAATCACCTCACAGCCTGTAGCCTGAATAATTCTCCTCATGATGTTGATGGCCGCATCATGACCATCAAATAGACTTGCCGCCGTTACAATTCTAACTTTATTTTTAGGTGTAAATTTATTCACTTTATCCATTAAGTTTTCATTCTTTAGTTTGCAAATTTACACTTTTACTATTGATTAGCGAATTGACAATTAATTTGATATTTTTACAACAACAAAATACTTTAAAAAAATGAATAGAATTTTACTTTTTACATTAGGACTAATTATTTTTTCTTCTTGCACTGAGCCAAAAAATAAATCAGTTATGTATGCTTCTGATAATCCTACAGAAAGAATAATTTGGGAAAGAATGAGGCTTTCTGACCCTACAACAGGAGAGATTCCAAAAAACATAAGACAAAAAGAAATGATTTTTGCAAAAACTTTACCAAAGTCATCTGCTTTGTCAAAAACAAACTGGAAACACAGAGGACCTTATAATGTTGGAGGACGCACAAGAGCATTAGCTTTTGACGTGTTAAATGAGAATACTATGTTAGCAGGAGGTGCGACAGGAGGGATGTTTCGTTCTGTGGATGCAGGCGCTTCTTGGAACATGACTACTAACGCTAGTCAAGAGCATAGAATTTCATGTTTAACACAAGACAAAAGAGTAGGAAAAGAAAATGTATGGTATTTTGGTACTGGTGAAAATAGGGGTTCTTATTTAAGTGATGTCTCAGTTTATGGTAATGGTATTTGGAAGTCTATTGATGGTGGCTTAAGTTGGGATTCTTTACCTATTACAACTTCAAATACTCCAACTGTTTTGGATGGTGATTTTGATTTTACTTTTAGTATAAAAACGGATGTAAGTAATGATAGTTTGGATGTTGTCTATGTGGCAACAAGAGGAGATATTTACAAGTCAGAAGATGGCGGATTGAATTGGTCAAAACAACTAGGAGGGGCCAATATTTATTACTACCAATATACTGATGTTGATATTACGACCCAAGGAACAGTATATGCTACTATTAGTAGTAATTGTAGCGACAAAGGAATATGGCGCTCAGCTGATGGGCAGAATTGGGTTAATATAACAGATTCATTGTTCTCTCCAGTGTATAGTAGAGTAGTTATTGGTATTAATTCTGCAAATGAAAATGAGGTCTATTTTTTAGCAGCTGAAACTACTGGTCATGGTCAGCATACTAACGTATTTTTTGGTGGTGAAACTTGGACTTCCCTTTGGAAATATGAATATATTTCAGGAGACGGTAGTGGTAATGGTGGTCAGTGGACTGATTTATCAGCCAATATACCAACAAATCAAAATTCTTCCTTTGATAATTTTAATGCACAAGGTTCATACGATTTAGTGGTGAGTGTCCATCCAACTGATGCTAATTTAGTAATAATAGGGGGTACTAATTTATGGCGTTCAACAGATGGTTTTACTACTTCAAATAACACTTCAATTATTGGAGGATACAGAGCAGGTTCATCTGAGGGTGATGGGAATTGGGGGTCATATCCTAATCATCATCCTGACCAACATGTCATTTTGTACTTACCTTCTAATGATAATATTATGGTTAATGGAAATGATGGTGGTATTTTCAAAACACAAGATATATATAAAGATACAGTTGAATGGGAATCGTTAAATAATGGCTACAACACTACTCAATTGTACACTGTTGCAATCAGTAAAAATGCAAACTCTGAAGTTTTGCAAGGTGGCTTGCAAGATAATGGCAATAGGGTGACTTTTACAGACGAAACAGATGCTACTTGGAATATGCCTTTTAATGGGGACGGATCGCATGCTGGAATTGCTGATAATGAAGAAGACTTTTATTTAACAATTCAAAGAGGGGTGATGTATAAAATGAAGTTAGATACCAATGCTACCAGACTTGCTTTTCAAAGACTAGACCCTGCATCATGTGATAGTAATAAATACATGTGGATGAACCCAATGAAAATGGATGCAAATGATGATAATGTTATCTATTGGGCTGAAGGCAATAAATTATGGAGAAATAATGATTTAAGTAATATTCCCTATAATAGTTCACATCAAAAATCAGATTTAGGTTGGGAAATGTTTTCAGATACTTTATCTCCTCCAAGTATGAAAATTTCTACACTTACCTCCTCAGTTAGTCCGGCTAATGTACTGTATGTTGGAACTCAAAATAAGCGTATATACAGAGTTGATAATGCTGATGTTGGCGATCCTACTGTTGTTCAGCTACCTAATATCCCTACAGGAAGTAATTCGTATTGTACTGATATTGCTATTAACCCTACAAATGCTGATGAAATTTTGATTGTATTTTCTAATTATAGTGTTTATTCTTTGTTTCATAGTATGGATGCTGGGCAGAATTGGCATAAAGTTGCAGGAAATCTAGAACAAAATGCAAGCGGTTCGGGCAATGGACCCTCCTGCAGAACAGCTGCTATTATTCCATTAGGGAATGATACTTTGTATTTGGTAGGAACTACGGTGGGCTTATTTGGGACTTCTAATTTGGATGGAGAGAATACAATTTGGGAACAAATTGGGAATACTACTTTTGGATCAACTATTGTAGAATATATAACTTATAGGCAATCAGACGGATTGTTAGTGGTGGGAACTTTTGGTAATGGCGTTTATCAAACTAATCTTACTTCTGTTGGTGATGTATTGGGTGTCAATACTATTAACACTCCATCTTTTGAATTTAATATTTTTCCTAATCCTGTAACTAATAAAGCAACCCTTGAGTTTACGTTAAATAAATCATCAATTGCAGGGGTCTTAATTTATGATGAGTTAGGAAGAATAGTGAAAAAAATGAAAAAGATTGAATTTAAACAAGGAGGTAATAGTATTCAATTAGATGTTGAAGATTTAAAAGCCGGGATTTATTTTGTAAGTTTGAATATTGATGGTGAGGTGGTTAGTAAACAAATTGTAAAACAATAATTATGAAAAAACTACTACTTATGTTACTTTCCGATACAGAATTTTCCAAAAATATTTCCTAATAGGGTGTCGGTAGTAACCTCTCCTGTAATGCTGCCTAAATGGAAAAGTGCTTGGCGGATATTTATGGCTAAAAAATCACCTGTCAGACCACTATTTATGCCAGAAATTATAGTTTCAATTTCATGCAATGTTAATTGCAATTCATCAAAATGCCTCAGGTTAGTTACTATGGTTTCGTTATTGGATAATTGTTCAGTATTTACAAAAGTTAGTAATTTATCTTTTAGCTGCCCTATACCTTCATCATTTTTTGCTGAAATGAAAAGCGCATTGCTAAAATCAGCTTTAATACTAGAATTCAGGTCAATTTTATTGACAATAACTAACAATTTATCTTTACTTGTTTTCTTTATTTTATTAAGTTCTTCTAGCTGATTTTTAAGCGGAGCGGATACATCAATTAAAAACAAAACAATACTGGCTAATTTGGCTTTTTCAATTGTTTTTTTAATCCCTAATTTTTCAATTGTATCTTGAGTTTCACGGATTCCTGCAGTATCAATAAATCGGAATTTAAAACCATCAATATTTAGGGTGTCTTCAATAGCATCACGGGTGGTTCCTGGGATATCCGATACGATTGCTTTTTCTTCATTTAGCAGTATATTCAGTAGGGTAGATTTCCCGACATTTGGAGCGCCTAAAATAGCTACAGGAATTCCATTTTTTATTACATTCCCAAGTTTGAAAGAAGCAATTAGTTTAGCTAATTCTGATTGAATCGTATTTAGTAAGCTCAAAAATTGCTCCCTATCAGCAAACTCTACATCTTCTTCCGAAAAATCTAATTCTAATTCTATGAGTGATGCAAAATCAATCAGTTTTCTCCTCAAATTTTGCAATTTATCAGAAAACCCTCCTCTTAATTGTTTTAGGGCTGTTTGGTGTGCCGCTTCACTTTCTGAAGCGATCAGATCTGCTACTGATTCTGCCTGTGATAAATCCAATTTTCCATTTCTAAAGGCACGCATGGTAAATTCTCCAGCTGTTGCCATTCTGCAACCCTTACTAATAAATAACTGTAATAATTTTTGCTGAATAAATGTAGAGCCATGACATGATATTTCTACTGTATCTTCTCCTGTATACGATTTTGAATCTTTAAAAATACTAACCAGCACTTCATCAATAATTTTATTGTTATCAGTAATAGTGCCAAAATGTATGGTGTGTGTTTTTACGGTACTAATATCCTTGCTAAAAATAGAATTTGTAATTTTTATTGCATCTTTTCCTGATAAGCGAATAATAGCAATAGCGCTCAAACCACCACCGGTTGCTAGGGCGCAAATAGTATCTTCTTGCAATAAATTATTCATACGGCAAAAGTATTTAAAATCCTTTGCTAATAGCCATAATGTTCTAATTTTGCAATCCAAATTAAAAAGCAAATTAATGAGTGTATTAGTTAATAAGGATTCAAAAATAATTATACAGGGCTTTACAGGCACTGAAGGCACCTTTCATGCAGAACAAATGATAGAGTACGGAACCAATGTAGTAGGAGGTGTTACTCCCGGTAAAGGATATCAAACTCACTTGGATAGACCTGTATTTAATACCGTAAGTGAAGCTATGGAAAAAGCAGGTGCTAATACTTCAATAATTTTTGTACCTCCAGCATTTGCTGCAGATGCAGTAATGGAAGCGGCTGAAGCTGGAATTAAAGTAATCATTTGTATTACTGAAGGTATTCCTACAAAGGATATGATTATGGTAAAAGAATATATCTCTGATAAAAATTGTATTTTAGTTGGGCCTAACTGTCCTGGAGTTATTACTCCTGAAGAGGCAAAATGTGGTATTATGCCAGGTTTCGTTTTCAAAAAAGGTAGAATCGGTGTGGTTTCAAAATCAGGCACCTTAACTTATGAGGCAGCTGATCAAGTTGTAAAAGCAGGAATGGGAATTTCTACTGCAATTGGTATTGGAGGTGATCCAATTATCGGGACAACCACTAAAGATGCTGTTCAGCTTTTCATGAATGACCCAGAAACAGATGGCATTATTATGATTGGCGAGATTGGTGGGCAATTAGAGGCTGATGCTGCCAAATGGATTAAAGAGAATGGCACAAAACCAGTTGTTGGTTTTATTGCTGGACAAACCGCTCCTGCTGGCAAAACAATGGGGCATGCTGGTGCTATCGTAGGAGGAAAAGATGACACTGCTGCAGCTAAAATGGCTATTTTGCGTGAGTGTGGTATTACTGTTGCCAAATCTCCTGCTGAAATTGGTAAAATGATGGCTGAACTAATGGGGGTTACTGCTTAATTAGTACCTTAAAATCTCTTCAATTTTCTTACTCGCTTTATCGGCATTGGGCAGCATAGTGGCTTCCAAAGTTGAATTAAGTGGTATTGCTGGTAAATTTTCAGAACCCATAACATAAACAGGAGCATCCAAATTTTTGAAACAATTTTCTTGAATTCTTCCTGATAAGGCTTGTGCAAAGGAATTGCTATAAGGTTCTTCCGTAAGCACTAAACATTTCCCATGTTTGTTTACTCTTTCAAATATCAACTTTTCATCAAGCGGATGGATTGTTCTTAGATCTACAATTTCTACTTTTCCTTTATGATTCTTTGCTGCATTTAATGCCCAATGTACACCCATTCCGTAAGTGACAACACAGATGGTATTTTCAATATTATCTGATTCTAAAGCAATTCTTCCTTTTCCAAAAGGAATAATATAATCTTCAGAAGGCTCAGTAGTTTTGGCTTTTTCTGTTCCTTTTACTTTGCTCCAATAAAGTCCCTTGTGTTCCAAAATTACAACAGGGTTGGGGTCGTAATAAGCCGATTTCATCAATCCCTTTAAGTCCGCCCCAGTAGAAGGGTAAGCAATTTTTATTCCTCTTATATTTGCCAATACTGACTCTACTGAAGAAGAATGATAAGGCCCACCACTTCCGTAAGCTCCAATAGGAACACGGATAATACAGCTCACAGGCCATTTTCCATTGGATAAATAATTAGAACGACTTACCTCAGTAAACAATTGGTTTAATCCTGGCCAGATATAGTCAGCAAATTGTACTTCTACAATTGGTTTTAAACCAACTGCAGACATACCAACTGTACTTCCAATAATAAAAGCCTCTTGTATTGGAGTGTTGAATACTCTATTGTCTCCAAAGGTTTCTGCTAAGGTAGCTGCTTCACGGAAAACTCCACCTAATCTTTTTCCTACATCTTGTCCGTATAGTAGACATTCAGGATGTTTTGTCATTAATTCTTTTATTGCAAATAAGGCAGAATCCACCATTACAGTAGCTTCTTTATTTTTTGGAGACCTTTCTCCTTTTTCCTTTAAAATAGGAGTAGGAGCATAGTCATGCAAAAATAAATCTTCTGGACTTGGATCTTCTGCTTTTAGCGCTTTTTGATAGTCAGAAAGCACAGTTGTTCTCTCTGTTTTTTCTATTTGAGCTAATTCTTTTTTAGAAAAACCATTAGCTAACAATTCTGCTTTTAATTTTGGAAAAGGATCTCTACTGTTAACTTCTTTTAAATCATCACGGTACCATTCCATTCTCACTCCTGATGTATGGTGATTTAGAAGTGGAACTTTTGCATGAATAAGTAGTGGAGTTCTTGTCTCTCTTATTTCCTTAAATGCATTTTGAATAGTTTTATACGATTTAGTAAAATCTGTACCATCAATAGTATAGGTTTTTAGTCCGAAACCTTTTGCGTAATGAGTAGCGTCTACTGCTCTTACTTCTGAGGCATGTGCCGAAATATCCCATTCGTTATCCTGCACCAAATACAAGATAGGTAATTTTTTTAGTGCTGCAATTTGGAAGGCTTCCGCAACTTCTCCTTCTGTAATTGCTGCATCTCCAAACGAACAAACTACTACTGGTTCTTCTCCTTTTTTTGGTTTTGTAAGTCCTTCTTTTTCCTGATATTGAACTCCCATAGCCACCCCTGTTGTTGGGATTCCTTGCATTCCTGTTGCTGAAGATTGATGTGGTATTTTTGGAAAACCTTCTCTTTTTAAGGAAGGATGGGAGTAATAGGTTCTCCCTCCAGAAAATGGATCATCCTTTTTACAAAGTAGTTGTAACATAAGTTCATAAGGAGTCATTCCAATACCTAATAGAATAGAATCATCTCTGTAATAGGGAGCCACCCAATCATTTTCTGTTAGTTGCAAGCCTACTGCCAATTGAATGGCTTCATGTCCCTTGGATGTTGCATGCACATACTTGGAAGTGACTGCTGAGTTTTCTTCATACAAGTCACTCATAGCACGAGCGACACACATTAAAGAATAGGCTTTTTTGTAAATATCTTTGGAGAGCGACTTACTCATTATTGTTGTTTAAATTTTGCAATTGCATCTTTTGTAAAATCTGATAAAACTAATTTTCCGCTACTTTCTGCTCTTTCCGCTAAAAGGGCGTCCCAATACTCAGTTCCTTCCCACATTATTTTCTTTAAGCCTTGCATTGCCTCTGGGTTGGATTTAGATAGGGTAGAGGCTAATTTATCAATCTCTACATCCATTTGCTCAACTGAATCAAATACTTCAGCATAAAGCCCTTTATCACGCGCCCAAGCAGCATCAAACCAGTTTGTTGCATTTATAGTCATTGCAGAAAAAGCAGAAACACCTACTTTCCGCTCCACCGCAGGGCCAATAACAAATGGGCCAATTCCAATAGCAAGTTCTGATAGCTTTACGGATGCGAATTTTGTTGCAAAACAATAATCGGTTGCTGATGCCATACCTACTCCACCACCAACCGCTTTCCCTTGAACACGCCCAATAATAAATTTTGGACATTTTCGGGCTGCATTTATTACATTAGCAAAACCTGAAAAGAATTTCTTTCCATTTTCAGGAGTGTCAATTGCCACTAACTCATCAAAAGATGCTCCTGCACAAAAGGCTCTCTCTCCACTGCTTTTTAGAATAATAACTTTTATGTTTTGGTCTTTTCCTGCTTTAGTTATTGTTGAGGATAACTCATCTAATATATTGGCTGGTAATGAGTTAGATTGAGTATGAAAAAACTCAATCGTTCCTATTCCATTTTCTACATCTAATTTTACGTATGCTTCCATTTATTCAATTATTAGTTTTTTCTCCACTGTTCCATCATCATAGATGTAAAAGAGTGGTTCGTTTTTAGTGCCTTTTGTTTCTCTTCCTAAAACATCAACAGTGCTGATAAGCTTTCTATCACCACTTGCATTAATATCAATAATAGCTGTTGGTGTTGAGTTATATGTTAAAATACAAGTATCTGTAA
Source organism: Flavobacteriales bacterium (assembly GCA_012960805.1). Taxonomy (GTDB): domain Bacteria; phylum Bacteroidota; class Bacteroidia; order Flavobacteriales; family BACL11; genus UWMA-0277. The sequence continues at coordinate 1,308 of DUAO01000096.1, read as the reverse complement.
CTAAAGATCCATCTGAATATACAAAATATATGGTTAGAGGGTAAGCAGGAAAAATAATATTTGATATAGAATAATTATACCAAGTTGTAACTAAATTATTAGCTCCAAACAGATTCATATTTCCTTGTTGAATAGTATCGCCATTTGCATCAATTGTATAAGCAACATAAGGGTAATTCAAAAAATAATTATAACCGTTATATATAGCAATATTCATTGTTAAATTAGTATTATCAATTATAACATCCGTTACTTCTAATGAGTCTGTGCAGTCAAAAGCAACAGAAGAGCAATTATTACTAAAATAATGTTGGGCGTCAATATTTCCGTTTGCTAGAGACCAGTTTGCTGTTGACCAAGCTGAATCATCTACATCTATGCAGTTTAGGTTAGAATTTCCTTGAGCGTTAAAGATTATAAAATTAATATTATTTCCATTTCTTAGGTCAAGGCTTGTAAATAGATTATCACTACATGATAAAGTAGTTAAAACAGTATTATTACTTACATCAAGGCTTGTAAGCTGATTACTCGTACAAATTAAATCAATTAAAGCAATATTAGCGCTTACATTAATGTTTATGAGTTGATTATACCAACATGCCAAATAGGTTAAAACAGTATTATTACTTACATCCAAACTTGTTAGTTGATTATCCCTACATGCTAAGTAATTTAAAACTGTGGCACCACTCACATCAATACTTGTTAGTTGGTTACTAGAACAATACAAGTAATCTAAAACAGTATTACTACTTACATCTAAAGCTGTCAATTGATTAGCATTACTCTCC
>DUAO01000096.1:0-306 GCA_012960805.1 Flavobacteriales bacterium | reverse complement strand
GGCACATAAGTTGTCGGAGGAGCTTGACAATTAGTGCTAAAATAAGTTTGTGCACCAATATTTGTCCAATTGTTAGTTGACCAAGCTACATCATCTACATCTATACAAAAAAGATTTGGATTATTATTTGCGTAAAAATTACTCATATTAGTATTGTTTCCATTTGCAACATCTAGGTAAGTGAGTTGATTAAAAGCACAGTTCAAATCACCTAAAGAAGTATTTTGATTTAGATCAAGACTTGATAATTGATTATTACTACACCACAAAGTAGTTAAAGCAGGATTCTGACTTACATCAAGACTG
>DUAO01000095.1 GCA_012960805.1 Flavobacteriales bacterium | reverse complement strand
AAAAATAAAAACAATTGCCGTATCAGTTATGTCTAAAAACTTTAAGATAAAAGATGTTATTTCTCCTTGTGGTGCATGCAGGCAAGTAATGGCAGAATATGAGGATAAGCAAGAACAAGCAATAAGGGTAATTTTACACTCCCCAACTGATCAAGTGCTTATTGCAAATACTGTTGAGTCTTTACTGCCATTTATGTTTAAAAGCCCTTTACTAAAGCAGCACTAGTTTCCTTATATTTACCGCATGCATATTTTAGACACTCCTATTGATTTTTTGAAGGGGGTTGGTCCGGCTAGGGCTGACTTGCTAAAAAAAGAGTTGCGTATTTTTACCTATGGTGATTTATTGATGCACTATCCATTTAGATACATTGATAAAAGTAAAATGCATAAAACAGCCGAGCTAAATCAGGATATGCCTTATGTTCAGCTTAGTGGACAAATTATAAAGTTTGAAGAAAAAGGGCTTAAAGCTAGCAAACGACTGATTGCTCACTTCCAAGATGAAACTGGCATTGTGGAATTGGTATGGTTCAAGGGGATAAGTTGGATAAGGAGTGGTGTGAAATTACATACAGACTATATCGTATTCGGAAAGCCTTCATCCTTTAAAGGTAAGTTCAATATAGTGCATCCTGAACTTGAGTTGCAAGAGGGAAAACAACAATTGTTAGCTACCCTGCAAGCTGTTTATCCTGCGACAGAAAAATTAAATGCAAAAGGTTTAACTAGTAAAGCAATTGGAAAGTTAACAAAAGCATTGTTGCCATTGCTAAAAAATAATTTGGAGGAGACTTTATCTTCTCAACTTATTCAAAAATTGAATTTACCAACTAGGGAGCAGTCTTATTTTGATATTCATTTACCAAAGGACGCAAAAGCGTTGATAAGAGCACAAAAAAGATTAAAATTTGAAGAATTCTTTTTTTTGCAATTACATTTATTAAAATTAAAATTAACAAGACGTAAAAAATTTAAGGGGTATGCTTTTGAAAATTTAGGGGATGGATTTAATGATTTTTACAACAAATATTTGCCTTTTCAGTTAACTGGTGCTCAAAAGCGAGTATTAAAGGAAATTAGACATGATGTAAGAAGTCCTCAGCAAATGAATCGCTTATTGCAAGGGGATGTTGGTAGTGGTAAAACTTTGGTAGCGCTACTTAGTATGCTCATGGCTGTTGATAATAAGTATCAGGCTTGCCTTATGGCACCTACTGAAATTTTAGCTCGGCAGCACTTTGAAACCATTTCAGTTTATTTGGAAAAGCAAGACATTAAACTGGCCATTTTAACAGGTTCTACAAAAACAAAAGCTCGAAAAATTTTGCATGAGCAATTAGAAAATGGCCAGATTGATATTTTGATTGGCACCCACGCTCTGCTGGAAGATAAGGTAAAATTTAAGGAATTGGCATTAGTTGTGATAGATGAACAGCATAGATTTGGGGTAGCGCAAAGAGCAAAACTATGGAAGAAAAATGATTTTCCGCCCCATATATTAGTAATGACGGCAACCCCTATCCCTAGGACACTTTCCATGACCCTGTATGGTGATTTGGATGTTTCAGTAATTGATGAATTGCCTCCTGGTAGAAAAGAAATAAAAACCATGTGGAAAACAGATTCTTCTCGTTTGCAGATTATTGGTTTTATGCGCGAACAGATTGCATTAAAAAGACAAATTTATGTAGTATTTCCCTTGATAGAAGAAAGTGAAAAATTGGATTATAAGGATTTGATGGAGGGATTCACAGCAATAGAAAGAGAATTCCCAATGCCAGAATTTCAGGTAAGTGTAGTTCACGGTAGGATGAAGGCAGAAGATAAAGAATATGAAATGAAACGATTTGCTGAGGGAACTACTAATATTATGGTGGCAACTACAGTGATTGAAGTTGGAGTAGATATCCCAAATGCATCAGTTATGATTATTGAAAGTGCTGAGCGTTTTGGGCTTTCCCAATTACACCAATTAAGAGGAAGAGTTGGAAGAGGTACTGAGCAATCCTATTGTATTTTGGTAAGTGGACATAAGGTGAGTAATGAAGGAAAAACTAGGCTGAAAACTATGGTAGAAACCAGTGATGGATTTAAAATATCAGAGGTAGACTTAAGATTAAGAGGCCCTGGAGATATGATGGGAACAAAACAAAGTGGGATACTTGATTTTAAAATTGCTGATTTAGTTACAGATAATAAGATATTGCATTTTGCTCGAAAAGAAGCTGAATCACTTTTGCAAGATGATGAAAACTTAGAAAAAGCCGATAATATAAATATTGCAAGAGCTTATCATCCTTATGCTCGTGAAAGGTCGGGTTGGAGTAGGATTTCTTAAAATAAATAAGGGTAAGCTACTTATATCGCACCGCTACAACCTATTACCCTTGCTGCATTCCTGCCCTGGGGGAGTTCATAGGGAGCTGGTCGTACAAGACTTACCCTTAAGCTGCAAAACTAACATAATCTTACTTTTTACAAAGTATTTCATCCATTCTATTTTTGTTTATATTTGCCGGTATTAATTTTAAACAAAAGATAAATGGATATAAAGAAATTTGCAATGAATTATGGGGCTGTATTGGGCCTATTTTTAGTTGCTATTGCCGTTATTATGTGGTCAGTAGGTGCCGATGATAAGCAATCTGTAATTCCTGGATTATTAAATAATGTTTTAACAATTACTTTTATTGCATATGCTATTGTTCAATATCGTGATATTAATAATAATGGTTTTATCTCATATGCTTCCTCTTTAAAATTAGGAACTACTATCGCTTTTTTTTCTTCAATTATATTGGCCTTTTATTCGGTTATTCACATTTCGTATATTGATACTGAGGCCTTAAGTGAAATCATCAAACTTACCGAACAAACTATGCTAGAGGCTCAGCCTGAGATATCTGATAAGGAGTTGGATTTAGCCCTGCAAATGGTAAGTAAATTTATGCAACCCCATTGGATGATGATAATGGGTATGCTGGGCGGTACTTTTATGGGCTTTTTATATTCCTTAATTATTTCTATATTTGTTAAAAAAGAAGACCCAAACTTAATTGCATAAATTATGAATATTAGTGTAGTTGTTCCTTTATTTAATGAAGAAGAATCTTTGCCAGAGTTATGTGTATGGATAGATAAAGTAATGCAAAAAAATAATTTTAGCTATGAAGTATTACTCATTGATGATGGAAGTAAAGATAAATCGTGGGAAGTAATTGAAAAACTTTCTTCTGAAAATTCTAATATTAAGGGAACAAAATTCAGAAGAAATTATGGGAAATCAGCTGCACTGAATGTTGGTTTTTCAAAAGCTCAAGGAGATGTAGTTATCACTATGGATGCTGATTTGCAAGATAGCCCAGAGGAAATACCTGCATTATACAATAAAATTACTGTAGCAGGGTTTGATTTAGTTTCAGGTTGGAAAGCAAAACGCCATGACCCTTTAAGCAAAACTATTCCTACAAAACTATTTAATTGGGCTGCTCGTAAAGCCTCAGGGATTTACTTGCATGACTTTAATTGTGGATTAAAGTCTTATAAAAATACGGTAGTAAAGTCAATTGAGATACATGGAGAAATGCACCGCTATATTCCAGTGCTGGCTAAATGGGCTGGTTTTTCAAATATCACAGAGCAAGTAGTGGAACATCAAAGTAGGAAGTATGGCATAACCAAATTTGGGTTGGAGCGTTTTGTTAATGGATTTTTGGATTTACTAACTATTACTTTTGTTTCTCGTTTTGGTAAAAAACCTATGCACTTTTTTGGGGTATTGGGTAGTTTAATGTTTATGCTCGGCTTTGGCTTGTTTACTTACATTGGAGGAACAAAGTTATATTATATGCTTAATAGTTTACCTGCTCAAAATATTGCTGATATGTCAGGTTTTTATATTGCACTTACTGCTATGCTTATTGGAGTACAATTATTCTTAGCAGGTTTTATTGCTGAGATGGTATCTAGAAATACATATGATAGAAATAACTATCATGTAGAAAAAGAAAGTTAATGAAAATTACTTTACTTAGTACAGCATACCCTTACAGAGGAGGAATTGCTGTTTTTACTGAACGCCTTGCTCGTGCTTTTCAAGATACTGGTGATAAAGTAAATATCTCAACTTTTTCATTGCAATATCCTTCATTTTTGTTTCCTGGTAAATCTCAATATTCAACAAGTGAGAAGCCTAAAGATCTTGAGATTATTTCTGAGGTAAATTCAGTAAATCCAATTAATTGGTTGAGAATAGGCCTTAAGATTAAAAAGCAAAAACCAGACATTCTAATTTTAAAATATTGGATTCCATTTATGTCACCTTGCCTGGGCACTATTTCTAGAATTGTCAAAAGCAATAAGCATACTAAGGTAATAGTAGTGGTAGATAACCTTATTCCCCATGAAAAAAGAATGGGAGATAATCTCTTAAATAGTTATTTTGTAGATAGTGTTGATGGTTTTATAACAATGTCTAAGAGTGTATATGATGATTTAGATCAATTTGATAAGAATAAAAAAAAGATTTTAGGAGTGCATCCATTATATGATAGTTTTGGTGTTTCTAAAACAAAAGAGGAATCACTTGATAGTTTAAAGTTAGATAAGGGTTTTAATTACATGCTCTTTTTTGGTATTATTAGAAAGTATAAAGGGTTAGATATATTATTAGAAGCATTTGCTGATGAGCGTTTGCAAAATCAGAAGTTAAAATTAATAGTTGCCGGGGAATTTTATGAAAATGAGAAACCATATCTTGATTTGATTGATAAATATAATTTGTCAGAATCAGTAATTTTAGCTACTAATTTCATTCCTGATGATGAGGTTGTTAATTATTTTTGTGCAGCCGATATTATTGTTCAACCTTATAGAAATGCAACACAAAGTGGCGTTACCCAGATTGCTTATCATTTTGAAAAGCCTATGTTAGTTACAGATGTTGGCGGATTAAAAGAAATTGTACCTCATGGTAAAGTAGGGTATGTATGTAACCCAAATAGCGGTTCTGTGGTTGATGCAATTCTAGATTTTTATAATAATGATAAAGAACAGCAATTTATTCAAGGTGTTATTGATGAGAAGACTAAATACTCTTGGAACAAGATGATAGAAAATATTAAAAATTTATATCAACAATTATAACTAGCTCTTTTTTTCTTTTGTTTCTATATTTGTCAAAATTATATATGCATGAAAAAACTTGTTTTATTATTATTTTGTATTCCTTTTCTCTCTTTTAGCCAAAGCATAAATGAGGTAGATGCTGTTGGAAAAAAGCAAGGTGTTTGGCAAAAAACCTATGAAAGCGGGAAGTTAAGGTACAAAGGTCAATTTAAGAATGACAAACCACAAGGTTTATTTTTTTACTATTATGAAAGTGGAGAATTACAAGCTGAAAAAGAGTTTTTTCATAAGGGTAGAGCTGCTGCAACCCACATCTTTTATAAGAACGGAGAATTAAAAGCATCAGGATTGTATGTGAATGAACTAAAGGACAGTACTTGGAATTATTTCAATACAGATAGTGTTTTAGTAATGAGTGAGCAGTATGTAAAAGGGGAGTTGAACGGATTAACTAAAACTTATTATTATGAAGGTAAGCTTTATGAGGTAAAAAGCTGGGTTAATAATGTTGCTGACGGGAAATTGGTTCAATATTTTATGGATGGAAGTATTAAAATGGAGAGTACTTTTTCAATGGGCAAAAGAGATGGAAAACAGCTTTTTTATCATTCAAACGGAAATGTATATTACACAGGTTTTTATCTAAATGATCTAAAATCAGGTATTTGGGAATATTTTACAGAAGAAGGCATTCAGGATACAATAATAAATTACAATGAGTAAAGGAAGAGTTTTAATGGCAATGAGTGGTGGTATTGATAGCACTATGGCTTCGCTATTGCTGCATGAAGATGGTTATGAGGTAATTGGTTTAACCATGAAAACTTGGGATTATGATTCTTCAGGTGGTAATAAAAAAGAAACGGGTTGTTGTAGTTTAGATTCTATTAATGATGCACGCCAATTGGCGGTTGATTGTGGTTTTCCTCATACAATTCTAGATATTCGTGATGAATTTAAGGGTTTTATTATTGATAATTTTGTAGATGAATATATTGCTGGAAGAACACCTAATCCTTGTGTGCTTTGTAACACTCATATCAAATGGGAGGCACTTTTAAAAAGGGCAGATATGCTCAATTGTGAATTTATTGCTACTGGGCATTACGCACAAGTGCGTGAAGTAGATGATCGCCTTGTTGTTTCTAAAGGTATTGATGAAACTAAAGATCAATCCTATGTGCTTTGGGGAGTTACACAAGAGTGTTTAAAACGGACTATTTTTCCTATGGGGGAATTTCATAAAAAAGACATAAAGCAAATGGCTTTGGATAGAGGATATAAAGCTTTAGCCGAAAAAAGTGAGAGTTATGAAATTTGTTTTATTCCGGATAATGATTACAGGGGTTTTTTAAAAAGAAGAGTGGAAGGATTAGAAGAAAAAGTAAAAGGAGGAAACTTTGTAACTACTGATGGGCATATAGTGGGTACACATGATGGATATCCGTTTTATACAATTGGGCAAAGAAAAATTGGGGTTTCTTTAGGTCCAGATCCCACCTATGTTATTAATATAAACCCTGAAGAAAATACGGTAGTAGTTGGTACAAAGGAGGATTTGAAAAAGCAAGAAATGTTTGTGAGAAATGTTAATTATCTGAAATACGAAAAGATTGAAGATGGCATGCAATGTTTAGTGAAAGTACGCTATAAACATAAAGGAGAGATAGCAACAGTAACTAATGATGGGGATAATTTAAAAGTTTTATTTCATAAAAAAGTAGAAGGGATTGCTCCGGGACAATCAGCAGCAATTTATGAGGATGATGATTTAATTGCAGGAGGATTTATCATGAAAAAATAGATTTTGAAAACTTTCAGAATCCCATATGAAGACACTCAAAAATTTTCAAGATTAGTTATTGATTATTTAAGTGAAGATAGGCGGTTAAAATCATTTATTAATCATTTTCCAGAGATTGATAATTTTGAAAAACAAATTACTGCAAAACAAAATCATCCGATTAATAGAAAAGTATTAGTTGAAGTGTTGAGGCAGCAAAATACTGACTTAAACTTATCTAAGAAGTCTGAAAAAAATATTGACAACCTACTGAATAAGGATGCATTTACGATAACAACTGGACATCAGTTATGCTTATTTACAGGACCTCTGTACTTCTTGTACAAGATAATTTCCGCACTAAATTTAGCGGAGCAACTGCAAGAAAAATTTCCTGAAAAGAATATTGTCCCTGTTTTTTGGATGACTACTGAAGACCATGATTTTAAGGAAATAAATCATATCCATTTATTTGGCAAGGAGATAGTATGGGATAACCTGCAATCTGGTGCAGTTGGTAGAATGAATTTAAGTGAATTTGAATCTGTATTACATGAATTAAAATTAGTTTTAGGAGAATCAGAAAATGCTGAGAAACTGCTAAATATTTTTGAGAATGCTTATTTAAAACACCAAAACCTTGCTCAGGCAACACGCTATTTGGTAAATGAGCTATTTGGGAAGTATGGCCTTGTTATTTTAGATGGAGATGATAAAATACTTAAAAAACAGTTTATTCCAATAATCAAAAAGGATGTATTGCAACAAGGCTTTGTCAAAACTATAAAACAGTGTAGTGAGCAGTTGGCTAAAGATTATAAAGCTCAGGCCTTTGTCCGGGGTATTAATTTTTTTACTTTAGCTGAGGGGGGAAGAGAGCTGATAAAAGGTGGAATTACTGAAAAAGAGATAGATAAATCACCTGATAAATTTAGTCCTAACGTGCTTTTACGCCCGCTTTATCAAGAAACTATTTTGCCAAATATTGCAACTATTGGAGGTGGTGCTGAAGCAGCTTACTGGATGCAATTAAAAACAGCATTTGAACAAGAGAATATCCCTTTTCCTATTTTGGTATTAAGAAATTCAGTTTTGCTTTTAAGTGACAAACAAAACGAGAAACTTATTGATTTAGGCTTTGGTATTGATGATATTTTTAAGCAGGAGCATGCCTTGCAAAAACAATATGTTTTTTCGCAAAAATCAACTGAGATATCTCTAAAAAAACAACAAGAAGCAATGGAGAAAGTATTTGCAGAGTTATTGGAAAAAACAAATGATATAGCAATGCAAAATAGTATTAAAGCTCAATTGCATAAACAATTAAGCGCTTTGGATAAATTGGAAGAAAAATTAATCAGAAATGAGAAAAAAAAGCACGAAACTGCTTTGCAGCAAATTTCTAAAATAAAAAATCAATTATTTCCGAACAACATTTTGCAAGAACGCTATGCTAATTTTATTCCTTTTTATTTAAAATATGGGGATAACTTTATTGAAATATTAAAAGAGAATTTAAATCCACTCAACCCTAATTTTGTAGTTTTGATTCTTTGAAATACAACACCTAAATGAAGCACGAAAAGATATTGATATTAGATTTTGGATCGCAATATACACAGCTTATTGCCAGAAGAGTAAGAGAATTAAATATCTATTCAGAAATACATCCTTACAATAAAATCCCTACTATTGATGGGAGTTGGAAAGCCGTTATTTTGTCAGGCTCGCCTTATTCTGTGCGTGAAAAAAACGCACCCATACCTGATCTTTCAGCTATAAAAGGAAAATTACCTTTGTTGGGGGTTTGCTATGGAGCACAACATTTAGCTCATGAATTTGGCGGGGAAGTTTTGCCTTCTAATACAAGAGAATATGGTAGGGCAAATTTGTCATTTGTTGCTACTAACAATGAATTGATGAAAGGGGTTTCTATTGACTCGCAGGTATGGATGAGCCATGGTGACACCATAGCAAGCATCCCTGAAGACTATAAAGTTATAGCTTCTACTGATGATGTAAAAGTTGCAGCTTATGAAATTGAAGGAGAACAAACTTATGCACTTCAATTTCATCCTGAAGTGTATCACACCAAAGATGGTGATACTATTCTGAAGAATTTCTTAGTAGGTATTTGCGGATTTACTCAGGATTGGACGCCAGCATCTTTTGTTGAAGAAACAATAGCAGGATTAAAAGAAAAATTAGGAAATGACAAGGTAGTTCTAGGGCTCTCTGGTGGGGTTGATTCTACAGTTGCCGGGGTATTGCTAAACAAAGCAATTGGCAAAAACTTATATTGCATTTTTGTAGATAATGGTTTATTAAGAAAAAATGAATTTGAAAGTGTTTTAGAGCAGTACAAAGGAATGGGCTTAAATGTAAAAGGAGTAAATGCTAAAAATCAATTTTATGATGCTTTAGCAGGGGTTTCTGATCCAGAGCAAAAGCGTAAAGCTATAGGAGCCATGTTTATTGACGTATTTGATAATCAGGCAAATCAGATAGAAGATGTAAAGTGGTTGGCACAGGGAACTATTTACCCTGATGTGATTGAGTCAGTTTCTGCGACTGGAGGCCCTTCACAAACCATAAAATCTCACCATAATGTTGGTGGCCTGCCTGACTATATGAAATTAAAGATTGTTGAGCCCTTGAATACTTTATTTAAAGATGAGGTAAGAAGAATTGGTCGTTCATTGGGAATTAATGAAGAGTTATTAGGGAGACATCCTTTTCCAGGTCCGGGTTTATCAATTCGTATTTTAGGAGAGATTACTCTAGAAAAAGTTAGAATTTTACAAGAAGCTGATCATATTTTTATTAACGGTTTAAAAGAATCAGGATTGTATGATAAAGTTTGGCAAGCAGGCGTAATGTTTTTACCTGTACAATCGGTGGGAGTAATGGGAGACGAGCGTACTTATGAAAATGCAGTTGTATTAAGGGCTGTTGAATCAACTGATGGAATGACTGCTGATTGGGTACATCTACCGCATGAATTTTTAGCAAAAGTATCGAACGATATAATAAATAAAGTAAAAGGAATAAATCGTGTTGTTTATGATATTAGCTCTAAACCACCAGCAACAATAGAATGGGAATAATTAGGAAAATATTTTTTACATTTTCAGTTTTACTTGCTTGTAGTTTATCGGCTCAAACAGTAAGTGATACTATTGTTTTTGATGGGGATAAATTTGTAAAACATATTGTGAAAGGAGGAGAATCACTCAAGTCAATTTCTCTATTACATAAAGTTGCAACAGCTGATATTATAGAAAACAATGAGATACAAAAGCGTTTGTATTATAATCAGCTATTGTATATTCCTATTTATGAAAATCAACAAAAAAGCAAGGATAACAATGTTCATATAAGCGTTCAAAAACAGATTGAATTAGCTGCTGAATTTAAAGATACTTCAAAATTAAATATTGCACTACTAATGCCCTATTTTCTTATAAAGAATGACACCATGTTTAATGATTTTGAGGATAGTACTGAAATCCTAAATATTTATTATAAAGATTCTGAGGTTGCCTTATCTTTTCATGTAGGGGTAGAATTGGCTTTGGATTCTTTGCGAAAACAAGGGAAAAATATTCGTTTACATACTTTCGATACCAATAAGGATGCCTTAAAAGTGTATAAAATTGTAAGTTCAAAGGCTTTGGATAATATGGATATTATAATTGGACCTTTGTATGCTAATAATTTCAGTATTTTATGTAAAAAGTATGGTAATGATACTACTAAAATACTGATTTCTCCACTTTCTAAAAATACTGAAAATGTAAAAAATTATAAAGCTGTTTATCAGTTATTCCCTTCTTTTCAAATACAGACAAATATCATTAAAAAGTATGTTTTAAAACGCTATAAACAGGACAGGGTTATTGTGCTTAATCAAAAAGGGCATGAGGGTAAATCAGCTTATATTAAGCATCTATTTAAGCAGCAAGATAAAGTAGTGAAAGCATTTACCGTAAAATATACTAAGGCGGATTCTATCCGTAAAATGTTTAATGAAAAACAAGTGGTTATTATTCCTTCAGAAAATAAAGCTTTTGTAAGTAAATTACTTGGTGCTATTGGAGGAATAGATTCTGCATCATTTGTTTTTGGTCTATATGACTGGAAAAAATATGATAATTTGGATATACATAATTTAATGTTTTTAGATGTTAAATTTCCTGATCCATATAGATTTAGCAATACAAGTAATCATGACATTTCTTTTGTTAAATTATTTGAAAAAAAGTACAATACCAACCATGGTAAATACACTCATATTGCGTATAATACTATTATGCATTTTTGTTCTGATTTTTCGTATTTTAAGTTTCAGAATTTAAAAAATGGAGGTAAAACAAATACTTATGCGCCCTTACATCATTATGTTGATTATGAGTTAGTACCACTTAGGTAACCTCTTTATTTTTTGTATATTTGATAAATAGCTAGTATTTTTCTATATCTAGCAGAATTTATATTTCGCAACCTTTTTACTTGGTTTCCGTTATTTTTCTATATCTAGCAGAATTTATATTTCGCAACCTTTTTACTTGGTTTCCGTATATTTGCAAGCTTGCTTGCAAAATGAGAAATTGGCTTAAATATCTATTTGTATTTTATATACTACTTTGTAGTACTGGCTTTGCTATGGCACAATATGTAACAATCGGCACAGCTACTGGCACTACTGCTTTTCTTATGCGGACATTTATGGAAGATGGAATATCACAACTTACATTTTCTAATAATGATCTTACCTCAGTCACTCCCGCATTAAATCAAGGAGATACTATTTACTCTATTGGATGGAATGTTGAGGCTGTAGGAGGGCAAGCAATGTATAATGCGAATATTAACATTCGAGAATCCGGAGCACCAGTACTTGTCTGGTCCGGTACTCTTGCTCCTACATTAGGATGGAACGATATTTTACTTGATGTACCTTATGTAAGAACAGGTACAGGTAATTTAATAGTTGAATATTGTTTTGATAATTGTGAGTTTACTTCTACTGCAGATGTTTACAGGACACAAACATTGACAAATACGTTTAATTACAGAACAGGTAATAATGCTAATGGATGTAGTTATACTCCAAATCAAAATAATACTATAAATCGTCCAAACACACGTTTTGCTCTATCAGTACCTGGTGCAACTTATACTCAAGATACAATTTGTTTAGGAACAAGTAGTACATTAACCCCCTCTTCTAGTTTTATATTAAATACAAATATTAGTGGTTTTACTTTTAAAGGAATCCATAATGGGAATCATTATTTTTTATCCACCTCAAATAAAATCTGGTTAGAGGCAGATTTAAGTTGTCGTCAAAACGGAGGGCATTTAGCGCATATTGCTAATGCTGCTGAGAATAATTTTGTAAAAAATACTGTTATCAATTCTAAGAGTTGGATTGGATATCATCAAAATTGTAATAGCGGATTATTTTCTGAACCTGCAGGTGGTTGGGAGTGGACTGATGGTACTCTTGCTAGTTATACTAATTGGAATAGTGGTGAACCAAATAATTCTGGTGGAGAAGACTATGTAGAAATGTATGATTGGAATGGTAAGTGGAATGATAACTCAGAAACACATACTAATTATTATGTAATGGAGATAGAAGAAACTTACTTGTGGAATACGGGAGCTACAACATCTATTATTACAGAAAGCCCTACAACAACGACTACTTATTGGGTTGATCATACCTTAGGTACACAAACAACAAGAGAGTATTTTACAGTACATGTTGATATTTGTGGCTGCACCGACCCTGTAGCCTGTAACTTTGATCCATTGGCAGCTCAAGATGATGGTTCATGTATACTGCCAGATGGCTGTACTGAACCTACTGCTTGCAATTATAATCTATTAGCTACTTGTGATGATGGAAGCTGCTTATATGATGTTAGTATTGTTACAGCTACTAATGTTTGTACTGGAGTTTGTACTGGAGAGGTTAGCGTTGATGTAACCCCTATTACTCCAACTTTAAACTACACTTATACCATTGATGGTGGAAGTGTAAATCCTTACT